>DFYG01000168.1:0-4571 GCA_002382605.1 Synergistaceae bacterium UBA4088 | reverse complement strand
CTGAGAGTTACCGAACAGGCGACCGGCATCCCTTCGCGCAGTTTGAAGCCAGCCACCGAGCGTTTGGCTCTTTTCATCATGGGCTGCTGGCCGGTAATGGTGCGCAGTTCCGCCAGTGAAGCCTCCATGAACTTGTAGTCGACCTTTGCTTCGCCTACTCCGATATTAACGACCACTTTCTGCACTCTCGGCACCTGCATGATATTCGAGTATCCGAACTGCTTCTGCAGGCGTCCTGTTATCTCGTTTTTGAACAATTCCGCCAGACGCGGCATAATCCCGTCGCCTCCCCGTTACGCCTTATCGATAATTTCGCCGCACGCCTTGCAGACGCGAACCTTGCGGCCGTTCTCAAGAAAGGCCCGGCCAACCCTGGTCGCCGCGCCGCACGCAGTGCAGACTAACTTGACTTTGCTGGAGTAAACGGGAGCCTCCTGCTTGATGATCCCGCTCTGGGGGTTTTTTGCCGATGGCTTGACGTGCTTGGTCATCACGTTGACCCCTTCGACCAGGACCATGTCCCTTACGGGAAAATACCGGAGTACTTTCCCTTCCTTCCCCTTATCCTTNNTTGCGGATACGCATTTTGCTCATTTCCGAAGTCCTCCTAAACCACTTCCGGAGCCAGGGAGACGATCCTCATGAATCGTTTTTCCCTCAACTCGCGGGCCACAGGGCCGAAGATACGGGTCCCCCGCGGGTCTCCATTGTTGTCGATAAGAACCGCGGCGTTATCATCGAACCTGACATAAGAGCCGTCACGCCTGCGGACCTCTTTCCTCGTTCTGACGATAACCGCCTTGACAACGTCACCCTTCCCCGCGTTACTGTTGGGGATAGCTTCCTTGACGGATGCGACCACAACATCGCCCACCGAGGCGTAACGTCTCCGGCTTCCGCCGAGAACCTGAATGCACATTATCTTCTTTGCGCCGGAGTTATCGGCAACTTTCATCATTGTCCGGAGCTGGATCATCGATTACGCCTCCTTCTCCTGGCTTCCGCCAAAAACGGGCGCGCGTTCGATTATCTCGACGACCCGCCAGCGTTTACAGCGGCTGAGCGGGCGTGTCTCCTCGATGCGGATCCTGTCTCCTATACGGCAGGTCTCTTCCTCGTCATGAGCCATGAACTTCTTGCTCCTCAACACGGGTTTTCCGTAGAGATGGTGCTTGGCCATACGGTCAACCTTTATTACCACGGTCTTGGACATACGGTCGCTTACCACTATGCCCACACGTGCCTTACGAGAGATCACTCTGTCCTCCATTGCCTGTTCCCTCCTACACCGGGCGCTTCAGCCCGATCTCCTTTTCCCGCATCACCGTCAGCACCTTGGCTATGGATTTCCTGACATCTCCAATGCGCCCGGTGTTTCCGAGCTGTCCGATGGCGTGCTGGAAACGGAGATTGAAAAGTTCTTCCTTGAACTGCTTGTGCTTGTCAGTCAGTTCCTCTAAGGATAATTCGCGCAGTTCTCTGGCATTCATCCCTATTCACCACCCATTCCATCACGGGAGACCAGGCGGACCTTGATCGGCAGCTTGTGGGAAGCTGTAAGGAATGCCTGCTCGGCAACCTCTTTTGGAACTCCTGCTATTTCGAACATGATCTTGCCCCTCTTGACGGGCGCAACCCAGAACTCAGGGTTTCCCTTACCCTTGCCCATTCGTGTTTCCAGAGGCTTCTTGGTAAAGGGGTGATCCGGAAATATCCTGATCCAGGTTTTTCCGCCCTTGCGCATCTTCCTGGATATAGCTACCCTCGCCGCCTCTATCTGCCTGGCAGTGATCCATGCGCACTGCAGAGCCTGAAGACCGTACTCTCCGAAGGCCACTGTCTTTCCGCCCTTGGCGGTCCCGCTGAGGGGGCGTCGGAAAGGCTTGCGGTATTTAACCCTTTTCGGCATCAGCATTCCCGTCTACCTCCTCTCGGCCGTACCCTGGGTTCCTGCAGGAGCCGGCCGCACGGCCTGCCCCTTGTATATCCAGACCTTGATGCCTATCACTCCATAAATGGTCTTGGCTTCTGCAAAACCGTAATCTATATCGGCTCTTAGCGTGGAAAGGGGAAGCCGTCCCTCAAGATACCATTCGGTACGGGCTATCTCAGCTCCACCGAGTCTTCCGCTGCACTGGATCTTGATACCTTGTGCACCGGATTTCATCGCCCGGAAGATGGACTGTTTCATGGCTCTCCGGAAGCTGACCCTTCTCTCCAGAGCGGATGCCACTCCTTCGGACACTATCTGCGCTTCCTTGTCGGGGGTTTTGATCTCCTGGACGTTGATCATGACCTTGCTGCCTGTCAACGCCTGGATCTCCTCCCTGATCTTCTGTATCTCGGTTCCGCCCTTGCCGATCACGACACCCGGCCGGGCGGTCCAGATAGTAAAACGAATGACCTTGCCTATGCGCTCGATCTCAACTTTTGATATCCCCGCATGGGACCACCTTTTCATGATCCATTTCCTCAGTTTGAGGTCCTCGTGCAGTTTTACCGCATAATCCCTGCCACCCGCGTACCATCTTGATTCCCAGTCGCGGACGAATCCGAGGCGATACCCAACAGGGTGTACTTTCTGGCCCAACGGTCAACCCTCCTTAGCGTTCAGCAACAACTACGGTAATATGGCTGGTACGGTGCTTGTAGGCATGCACCCTGCCCATTGAAACCGGTTGCCAACGCTTCATCGATGGACCCTGGTCCGCGTAAGCTTTTACGATGACCAGTCGATCCATATCCATTCCGTAGTTGTGCTCGGCATTTGCAATAGCGCTTTTCAGAACCTTTTCGATGACACGCGCCGCTACCTTCGGGGTAAAACGGAGTGCGTCAAGCGCTACTCCGGCCTTCTTGCCGCGGATCAGCGTGAGGACCTGTCTTGATTTTGTGGGCGATACCCGCACCTGCCTTGCAACGGCTTTAGCTTCCATAAACAGCTCCTCCTAACGGACGCGGGTGGAACGTTCCTGCCCAGCGTGACCGCCAAACTTTCGCGTGGGCGCGAACTCCCCAAGCTTATGACCAACCATATTCTCGCTTATATAGATCGGAATATGAGTCCTGCCGTTGTGAACGGCTATCGTGTGTCCGACCATGTCGGGAACAATGGTTGACCGCCTGGACCACGTCTTGATTACCTTTTTCTTTCCCTCGTCGTTCATGACTTCGACCTTTCGGAGAAGCTTCTGTTCGATGAAGGGTCCCTTTTTCGTGGAACGAGCCATTACCGTCCCTCCCTGCCGCTACTTCTCGAAACGACGCCGTACGATGAATTTATCGGACGGCTTGCGTTTTCGGGTTCTGTATCCCTTGGCGGGCGTGCCCCAAGGAGATACCGGATGTTTGTTCGATTTGCTCCGCCCCTCACCTCCGCCGAGCGGATGGTCGACCGGGTTCATTACCATTCCCCTGACATGGGGACGCCTGCCGAGCCACCGTGTTTTCCCGGCCTTGCCGTAGGTGAGGTTCTCATGATCCTCGTTGCCTATCTGGCCAATGGTTGCCATGCACTCGAGCAGCGCAAGGCGCAGCTCCCCGCTTGGAAGCCTTATGAATGCCTTCTTGCCCTCTTTTGCCATGAGCTGGGCCGAAGTGCCTGCGGAACGTACCATGACACCGCCCCTGCCCGGCTCAAGCTCGATGTTGTGGATAAAGGTACCCACCGGGATATTCCTAAGTTTCATGGCGTTCCCGGGACGGATATCAGCATCAGGCCCGGCGGTTATAGTATCGCCGACCCCGAGGCCTACCGGAGCAAGAATGTATCTCTTCTCCCCGTCCGCGTAATGGATAAGCGCTATCCTTGCTGAACGGTTCGGATCGTACTCGATGGAAGCAACTTTGCCCGGCACGGCCATCTTGTCGCGTTTGAAGTCGATGATCCTGTAGAGCCTCTTGCATCCGCCGCCGCGATGACGCATCGTTACCCTTCCGAGATTGTTCCGCCCGGCGGTCTTCTTGAGGGTCTCAACGAGGGACTTCTCCGGATCCTTTTTAGTGATCTCCTCGAAAGAGGAGGTCGTCATGGTTCTTCGCCCTGGTGTATAAGCCTTGTATTTTTTGATGCCCATCTCTATATCCTCCCCGTCTACGCGTTAGCGCCCTCAAAGAACTCTATGCGCTCACCGGCCGCGACGGTAACTACCGCTTTCTTCCACGCTCTTGACTTGCCGAGGAAAGCGCCCATCTTTTTGGGCTTGGATCTGACATAGATCGTGCTGACCTTGACGACCTTCACCTTGAAGAGCGTAGTTACAGCATTCCTTACCTCTATTTTGTTGGCCCGCGGATGCACTTCGAAGGTATATTTGTTCTGCTCCATCAACCGGCTGCTCTTTTCCGTTATTACCGGCCTGAGAATTATATCCTGCGGCATTTCCTTCATGCCCCGTACACCTCCTCGATCTTTTGGGCGGCATCCAGGGTAAGGATCAGGTGCCTGTGGTTCAGGATGTCGTAGACGTTGATGCTGTCCACGTGGAGGACCATCGTCCCGGGGATGTTCGAGGCCGACTTGTAGATAGCCGGGCTGCTCTCGCCCACCATGATCAGGACCTTCTTGCCCG
>DFYG01000178.1 GCA_002382605.1 Synergistaceae bacterium UBA4088 | reverse complement strand
CTTTTCCATGTACTCCGACATGTCTATCCTTATCATGTTCTCCTCGGAATCAAAAAGCGCCTCGGCCAGGGTACGGGCCAGTTCCGTCTTGCCCACTCCTGTGGGACCCAGGAATATGAATGATCCTATGGGTCTTCTGGGATCCTTGATGCCTGACCGGGCGCGAAGCACNNATGACCCGCTCATGAAGCACCTCGTCCAGGCGGAGGAGCTTTTCCCGTTCCCCTTCGAGAAGCCTTGTGACCGGGATACCCGTCCAGCGCGAGACTATGCGCGATATCTCCTCGGCGGTTACTTCCTCGCGGAGCAGTTTGTCATCCCCCTGCTTTGATACGAGCAGTTTCTCCTCGGCGGCGAGCCTGTGTTCAAGATCGGGGAGTGTTCCGTGCTTGAGCTCGGCCGCCCTGTTGAGGTCGTAGTCCCTCTCGGCCTTTTCTATCTCCCGCCTGGTGCTCTCGATCTGGCTCCGGAGGTTCTGCAGCTTTCCGATGGCCTGCTTTTCAGCGTCATATTGCGCTCTCATGGAATCAGCCGCCGCACGGGCATCCTGCAGCTCCCTGCGAAGGTTCCCAAGGCGCTCGATGCTTGCCTTGTCCGTCTCTTTCGCGAGTGCAGCCTCTTCTATCTCCATCTGCATTACCCTTCGGGTGGCGGCATCCAGATCTGCGGGGAGCGAGTCTATCTCCGTGCGGATCATCGCGGATGCCTCGTCGACGAGGTCGATAGCCTTGTCCGGGAGGAACCTGTCCGTGATATAGCGGTCAGACAGGACAGCGGCAGCCACGAGGGCGTTGTCCTGGATGCGTATCCCGTGGTGCACCTCGAAACGCTCCTTGAGTCCCCTGAGGATGGATATCGTGTCCTCGACGGTCGGCTGATCGACCATCACGGGCTGGAAGCGGCGCTCGAGAGCGGCGTCTTTTTCTATGTGCCTGCGGTATTCATCGAGGGTCGTTGCGCCGATGCAGTGAAGTTCTCCGCGCGCGAGCATCGGTTTGAGCATGTTGCCCGCGTCGATGGCGCCTTCCGCCTTGCCCGCCCCGACTATCGTGTGAAGTTCGTCGATGAAGAGCAGTATGCGGCCGTCGCTCTCCTTCACCTCGTTGAGAACCGCCTTGAGGCGTTCCTCGAACTCTCCCCTGAACTTGGCTCCCGCAAGAAGGGAACCCATATCGAGCGCGAATACCGAGCGGTCCTTCAGACCTTCGGGAACATCACCCCTGACGATGCGCTGCGCAAGACCCTCAACGATGGCGGTCTTTCCGACGCCGGGTTCCCCGATGAGGACGGGATTGTTCTTCGTCTTGCGGCTGAGGATACGTATTACGCGGCGTATCTCCTCGTCGCGCCCGATGACCGGGTCCAGTTTTCCGGAGCGGGCCATCTCGACAAGGTCGCGGCCGTACTTTTCAAGCGCTTCGTAGCTGTTCTCCGGATCGGCGCTCTGCACCCGCTGGCTTCCCCTTACATCCTGAAGTGCTTTCAGGAACGACTGGGGGGTGATGCCCGCCTTCGCGAGTATGCGCCCTGCGGCGGTGGAGTTTCCCTCCTCCAGGAGACGGGAGAAGATATGCTCTACCGATACGTATTCGTCCTTCATCCTTGCGGCGCTCTCCTCGGCGGAGACCAGAAGGCGGGAGAGGCGCATCGAGATCATTATCTTGCCGGGCTCGACACCCGGGCCAGAGACCCTGCTCCTGCGGGCCAGATCATTTTCGACTTCTTTAGCGACAGCCTCGGGGGGTGCCCCCATCTTTTCAAGAAGGCGCGGGATCAGACCATCATCCTGCTTCAGGAGGGCAAGCAGCAGGTGTTCTCCGTCGACCTCCATGTGCCCCATGGTGACGGCGATATTCTGCGCGCTTGAAAGCGCTTCCTGAGATTTGAGCGTAAGTTTGTTGAGGTCCATGTGGACACCCCCTATAAAAACGTGAGTCGTTAGTCGTGAATCGTGAATCGGAAGATCAGAAGCTGAAAACGTGAGCCGTTATTCGTCCCCTGGCAAAGAACGCCGGGCACCTCTTGAATCGTTAACCGTTAATCGAAAAAGCCGAACCAGATCTCTCACCCCTGCGGGATTTCGGGATGAAATCCTTATCTTGCGATTCACGATTTACGATTCACGATTAACGGTTTTGGGCTTGAATTCCGACTCCTTTGCCAGGGCTTCGAAGAGCTCCTTCTCGCGTGGAGTGAGGCTCTTCGGCACGACTATCCTCAGAGTAACGAGTATGTTTCCGGCGCAGTCCCCTTTTCCGGGGAGTCCCTTGCCCTTGAGACGGAGGACCTGTCCGCTCTGGGTGCCGGGCGGTATCTTCATGGTCACGGAACCGCCGAGTACGGGAACCTGCACGCTGGCGCCGAGGGCGGCATCCCATGGAGTGATGTCCACGGTGGTCCGCAGGTCCTGCCCTTCCACGCCGAAGCATGGGTCCTTTTTAATGTGTACTTCAAGGAGAAGGGCCCCATCCGGCGCGCCGCCGGAACCCTTCTCTCCCTGCCCCGCAAGACGTATCCTCGAACCCTCAGTGACTCCGCGTGGAATTTTGACGTCAAGCGTTTTCCTGGTCCTGTGGGCCCTGCCGTCGGCACCTCTTTCAAGGACGTCGAACGTGACCTGCTTTTTGCCCCCCGCGGCGATCTCCTCCAGCGTCAGCTCTATCCTGGACTCAAGGTCCTTGCCTCTGCGGCGCATTGAGCGTCCCTGGAAGGGATTACCGCCCATCGAGCCGAAGCCTCCAGCCTGGCCGAAGATAGCCTCGAAGAAATCACTGAAGGACCCGGCTCCATCCTGTCCCTCGAAATGGAACCCCCCACCCCCACCAGGGGGTGGGGAGAAGTCCTGGCCGTTCTTCCAGTTGGGTCCGAGCGCATCGTACTTTTTCCTTTTCTCGGGGTCGCGGAGGACCTCATAGGCTTCGTTTATCTCCTTGAAACGCTTGTCCGCGTCTGAGGCCTTGTTGACGTCGGGGTGGTACTTTCTTGCAAGTTTCCTGTATGTCTTCTGTATCTCTTCCTGGGACGCGTCCCTTTGGACGCCCAGTATCTCGTAGTAATCACGAAATTTCATTCATACCCCTCCACCCCGACACCGGCACTACCTGTCAGTAGACATTGCCTCCGGCATACCTCTATTCTAACTGCATCAACCTTCGTTGAACTCGGCGTCTATTACATCATCACCGTCTTTTTTATCAGGCTCCTCTTCAGGGCTCTCCCCCTGACTGTCGGATCCTGAAGGAGCGTGCTGCGAGAGGGCGGCCGCTGCCTGTTTAAGATCCTGAGTCAGGGCCTGCAGGCGAGAAATATCCGCCCCGCCTGATACGGCTTCTCTGGCCTCACGGACCAATTCCTCTCCCCTGGCCTTTTCGTGCGCGGGAGCTTTGTCTCCCAGCTCTGAAAGCACACGTTCGACCTGATAGGCTGCGGCCTCGAGCTCGTTCTTCGCGTCGGCCATTGCCCGCTGTTTTTTGTCTTCATCGGCATGGATGCGGGCCTCGTCGACCATCCGGTTTATCTCGCTCTCGTCGAGGTTGGTCGAGTTGCTTATGGTTATCTGCTGTTCCTTACCCGTCTCCTTGTCTTTTGCCGAGACGTTCAGGATACCGTTGGCATCTATGTCGAAAGTTACCTCGATCTGAGGAAGTCCTCTTGGAGCCGGGCGGATGCCCTCCAGTTTGAAGTTGCCAAGCTTCCGGTTGTCTTTGGCCATCTCCCTCTCGCCCTGGAGCACCACAACATCAACAGCCGGCTGGTTATCCTCCGCCGTCGAGAAGACCTCCGACCTCCTGCAGGGGATGGTCGTGTTGCGCTCTATGATCTTCGTCATTACTCCGCCCATAGTTTCGATCCCGAGCGAAAGCGGGGTCACGTCCAGGAGAAGAACATCCTTGATCTCTCCCTTTATGATACCGGCCTGGACCGCGGCTCCGACTGCGACAACTTCATCGGGGTTGACGGTCATGTTGAGAGCCTTGCCTCCGGTGAAGCGCTTTACCAGCTCCTGAACTGCCGGAACACGGGTCGAACCGCCTACCATGATTATCTCGTTGATGTCTTTTGCTTCAAGTTTCGCGTCTTTAAGAGCCTGTTCCATCGGGGGCAGACACCGCTCGACAAGGTGCCGGGTCAGTTCGTCGAACTTGGCGCGGGTGAGGTTGAACGCAAGGTGCTTAGGCCCGTTCGCGTCCGCCGTTATGAACGGAAGACTGATCTCCGTAGTCGTACGGCTCGAGAGTTCGCACTTGGCTTTCTCCGACGCCTCGTAAAGTCGCTGGAGCGCCTGCCGGTCCTTTCTGAGATCTATACCTTCCTGTTTCTTGAACTCTTCAGCCAGCCAGTCCACAACGCACTTGTCGAAATCGTCCCCACCGAGGTGAGTGTCTCCCGCCGTTGACCGGACCTCGCAAAGTCCTTCCCCGACGTCGAGGATCGAGACATCGAACGTCCCTCCCCCAAGGTCGAAGACCATCACCGTCTCGTTCGTCTTCTTGTCCATTCCGTAGGCAAGCGCGGCGGCGGTAGGCTCGTTGATCACGCGCAGTACATTCAGCCCCGCTATCTTCCCCGCGTTCTTGGTCGCCTGTCGCTGTGAGTCGTTGAAGTAGGCCGGGACAGTGATAACCGCTTCGGTGACCTTTTCTCCCAGCCAGGACGCGGCATCCTGCACAAGTTTACGGAGTACCTGCGCGCTTATCTCCTCCGGGGCATATTCCTTACCCTCCACCTGCACCTTTACAGAGTTGTTGCTGCCCTGCAGAACGGTGTAGGGGACGATCTTCATCTCTTCCCCGACTTCATCAAAATTTCTTCCCATGAAACGTTTGATCGACGATACGGTTCCCTTGGGATTCAGTGCGGCCTGGCGCCTTGCAAGTATTCCCACGAGTCTTTCTCCGTCCCTTGTGAACGCCACTACGGACGGCGTCGTACGGCTCCCTTCCGCATTGGGTATAACAGTGGGCTGTCCTCCCTCAAGAACGGCAACTACCGAGTTGGTTGTTCCGAGGTCTATTCCTACAGTTCGAGACATTGGGCACTCCTCCTATGGCAGACAGAATCCCGGAAATTTCTCCCGGGAAAGGTCTGACTAATATTGACCATATACAAAACCATTATATAGGTCAATAAATACCAGGCAATTCCTTGAATCGTCACATATCGCAACTATAAACTATTATTTCCGGTTTAGGGTCATTCAGGCTGTTTTTTATTCTTTTTCGCAATTTTCAGGGGTTTTAAGAACAGATCTTGAACATAAGAAAAACGCGGGGCCTCGGGAGGCCCCGCGTTTGAAAGGGAGGTACTTCTCTATCTAGAAAGTGTCTCCATGTATTTCTCGAACCGCCATTTCGCGATCTCGTTCTGGAGTTTCTGTGCTTTCCCGAAAAGGAGCCTTGCCGTATTTACGTCGGGCTTATCCTGGGCAAGTGCCAGCCTCATCTCGAGATGCGTCCGCTGGAGCTCCTGTATCCTGTCACGGACATCCTGCGGAACCTCCGCGTTCAGACCACCCCTGTAAATACCGGATCCCTGAGTAACCCTTTCATCTCCGTCTATTTGACATTCGCCCTGGTAATACTCTCCGTGGCCGAACCCTCCCATTCCGCCGAATCCGCCCATTCCCGGGAAGCCTCCACCGTGGGCGTAAGCAGCGGCGCTTACAACGAGAACAGCCGCAAGAGCAAGAAAAACAGATCTTTTATTCATATCATTTTCCCTCCATCCGTCAATTCATGTAACTCTGATGAGTAAATTCTAGAGCTCTTCCCCGGATTGAGGATGGGTAAAATGGCTGATACTCCACTAAGGGTAACTACTGGATCAGGCGAATTGCATGCTCTATGACGGCATCGGCGGNNTCTGGCAGCCAGGTTTCGACGATCCCCTCGGAAGCCTCCCTCCCGGCTATGACAGTAACGGGAATACCCAGCAGTTCCGCATCTGAGAACTTGACGCCGGCACGCTCTTCCCTGTCATCGAGCAGGACCCGCAGACCCCGTGCCTCAAGTCTTTCAAGCAGGGTATGTCCCAGGGCAACAGCGTCATCGTTCTTCATGGAAGCAATGACAACGTTGACATCGAAGGGGGCAAAACGGGCGGGGAAACCTTCAGCCCTCGTCATGGCGAAAATCAGGATATTAAGGCAGAGGTTCCCGTCCCAGCGAAAAGCCGCGCGGGGCGCCCCTCCATCACCCTGGAAGGTAAGCCCGGAGACTTCTGGTTCCACACCTGCAACGGATATCCTGGCAAGATGGGCGGGCAGCACGGCGGAACCGCAGTCAGGGCAGGGGATATCCTCCTGCAGGCTGACAATATCCACAACCCGGCCGGCCTTGAAATCACGCCCCCAGCAGGCGTTCAGAAGATGAAAATCCGGTTTGTTGGCCCCGACAACAAGGTTCCGGCAGCCTTCAACATGCAGATCCGCGAATACGCGAATGCCAGAAGAGAGACCCACAGGGCCAAGGTACCCCGCAAGATCACCAACGGCTTCCCTGATCTCCAGCGGATCGGCAAATCTGACCACTGCACTGCCAAGGACATGCGAGAGTTTGCGGTCGTTTATCTGGTGATCGCCCCTTGCGAGAACAACTACGATCTCCTTGTTGCCGGGGGTCTCGGCCGCATAGAACATGGTCTTTAATGTTCTGGCCGGTGCGATATCCAGCTGCCTGCAAAGTTCAACGATGGTATCCGCTCCAGGCGTTTCAACCTCCTGAAGCGGAGCCTCTTCTTCCCTGTAAGGTTCAGGAGAAGGTGACGGAGATGCCTCGTCCCCGCACCACTGGCATGAGGAGCAGATAAAACCGCTCGCAGCGTGCCAGGAACCTTTCTCACAGGGGAGGGATACGTACTTCCTCGCGCCGCCGGTCGTTTCTCCGCTGTAAGCGGCAAGCCCTGCCATGCCGGCGATCTCACGGGCTATCTCAAGGAAAGCGTCACGGGCGGTGAAGGCTGAATCGAGGTCAGCGGCAAACCCCGCTGCATCCACTCTCCTGATGTCGCCGCCCAAAAAAGAGAGCGGCAATTGGCGGTAGCTTTTAACAAGTTTTTGAGATACCGCCAGTGCGTCGCCTGCAAGGTCCTCAAAACCTACGATCTGAAAACCCGCCTCTCTCGCCAGGTCAGCAACTCCGGAGATCACCCTTTCCCAGAGAAGGACTCCCATAGGTAAAAGGCTGACTGTTCTCCTATCCTGGTCCGGGATAATGTAACCGGCCCTTGCAAGCCTCGCGACCGCGGGGTCGGAGATGTTTTTTGGGGTCTCCCTGGTGGTGGGGATAAGTGTCTTCGAAAAACGCATCTGCATAAACCTCCCTGTCGATCAAGAATCACATATACATCAAATTCATATTTATCCTATAAGTATAGGCCATGCTCTGATAAAAAGGAGCCCGTCGTTCATGGATCAACCCAGGCCGGAAGTCATGTCTTCCATTTTTTCCTGATTATTAGGGTATAATCTTGTTCACAGTTACATACGAAAAGAGTTACTGACGTTCCATCGAAGGATGCGGACTGGGAAATGCGTTCAAAAAAGAAAGAGGATGGTGGTTCCATTGGCATTCAGCCTTGAGCCCGATATCATCAAAGGATCTCACCCGGAAGACAGCTTCCGGACCGGACTTCTGCAGGAACTTCTTGGAATGCTCTCGTCCCTTCAGGAAGAAGGAAAGATCGACGAGTTCTTCATCATCCTCGATTTCGGGTTTGATCTGGGAGTATTCATAAGCCGTGATGGCCATACTCATTCAATATTTTTCAACCTGAAGATGTACATGGGGGCCAGGCCGAGGGTCGTTGAAATTGGAGACCAGAAAGGCTCCGGGGCGGAGATGGAACTGATGCAGTTGAACACCTCCCGGTCGGCAATGGCCGCCGGTACTTTCAGATGGGTCCTGGTCGACATAACCAAGCCCAAGGGCAACCGCCGCTATAGCATCTTCACCATGGACCAGGCCAAGGAAGGCCTCATGGGCGGCATCAACAAGAAGAAGCAGAACAGCATAAAACTCGGTTCGGTGATGACCTTTTCCCTGACCTGGGATGAACTTTCCGGGAAAATTTCTCAATTCCTTTCCGAATGACTTCATGGACCCTCTTGCTCTTCTAGGTAAACTTTTCCGCAGGAAGAAATTGCCCCTTACACATGAGGAGATGATCACCAGGGCTCCGCGCCTGGATGCCTATTTTCGATGGGCGCAGGGAAAACGTCTGTTGATCTTCGATCCTCCCTTCTGGGGTTTCCATGACCTGTTCGTTGACAAGCAGGGCAATGTTTTGCTGATCTGTCTCAAGGCAGAGGGAGAGGCCTTCGCCTTCCTTGGTGATGAACGTGGGGCAGGCCGCATGTTGAAATTCGGCCCCGGCCCCCGTCTTAACGCCGGTGAGGATCTCGACCCGGGTATTCTGGAATGGGTCATTTACGATGACTACATAGTTTACAGGGGACCCTTCTTCCCCATCAGCCGCACCCCGTACTACCTCGGAAGGATCGCCGCAACGCTTCCTTTTGAAGAAACCATCCGCACGGAAAGCATCCCCGAAAGGATATCCTCACTTTTCGAGTGGTACCGTACCCACGGAAGGACTCCCTCCCGATCGAATACCCACCCCATGTAAACGCTGGTATATTAAGGATCCTGCCAACGAAGTAGCTTTGTTTTTAAATACAGAATATCGGTTCTCTCTCTTTTGACCTTCTCCGTGGCCCTCGGTGGTGAATGCTTTTATTCGGGTTTTGAAGAGACTTCAAAAGTTTCGGATCGGGTACAGATATGGATTTTGATTTTCCGAGTCACGAGTTACGAGTCANNGGCTGTCAAGGTTCTGCTGTTACCATTTTCAAAGGATTTTGTTCAGAAGTCCCTAAACGCTGACGATATTGCTTCATAACCTACCTCCTCAATGTTTCCGGAGCCAGATCCCAGAAGATACCGCAGGCGCCTTCGGGGCAGCGTTCAGGGTATCGGAGAGAACCCGGGAGAGACATTCCGAAGATCCTGACCGCCCACTCCTCGATCTGCTTCCGCTCTCCCGGATAACTCTCCTGCGAAAGCCCTTCCTGGAGCTCGGCGTAAAAGCGCAGAAGGTAGGCGACCATATCGGCAACCTGGATGAGCAGGACGAGACGCGAGTCGGCAAAGAGCGGAGCCTCGAGAAGGGTGTCGAGAGGAGTGGCGTCACCTGGAGGATCGTAGTATTCCCGTGACCAGTCCGGGGGGTACTTTATCAGTTCACTGAAGCGGTCCTCCTCGGCGACTTCCCTGTCGAAGATAAGGACCGTCTGGCGCCGGGAACCTTTCAAGCCCTGGTGGGCCCGCTGGAGTGTGAGAACGCAGTGAAATGCCGCCGCGCTCCACGGAGTGCCGAGATCCTTCAGGTATGGAGCTGTCCGCAAGCTCTCGAACCGGCTTTTCAGAATGGCGCTGAAGGTTATTCTGTGGCGGCGGGCGGCAAGCCAGTCAAGGATGGCTGATATGACCTCGGCTCGCTCGTTGCCGTCGATCGTCCGGGAGAGCCGGTTTCCCCTGTAGAAATTCCTGGTATGAAATTCATCTACCGGCCGCTCGATCCTGCGAGAGAGGGATTCAAGAAAATCCGCCCAATCCTTCCTTGTGGTGCGCATGCGGCCAGCATCCACGTCTATTCCGGCAACGACCAGTACGGGTTCTTCTCCCATTCCGCTTTCATCGAAATAACAGAATTTCATCTCCTGAACCTCCAAGATCACTAAAGGTCAATTGTTTCTACGCTTTTTTATGATCCTCCATTCCTTTCGATCTTAACGGCTCTTAAGATTCTTGATGTATTATATCCCGAGAAGAAAACACAGGAGGAATAATGCGGAAAACATGGAAGGCAGGCTTCCTGAGCCTTATATCCATTGCTTGGTACCTTTAACTTCTTATTTTCTGTCCCATGCAAGCTTTATTTTTGAAATTTCAAGGGGGGTCTCCGCTTTGTCAGGGAAAAACCAAAGGTTTCTCAATGACCTGACCATCAGGAAGGGAAAGCGCTCCGACACGGCTCTTGTCCTGCGATTCATCAGGGAACTGGCTGAATACGAAGGTATTGCGGACCGGATAACTGCTACAGAAGAGAGCCTTGCTGAAAATCTTTTCGGAGACGATGCCGCTGCCGAAACAGTTCTGGCGTTAGTTGCGGAAGAAACTGTCGGCTTTGCAGTCTTTTACCATTCATTTTCCACGATCCTCGGCAGGAAAGGGCTGCATCTGGATGACCTTTACATCCGACCTGACTGGAGGGGCAAAGGGCTTGGAACAACTATGCTGAAATGGCTGGCATCCCTTGCCGTGGAGAGAAAGTGCGGCAGATTCGAATGGTGGTGCATGAAGAACAACACCCCGGCTCTGGATTTCTATCACAGGATCGGGGCTAAAAACCTTGACGAAGTATCCATTCTCAGGCTTGAAGGCAGGGACCTGGAAAATTTCGCCTCGGAATAGGAGTATTCCGGCCGGAGTAAGGCCTTGAAAGATGACCGGGATGACCCTTCTTTTTTAATCGATGCCGTCGGACATCCTCTGCCTGATCGCCTGCAAAAGTCCCTCCGGGTCATCTGTGCCTATGATATAACGTTTACCGTTCTTCAACGCGATATCCACCCCCCCGGATACGGCCACGCTGTAAAGCCATCCTCCGGAGACCTTTTTGAAACCAACGGAGTGCCAGGGTATGCCAACCTCAACGATGGATGCTATCTCTGAAACGGGAACTTTTTTCCGGATAAGTTCCAGCCCCATTGCGATCTCGATATTTTTTTCATCCACTGTCACGGTCATGACCGTAAAGACGAGGACGACCAGGGCGAGGATAATACCTGCCACCATCAACGGCCAGAATTCGGACGATCCGGATATTCCGTTCCAGGAACCAGCCCTGAGCCTTGCCCGGTATATCAGAACAACAAATGCGCCAAGAAGAATACCCCTGAGTCCCCAGCCCGTCTGGGTACGGACATACCATGACATCGAAAAACCTCCCCGCGGCGGTCAGGAGCCGCCGACGATCTGTTTTGCGCCCCTGTCCCGAAGCCATCGCTCCGCCCGCTCTGATACATCTCCCTGCAGGACAATGGCACTTTCCTCGACACGGGCTCCGCAACCGAGCCCTTTCCTGAGCGCCTTCGCCAGGGGTTCCATTTCGTTCGCCCCAAGTCCGGATCCCGAAAGGATCGTAACCGTTTTCCCGCCCCTGCCCTTTCTCTGTACTCTGAGGACGATCTTGCCCACGCGGTTAAAGTCAGGCAGTGAAACAGAGCCGGCCGGCCTTTCAGGTTTCGCTGCCGGGATATCTGTCCAGGAATCTGCTTCCCCAGAAAGACCGCTCTCCCGCAGGAGATCTCCCAAAACGGTATTCACCGCAATTTCGCCGGTCCCGTCGACTGGTATCCTGTTCCTCTTCGCCATGAGATCCTCCGATAAGCCTAGGGTGCGGGGATGAAGTTGGTGGCGTAAACGATCATGCCCTCGTTTATAAAACCGATATCGAGGTCTATGACTTTGCCCCTGAAGCGAAGTGAGCGGTCTACCCAGAGTAGAATTCCATTTCCCTCGACTAGCCTGAATTTCCTCGTATCTTCCGGCGCTCCGCCCCGGGCCAGGGCGAAAATCGTATCCCCGGACCCTCCGGAGAGAGTGGCGGTTGAGAGAGTAACCTCGTTCCCCATTTCGGCTATTGCTAATTNNATCGACATTACGCAAAAGCGACATATAGCCAAACGAAAGAGCGGCTATCAGAAAACCCGTCCCAAAAACAATCCGTTTCTTCATATCTGCTGCTCTCCTCTCCCAATGGGTTTATCCGTGCCGCAAGGGTGCCAGGATCAAACAAAACCTCTGGATCTCCGGATCTCTTCGTATGCCTCCTGGATCTCCTGGAATCTTCTTGAAGCAAGATCAATAAACTCCTTGTCCAGTTCAAGCCCGATAAATTTGTCGGGGTGATACCTGGCCACAAGTTTGTGATAGGTTTTCCTTATCTTGTCGTCCGAGTCGCGTGGAGAACACCCAAGGACATCGTAAGGGTCGCGAAAGGAATTTCTACCGGGGGGCGGCGGGGGAGCATAACCGGACCCGTTCCGGGAGGAGGACCCGCCGTAGCGCCTTCCCTGATTCAGCCACCCGTAGAACAACCCCGAAAATGCCCTGATAAGAAAGAAACCCAGCACTAGCGGGAGCAGAAAACGAAAAAGCCGGATTATTATAAGCATTAACCCGGATCCCCCGCTTCAGCACCGTCTGTCCCTGATGAAGCAAGATCCTCCAGGGTCATGCGGGTGCGCTCGATATCCTCTCGAGTCTCGCGGATCCATTTCATCCTGAGGGCCTGATCCATGGATGCGGCCTTCGGGTCGTCCGATTCGAGAAAGTTCAGTTTTTTCTCCTGTATCATGAGCCAGTCCCGCAGTTTTTTCTCATGCTCGATGGACTCGCGATTCAGAATCGCTTCGCTGTCCTCGTCTACGAAAGCCCTGGACACGTGGTCCACCCCCTGGCGGATCTTTCAGTATCTGTCTTTTTCATACAGACGATCATTATAACCGCTCCGGCCGCAAGTTTCGTTCCTACTCCGCCAGCAGATCCGAAACTTCTCGGCTGAAAGCAGCAGGGTCGTCGATCCTTCCCCCTTCGGAAAGCGCCGCCAGCCCGTAAAGAATTCTCGCAAACCTCGCTACTCTCGGGTCGGTGGGGTCTTCCGCATGGATCCTCGACAATTTTTCCACGAGCGGGTGAGAAGGGTTGATCTCCAGGTTCCTGCGGACCTTGGGTACATCCTGCCCCGCAGCCCTCAACAATGCTTCCATCTGCGGCGTAAGGTCGAAATCCTCTCCCGCCAGGCAGGACGGTGAAGTCTTCAGCCGTCCGGATATCCGGACCTCCTTCACCTCATCTTCGAGAGCCTTTTTAAGATCCTTAAGCAGGGCATCCAGTCTTTCATCCCGAGGTTTTTCGTTCTCCTCGCCGGTTTTTCCGGATCCGTCAAGATCGACAAGTCCTTTGGCGACCGAAGTGAACTTCTTGCCCTTGTACTCCGTCACAGCCGGAGTCCAGATCTCATCGACAGGGTCCGCAAGAATAAGCACTTCGAACCTCTTTGCGGTAAATGCCTCGAGATGTGGGCTGTTCTTCCCTACAGTCAGGGTCGGGGCTGTAACGTAGTAGATCGCATCCTGCTCCTCCGGCATCCGTCCCATGTATTCATCAAGGGTGGTAAGACCTTCAGGACCGGTCGTATCGAACATGGAAATTTCCATGATCTTTTCCCGGTTCCTGCTGTCGGAGAAGATCCCTTCCTTGAGGATCTTGCCGAACTCCTTCCAGAAAGCAACGTATGATCCCCGGTCATCCACGGCCATTGAAGCGAGGTTTTCCAGGACCTTGCGGGTCACGCTCCTCCGTATCGTCTCGACCTGGCGGCTCTGCTGGAGCATTTCACGGGAAATATTAAGAGGAAGATCCTCCGAATCCACGAGTCCCCTGAGGAATCTCAAGTATTCCGGAACAAGATCCCGGCAGTCATCCATGATGAAGATCCTTCGGATATAGAGCTGTATCCCCCGGGCCATATCCCTGATGAACATGTCCAGAGGGGCTTTCGAGGGAACATAAAGCAGGGCCCTGAATTCCATGCTCCCCTCAGCCTTGAAGAATATCCTTCTTGCCGGTTTGTTCCAGTCGTGTGTTATGTGCCTGTAGAACTCATCGTGTTCCTCGTCGGAGACTTCGCTCTCCGGCCTTGTCCAGAGAGCCTTCATGGAGTTGAGGGTAGCGTCGGAGCCGTTTTCGTCCTTCATCCGGATGGGCCAGGAAACGAAATCCGAGTGTCTTCGTATAATTTCCTGGACGATCGCCGGATCCGAATAATCCCTTACCGGCCCTTCATCCTCCTTCGGCTTGAGGAAGAGCGTAATTGTCGTACCCGGAGAAGGGCGGGAATCCTCTTCTAGAGTGTAGGTGCCGTCTCCGGGCGACTCCCATCTCCAGGCCTTCTCCTCGCCGGCCCGGCGGGTGACGAGGACAACCCTTTCCGCAACCATGAAGGAAGAATAAAAGCCTATGCCGAACTGGCCTATCAGCTCTTCCGGCAGCGATCCGGAACCCTTTTCACGCAGTAGAGCCACGTACTCTTTTGTACCGGAACGGGCGATCGTTCCGATGAACTCCACAAGCTCTTCCCGGTTCATCCCTATCCCGTTGTCGGAAATGGACAGAGTCCTGGCAGCGGGATCGACTTCGAGGCGGATGTGCAGGTCTTCCGCCAGACCGGAAAAAGACCCGTTCGTCAGCGCTTCGAAGCGAAGTTTGTCGAGAGCGTCGGAAGCATTGGAGACAAGCTCCCGAAGGAATATATCGGGGTTGGAGTACACGGAATGGATCATCAGATCGAGCAGTTGCCTGGCTTCGGCCTGAAACGTAAATGACTGTTTGTTTTCCGACATTTAGGAACCTCCTTAATTAAAGCCGTAACTCGTGACACGTAACTCGTGAATCGTGAACCGAAAAACGGTAAATCATAGATCCGCCTACCGGCGGACGGCAAATGGCAAACGGCAAAGGCGGCGGAATCGCCGCCGCCTTGAAATTGTAACTTATCCGCAAATTTTCCGGAATCCGTTTCCGCTATTCACCTTTGAGCTCAAGAACCTTGCCCTGAACAGCCCGGCTCTTGGGCATCCTGATCGTGATCACGCCGTTCTTGAAAGACGCCCTTGCTCCGTCCGGGTCGACCTCGGTCGGAAGCGTTACTGACAGATCGATGGACCTGTTATTCCTTCTGAAATACCATGTTCTTCCCTCGTCCCCAATATCAGAGGTCTCCTCCATTTTCGACCTGATGTTGACCCTGTCCGAGAATGTCTTGATCTCTATCTGGGATGGCTCAAACCCGGGCGCATCAACGCTGAGCACGACTTCATCGTTCTCCTCGAACATGTCTACGGGAATATATCTTCGCGTCATCGGCCTGATCGCATTCGAAAAACCCCTGAAAACGTCATCCATTTCGTCGAATATGGAATTTCTCCCGCTACCGAAAGGAATCATCTGTCTCATAGCATCCCCTCCCTGTAAATATTGTTCACAGTGGAAATATAACAGTTTATGTCAGGGAAGGTCAAATTATTAGGTCAGCAAAGGTTAGTAATTTTTGGCGGGTATTTGAGAATATCCCGGGTTTTAGTCTGATTTTTTCATTTTTTAAGGTTTTTCAGGATATTGGGTATTTTTTGCAGTATCAATTTTACTCAGAAGGGAACCGGAGCTCAAGGTATTTGACAAGAGGCGGAAGATCCTTGTGAATTGCGTTCCAGCCTGTTTCAGGATCGAAATCGAAATACCCGTGTACCAGTCGATTCCTCATTCCTGTCGTTACATTCCATGGTATTTCGGGATGCTCCTGTCGGGATTGTTCCGATATACGTCCAGCTGCCTCTCCAATAATTTCAAGCGCCTTGATCACAGCACTTTGATTTAAACGGCTTTCTTCAAACTGACGCAGAGAAAGCCCTGCTCAAAACTGCCATGCATCGCGGGCGGCAATAAGCGTATCCAGAAGGTGACCTTCATCACGCTGCATAAACCGTTTACCGTTCACGCTCTTGACCTTACAGTTACGATTTACGATTTACGATTCACGAGTTGCGATTCACGCTCTTTACGATCCCCCTCGCCGCTACGATCCCGCTGGCAGAAGCCTGGATCACGCCCCTGGTAACACCTGCTCCGTCGCCGGAAGCAAAAAGGCCCGGGATGCTCGTCATGAGATCCTTGTCCAGGGCAAGCTTGAGACTGTAGAACTTGACCTCCACCCCGTAAAGAAGCGTGTTCTTTCCATTTATCCCCGGTATGATGGTGTCCAGTGCCTGGATCATCTCGAGGATCCCTTTAAGGTGCCTGTAGGGGAGGACAAATGAGAGATCTCCGGGCTCCGCGGTCTTGAGCGAAGGCTCGACAAGTCCCCTGGCTATACGGCTTGGCGTAGAGCGCCTTCCGTGCTTAAGATCTCCCAGCCGCTGAACAAGGACTCCGCCGCCGAGCATGTTCGCGAGCCTGGCAATGTGGCTTCCGTAGCCGTTTGGATCCTTGAACGGCTCCGTGAACTCGGTCGATACGAGGATCGCGAAATTGGTATTGTCGGTCTGGCCGTTGCCGTCGCGGTTGCTGTGCCCGTTGACTGTGAGTATGTCGTGCTGCGCAAGATATTCGGTGGTGACCTCACCGCGCGGGCACATGCAGAATGTCCTTACGTGGTCGTCGAAGGTCGGGGTCTCAAGGATGGCCTTGACCTCGTAGAACTGGTCTGTCAAAGCCTCGGCAAGCCCTGCGGGTATCTCCACGCGAACTCCTATATCCACAGGAAGCGACTGGATCTTCAGGCCCAGCGATTTTACCGTCTTCTCCATCCAGAAGGAACCCTCCCGCCCGGGAGTCAGGAGGATCGCGTCTGATCCTATTGCCCTGCCGTCGGCAAGCCTCACCCCAACGGCCTTTCCGTCCCTGGTCTCGACAGATTCCACAGCCGTGTCCATCATAACGTCACAGGATGCGGATATCTCCAGGTACATGCTGTGAAGTATCTCGCGCGACCTGTCCGTTCCCATGTGGCGAATCGTCGCAGGGATTATCCGAAGGCCTGCTACGCCGGCCCTGATGGCTGTGTCCCGTGCGAATTCAGGGTCCGGGGAAAAGACCTTCGTGCTGGCACCGTGCCTCACGAACTCGTTATCCACGGTCTTTATCAGCTCCAGCAATGCCTTGCGCCCTATGTAGTTTTCAAGGTTGCCGCCGAACTCCGGCGTCAATGTCAGTTTCCCGTCACTGTAGGAGCCCGCTCCGCCCCATCCGCAGATGACATTGCACGGCTTGCAGTGGGCGCACGTCTTTGTCCTGCCCTCTTTCAGGGGACAGCTTCTTTCGCTGATCTTCTTTCCTTTGTCGATAATGACGACCTTTTTGCCGTTCGCTATAAGTTCGCGGGCCGCGAAAAGACCTGACGGTCCTGCACCGACGATCACCACGTCGTACTTCATTTTCTCACCTCTTGATATTTCGTCCGGATCTTCCGACGAAAATATTATAACCCAGGGCGTCCCGCACGCGCATGGTCCGGACTTTTGCTACAATGAATTGATGCAGGTTCAGCTTGCGTCACCGAAAGGAGTGATATCCATGAAAGTCATATCGATGGATACAACCGGAGGACCAGAGGTCCTTGCGATACGTGAAATTCCCGTACCTTCCCCGGCCCCGGGCGAGATCCTTGTAAAACTCCGCTTCGCCGCCGTCAATCACCTGGACATCTGGGTCCGGATCGGGAACGTCCCCGTGAAATTGCCCCTCATTCCGGGATCTGAAGGTTCCGGGGTCATAGAAGCCGTGGGTGCCGGAGTGTCCGGCTTCTCCCCCGGCAGTAAGGTTGTGCTAACCCCCTGGATATACCCCGGGGATCACGCGCACCAGCCTCTAAATACCTACACGGCTGCCCTTGGAGTGGCCCGTGACGGATGTTACGCACAGTACGTATCAGTTCCCGCTTCCTGCGTCAGGCTGCTTCCCGGATATCTCTCCCTGGAGCAGAGCGCAGGCTTTACTCTTGTAGGTGCTACCGCCTATCACATGACTATATCGCGGGGCGGCCTTCGTCCTGGAGAGAAGGTCTTCGTAATGGGGGCAACAGGCGGAGTGGGGATCGCGGCGATCCAGATCGCGAGGGCTTCCGGAGCCATAGTGTTTGCCGCCACCAGGGACGCGGAGAAGCGGAAACGATTGAAGGAGGTCGGCGCGCAGGAGGTTTTCGACACGGCGGGCGATTACCCCGCTCTCGTCAGGGAGGCGACGGGCGGAATGGGAGTGGATCTGGTCGTGGAGACAGTCGGAAAGGCCACCTGGGACAAGAGCCTTTCCCTTCTGCGTCCCGGAGGACGACTGGCCTTCTGCGGCACGACATCCGGATCGGAATACACGATCAACCTGCAGCGCATCTACCGGAACGAGATCTCTCTGCTGGGCTGTTACGCAGCCACTCCGGCCGAGGTCGGGCTTCTTTACGATCTGGCTGAGGGAGGACTGGTGAGCCCGGTCATAGACAGCATCCTTCCGCTGGAAATGGCGGGAGACGCCCAAAAGAGAATGGAGCGCAGCGAACATTTCGGCAAGATCCTTATGAAAATGGAGAACTGAAAAGATGACCTTAAAAACCAGGAGAGAGCCTGCAAAAACACAACAACCGGTAATGGAACTCATAGCCAAAAGGTGGAGCCCCAAAGCCTTCAGACTGGAGATCCCCAAAGAGGCGGAGCTGATATCCATGTTCGAGGCTGCCCGGTGGGCCCCTTCATGCTTCAATAACCAGCCCTGGAGATACCTGGTGACCACCAGGGAGGACCCTGAAGCCTTTTCAAGGGCACTGGCGTGTCTTACGGAGAAGAACGCCTCCTGGGTACAGAACACACCCCTGCTGGCCTTCCAGATAATGAGGGAGACCTTCGAGTACAACGGAAAACCCAACCCCTGGTCGGGCTTCGACTGCGGCCTTGCCATGGCCCAGCTGATATTGCAGGCCGAGTCGATGGGGTGGTCGGTCCATGTCATGGCCGGGTTCAGCCGCGACAGGGTCCGTGAGGCCTTCGGAGTGCCCGAGGGGTTCAAACCTCTCGTGGCCTTCGTCATAGGCATAGAGGGGGATCCCGATACTCTGCCGGAGGATCTGAAGGAGAGCGAGATGGAGCCGAGAGAGCGCAAACCTCTTGAAGAGATCGTATTCTCGGCCAGTTGGAGCAACCGCATGTTCTAAGGGTTGTTTTCCTGCCGTGATCCACGACCCGATGTGCAGGACCTGCAGAAGGCTCCGGTCTATCGGAGCCTTCTGTCATCTCCTTGCTATGACCCGGCGAACTCTTTTCTCAGAATTGAGGATCCCTCCACAGAAAAACACTCATCATTGATGATCTTTGTTGCGCTTGTGCTTGGTCGTGGATCCTTTAAATAAGGCAAAGATCCAGCCTCGGGAGTGAAAAATCGTGTGCTCCCAACCTCCGCCTCCCTCAGAACAGTTTAAAATATGTGTTTTTGCCTGTGGATTACAATTCTTTATTGACTGTTTTTAGTTCCCGGGGTATATTTTCATTGCTCATTTTTGATGAATGAAAGACCCGATAAAGGAGCTGAAAATATTGGGAAAGATCCGTGTTGCAGTTATGGGGTACGGAAACGTCGCGAAAGAAGCAGTAAACGCCGTCAAGTTTGCTCCTGATATGGAGATGGCCGGTATAGTCATTCGCAACCCTGAAAAGGTCGAAACGACAAAAAGAGAGAGCGGTCTCTCCGTCGTCGTCGATGCGGCAAATCTTGAAAAGGTAGATGTGGCGGTTCTTGCCATCGCAAGCCGGGCTGTTCCCGAAGCGGCTCCTGTTTACCTTGAAAAGGGGATCTGCACCGTCGACTGCTACGATATCCACGGTGGATCCATGGCAGAGCTTAGGGAAATTCTTGGTAAAAGCGCCCTTAAGGGCAACTGCGCCGCCCTGGTCGGTGCGGGGTGGGACCCGGGGACGGATTCGCTTTTCCGTGGCATTTTTGAGATGATCGCTCCAAGGGGGATCACTTATACAAATTTCGGCCCTGGCGTAAGCATGGGGCATACGGTTGCGGTAAAGAACATCCCCGGAGTCAGGAACGCGGTATCCCTTACCCTTCCCGCCGGACAGGGAAAACATCGCAGGGCGGTATATGTGGAGGTTTCCGAAGGGCACAACATCGACGATATCCGGAAAATGATCCTTGAAGACAACTACTTCCAGCATGACGAAACCTCTGTGGAGGCCGTCGATGACGTCGAACAGCTCATCGACCTAGGTCACGGCGTGCACATGGAGCGCAAAGGTACTGCCGCCTCTTCCTGCAACCAGCGGATGTCCCTCGAGATGTCCGTATTGAATCCATGCGCTACGGCCCAGGTGATGGTCTCAGCAGCACGGGGAATTGTGCGGCAGAAGCCGGGTTGTTATACCATGCTTGAGATCCCGATCGCGGACTGTCTTCCCGGAGACAGGGAAAGCAACCTGAAACGGCTTGTCTGACATTTTATTTCCCACTGAGAGAGGATGTTTCTGATGAACGCGGCCCATGCCCTTCTGGAAATGCTCCGCAGATACGGCGTTGAATACGTCTTCGGCCTCCCCGGGGAGACGACACTCGGTCTTTATGACGAGTGGAAGAGATTCAAAGGGATCACCCATGTAATGGCAAGGGACGAACGGAATGCCGTCTTCATGGCGGACGGCTACGCCCGCGTCAGCGGAAGGCCCGGAGTCTGCGAAGGTCCCAGCGTCGGAGCGACCCACATGATCCCGGGTGTCATTGAGGCCCTGAAATCCTCTATCCCCATTATCGTCATGACAAGCGATATCCCTCTCCACATGGAAAAACACAACATGCTCACTGGCTTTGACCAGACCGCCCTCTTCTCTCCCTTCGTGAAGGAGAGCCTCACGGCGTTCCGGGGCGATGATATTCCATTCCTTGTACAGAGAGCCTTCAGAGTTGCCGTATCAGGATGCCCCGGTCCGGTTCACCTGAGACTCCCCATGGATGTGCTTGCGGAAGGGGTAAAAGAACCCCTACCCCTTGCGCAGGAGCGTTTTTCGTCGTGTCCCGGCACTCGACCGGCCGCCGGTCAGGATCCCGTTATCGAAGCGGTCCACTGCCTCGCCTCATGCAAAAAAGGAGTCATGGTCTGCGGTCAGGGCGTGCTTACTTCAAGAGCATGGGAAGAGGCCGAAAAAACAGCTGAGAGGTTCGGCCTGGCAACAGGAACAACAATAAACGGCAAAGGGAGCATTTCGGAACTGCACCCCCTTTCGATAGGAGTTATCGGAGCCAGGGGGAGCACCGAGTTCTCGAACTCCTTCCTCGAAGAGGCCGACCTGGTCTTCTTCGTAGGGAGCAGCACTGATTCTGTGGGGACGAACGGCGGACAACTCCCTGGATCCTCTTCGGACATCCGTTTCATCCATCTCAATATCAGCGAAAAGGAGCTTGGCAACGCCTTCGGCGACGCCATTCTGCTGCATGGAGACGTCAAAAGCACACTCCAGGCTGTCCTCGACGCGGCAGACCGGCTAGGAATAGTTTCAAACGGTAAACAGGAAGATGCGGTGAAACAGGGACGGGCTGGCATCAAATCTGAATTCTGCGGCGGGAAACCCCTCGACCCCAGGATCGCAACAAATCTTGTAACCGGGGCAATGCCCGCGGATTCGGTCATAGTCGCCGACCCCGGCATGAGCGCAGTCTACCCGGCAGCCTTCTACAAACTGCCCGAAGCCGGACGTTATTTTGTCTGCAACTACTCCATGGGTGCACTGGGTTTCGGCCTGCCAGCCGCTCTTGGAGCAACCTTCGCCCTGCCGGAAGACAGAACGGTCCTCAACTTCATGGGGGACGGAAGCTTCGGATTTGTTTCCGGAGAGCTGGAAACAATGGCAAGGGTCGGAAGGAATATCAAAATAATCCTCTTCAACAACAGAAGTTTTGGCTGGATACGGGCCACGAATCATTTCAGTTTCGGAGGGCCGAGCTTCGCGACGGATTTTGGAGAGGTAGACTACGTCGGCCTTGCCAGAAGCTACGGGATCAAGGCTTTCCGGGCGGCCTCGGAACATGAACTAAGGACCGTGCTCCCGGAGGTTTTCGCCCGGAAGGATCCGGCGTTTCTCGAACTGGATGTTCCTTCCGGAGACGAATGTATTCCGCCGGTGCCCGAATGGGCGGAAAAAGCCAAAGAAGAGGGGAAAGATTGTTCCTGGTGGGGATAGCGGGATCTTTGACCGGATCATACTCCACTTTTCCATCCTTGCTTTCGCGTCGCTTTCATTTATCGACCGGGGAATAAAAGGGGAAAACCCCTTTTGTATGCATACGGTCAAGATCAAGATCTGACCCCAGAGCTTGGACCCCAGAGCTTGGGGTTCGGATTTGACAAACGGAAATATGAGGATAAACTGATGTAGATTTGCCGCTCATCAATGGTGACCGGCGGGATCCTTCAGGGAGGTTCTCGATGAATCAGGAGTTCGCAGAACAGGAATACTTCGTTCTTCATCTGCTTTCGGTCTCGATCGAACCTCTCGGTGCGGGCACTATCCGCGAAGAGATGGCCCGTAACGGCATGGAGATGAGCGAGGCATCCGTCGGACGCTTCCTGCGCGATCTGGACATCCGGGGCATTACATCCCGCGTAGGCTTCCAGGGGCGCGTTCTCACCCCCACGGGAGAGGAGCGTCTTGCGGAACTGATGACGGAACGGGAAGAGATGGTCTCCACGGGGGCTTTTCTCGAGGCGGTCAAATCCCGCGAGAAGGAGATGCTCCTTGAGATCCTTGTGGCCCGCAGGGCCATAGAGCGCGAGATGGCGGCTCTTGCCGCCGCCTCCAGGAGCGCCGGTGACGTCGCCGCCTTGAGGGTGATCCTCGACAGGCAGAACGACCTCCTGGCAAGGGGCGAGCCCATGGCCTCTACAGATCCCGAGTTCCACGAGGAAGTGGCCAGGATCTCAGGCAACAAGGTCCTGCAGTCCGCGATCGAGATCATCCGCAGGAGCGGCGAGGGAGCTTCTTTCTTCGAGTACATAAGGACGAAGGTGGGAAGCGCCGTAGGAACAGACCATGAGGCCGTGTTTGAGGCCATTGCCGCGGGAGATCCCGAGAAGGCGGCGGCGGCGATGACGAGCCATATAGACAACATCATCAGGGATGTACGGACGTACTGGAAGGGGCACATGAGGAACCTTTCCGGGAAGGTCGTCCGGAAAAAGGACAAGAACATTGAAAAACCGGAGATCAGGAGAGGAACTGGACCTGAAACTAAAGGGGGTGGCTCCTGAAAAAAACCGTAAGCCCATAAAGCGGAGAAATTCCGGAAACATCCCTCCGCACAGGAATGTGGATCAGGAGGGAGAGGGACAGAATTCCAGGGAGGTTAAAGAGATGAGAAAAGTTATCGCCATTTTGGGAGTGCTGCTCCTGTTTGCCCTTGCCGGTTCGGCCTTTGCCGCCGATGTCATAAAGATAGGTCATACTGTATCCCTTACTGGAGGCGCCTCCATGTGGGGACAGTCAGAGGCACGGGCCCTTGACATGCTGGTGAAGAAGATCAACGCCGCAGGCGGGGTTCTCGGAAAACAGATCGAATTCGTACGCTACGACAACCGCAACGACGCGGTTGAAGCGGTGAACGTGGCCAGGCGCCTTGTATCCGACGGCGTCATCGCAGTCATCGGTCCCGCACAGAGCGGAAATTCCATAGCCTCCGCTCCCGTTCTGGAAAAGGCCAAAATACCGATGGTCGTCACCACAGCCACGAACCCCTACGTGACCATCGACCAGAAAACGGACAAGGTCCGGCCATTCGCCTTCCGCCCCTGCTTCATCGATCCGTTCCAGGGTACTGTGGCGGCCCGTTTCGCCATTACGGACCTGGGCGCGAAGAAGGGCGCCATCCTCTATGACGTGGGCTCCGACTACGGTCAGTGGCTGGCGAAGTACTTCGAGGAGGCATTTATCGCAAAGGGCGGAACTATCGTCGCCAAGGAGGCTTTCCGAACCGACGAGCTCGACTACCGTGCCCAGCTTGGAAAGATCAAGGATCTCGCTCCCGACGTGATCTTCATCCCGACCAGCCAGAAGGAGGCCGCAATGGCCGCCAAGCAGGCAAGGGATCTCGGCATCAAGGCGATTCTTCTTG
>DFYG01000041.1:1672-9920 GCA_002382605.1 Synergistaceae bacterium UBA4088 | reverse complement strand
ACAAGGACGCCAAGGCGGAAATTCTCAAGCGGGTGAAGGACAGGGCTCTTGAAAACAGGAGCCTTTTGACGGTCGAGGAATTCGGGGAGATAGCAACGTCGGTCCTTGACAAGTCGTGACCGGGATCCGGTCCCTGGCAAGACACGAAGATCCCGGCCAACGGTCCGACATAGGCGTCGGCATTAATTAAGTTAAACCAAAAGAGAGAAGCGCACAAGGACTGTCTTTGCAGCTTTCCCCGAGAACAGGCACAGGAATAGAAGCAAGACAAAACAGGGAGGTGTCACGGATGACAAGAAAGTTGGTTGCAGCAGTTTCGATCCTTGCACTGGTTGCGGGTATTGCGCTGTTTATGGCTCCAGAAAGTGCATGGGCGGCGAAGCAGATCGTGGTCAAGTTCGCCCACAACGGCAACACGATCCCCGAGGATCCCCAGAATATCGCATGTTCCGCTTTCAAGAAAATGGTCGAGGAGCGCTCCGGCGGGGCCATCCGGGTGGATATATATCCGGCTGCCCAGCTGGGTGATGCCAGAACCATTGTCGAAGGCGTGCAGATGGGAACCATCGAGATGGCGGATATCGAGAACGGCCCCTTGGGGCGGTTTGTCCCGGAGGCTATGCTCTGGGATCTGCCCTTCATTTTCCGGGACATCGATCATGCCCATAAAGTGCTTGACGGTGACATAGGTCAGTTCGTCCAGAAAAAATTCACCGATGTCGGCATCAGGCATCTGGCCTACAACGACGGAGGCTTCAGGTATTTCACTAACAACGTACGCCCTGTCAAATCCATGGCGGATCTCAAGAATCTTAAGATCCGTGTCATGGAAAGCAAGGTTATGATCGATACCATCAATGCCTTTGGGGCCTCTGCCGTTCCCATGGCATTCGGAGAGCTCTACACGGCCCTTCAGCAGGGTGTTGTAGATGGCCAGGAAAACCCGATGAATCTTATCTATAGCCAGCGTTTCTATGAAGTTCAGAAATTTCTCTCGCTTAGCGGGCATTTCTACTACCCGCGTCAGTACTTTGCTTCCGAGAGTTGGTGGAAAACGCTGAGCAAAGAGCATCAGGATATCATCGCCAGGGCTGCGAAAGAAGCCTGCGATATTCAGAGGACAGAGTTGGCCAAGTACGAGATAGAGATGAGAAAGGTCCTTAAAGAGAAGGGCATGGAGATCAACGAGGTTGACAAAACAGAATTCCTCAAGACGGCCCAGGAAAACATCTACCCGGCTTACTACGAAACTCTGGGCAGCGGAAACGCTGATTACGGCAAGGAACTTGTCGAGCGCGTAGTGAACACGAAGTAGTTTTCAATCGCAGGAGAAGGGGAACATCCCTTCTCCTGCGATCTTTTATTGATCGATAATCCTGAAGAAGCACAGGTGGAAGCCATGAAGAATTCGGAAAATAAAAAACTGCTGGACTCCTTCAACACTATCATCAAATGGTCCCTGAGTATCATAATGATGGCTATCGCCGGGCTAACCTTCTACCAGGTGGTCATGCGGTATGTTTTCAACAGCGCCCCTTCATGGAGCGAAGAGTTGGTCCGCTTCCTCTTTATCTGGTGCAGTTTCGTAGGAGCGGCTATCGGCATTAAGGAACATATTCATATCGGTATTGATGTTTTTGTCAACTTTCTTCCCGCAAAGCTTAAATCCCTCTCCGAGATCCTGGTGAACTTCGGGATCATCGTTTTTTCGGGATATATGGTGTATTACGGATGGAAAGTAACTTTGATGACCTACAGACAACCATCCCCTGCTCTGGGTCTTCCCATGAGCTGGGTCTACCTCTCCATCCCCGTAATGGGCTTGCTGCTTATACTCTACTGCTCACTGGAGATTCGCTATGTATGGAGGCATTTTTCCGAGGAAGGGAGGGCCCAGGCATGTTGATGGCGCTTGCTTCGACGCTCATTATCTGTTTTATCATGAACGTTCCCATCGGATTCGCTCTTGGTATGGCGGCATTGGCCAGCCTGATCGCTTCCGGTTCCATGCCCATAGCCATGATCCCCCAAAGGATGATAGCCGGGGCAAATTCTTTCCCGCTCCTTGCCATTCCATTCTTTATGCTCGCCGGTGCGATCATGGAACGGGGAGGAGTATCAAAGCGGATCGTAAGCCTGGCAAGCGCCCTCGTTGGACACATCACCGGAGGCCTTGCAGCAGTCTCTATATTAGCCTGTACTTTTTTTGCCGCTATATCCGGATCTACCCCTGCCACGGCGGCAGCTGTTGGCGGACTGACCATTCCCGAAATGGAGAAACGAGGTTACGAGAAATCCTACGCCGCGGCCGTAGTCGCATCTGCATCCTGCCTTGGCGTTATCATTCCGCCAAGCATAACAATGGTCATCTTCGGCATCGTCGCGAATGTTTCCGTAGGTCAGCTACTCATAGGGGGTATCATCCCGGGGCTCTTTTTGTCGCTGCTCCTGATAGGCGTCAATTATGTCCGGTCATATCAGCTCGGTTATCCTACGGAGGATAAAACATCCTGGAAGCAGAGATGGAGATCGTTCTCCGATGCAGTATGGGGACTCATGATGCCGGTCATCATTCTGGGGGGGATAATGACAGGTATCTTCACTCCCACGGAATCAGCCGCAATCGCTGTAGTATACGGACTCTTCGTCAGTTTTTTCATCTACAGGGAGCTTGGGGTCCGCGACCTTATCCCCATTTTCTACAAGGCATCGCTGAATTCAGCCATGATAATGCTTTTGATCGCCGCCGCCAGCCCCTTCGGCTGGATCATGACCATCGAGCAGGTTCCACAGATGGCTTCCGGAGCCATACTCGGGTTGTCGTCCAACATGTATGTCATCTACATACTCATGCTTGTGATATATCTTATCCTTGGAACCTTTATGGAGACCGGGGCTATTATTCTTCTGGTCGTTCCGATTTTCGCGCCCATCGCCGAACATCTCGGCATCAACATGGTTCAGTTCGGGGTTGTTACGGTTATAGCGCTGGCTATTGGAATGGCCACCCCGCCCGTCGGGATAGCGCTCTTTGCAACCTGTGGGATCGCCGACATAACCATAGGGCAGCTTACGAGAAAGATCATTCCCTTTCTGGTTGCCCTTATAGTTGGTCTCTTTGTTCTGGCCTTCGTTCCGGTCCTTTCTACGTTTCTTCCGGATCTTTTATTCTAGCCTGCGGATAGGGAGGACTATAGAGCCGCCGGCCTTCTTCAGTTTCCAGAGACGACGGCTCTTTTCCGAAAATACCAGAAAACCATGCAGGAGTGGTAACTAATGATCACATCTGAAGACATGAAAAGGAAAACGATCGAAGCAGGAGCAGATATTTGCGGAATTGCGTCCGTATCCCGGTTCGAAAAGGCTCCGAAGGGGTTTCACCCGTGCGACATTTTGCCGGATTGCCGCTCGGTGGTCGTTTTTGCCTGCCGCTTTCCCCTGAGCACACTGAAAGTCAGAACGAATTCCCCGTATACTCTTGTGCGGAACATGATGGTCAGAAAGCTGGATCAGATCTCTTTTCGACTGACAGAAGAGCTGGAAAACGAAGGAGTTGTGTCGATCCCGATCCCTTCCGCTGATCCTTACGACTACTGGGACCCGCAGCAAAACCACGGAAGGGGAATACTTTCCCTGAAGCACTCGGGGGTTCAGGCTGGACTTGGAGGGATGGGAAAAAACACGCTCCTGATGAACGACCGTTTCGGAAACATGATGTGGCTGGGAGCAGTTCTCGTAACCACAGACCTCGAACCGGATCCGGTCGCTCTCTATGAAGTATGTGTTGAAAAGTGTTCGGTGTGCATCGATTCATGCCCCCAGAAAGCCCTTGATGGAACGACGATCAACCAGAAACTGTGCAGAGAGCGTTCCGTCACCAGCACAGGCGGAGGCGGATGGGTTTTGTCATGCAACGTCTGCAGAAAGGTCTGCCCCAACCATAACGGCACAACCTCAAAGACCACCGAATAAAAACCTCAAAGGAGTATTGCCTGCACTTTTAAACACGTTCCAATCTTCAAGTCGCTCTCCTTTATATTCCGCTCGTTTCTGTTCTCTCATAGCCTCCAGAGCTTGGGCCGGAGAGAGTACAGGCAGCAATGGAACAGAAGAAAAATGTTTCAGGTTACCGATAATAAGGGGTGCTCCGACTGCAAGAGCAGTCTCTACGAACGGACGATCTCCTTCATCGGGGAGGATCCCGTCGTATCCGATGTGGGTTTTCCTAAAAAGACCTGTTTTTGATGATAGATTCGATCTGTTTGCTTAACGAGGGAGTTTCCTCTATCGCAAGGGTCCATATTATTTCCAGATCCAACCCGAAATAGGCGTGAGCGAGGATGTTGCGAAGGGCCGCAATTTCACGCCACGGCAAGTCGGGGTGTTTTTCAAGAAAGTCTTCCGGAAGCTTCCTGACTGCTTCTCCGATGATTTCCAGGTTCCGGACAACAGCATCCTGAAGCATGCTGTTTTGCCTGAAGTCCTCTATTGTGATTCCCTTCGTGTACAGGGCGATCTTTTCAGCACATTCAAGGATATCCTCCAGAAGAAGTTCCGGATCACGCAACCCGGATCATCTCGCTTTCCACCCGTTTCCTTATCCGGGGCTTCAATGCGGTTTCCATGACAAGATCCACGGGTCTCTGAAGAAGATCCTCCAGGAAAAACTTCAGGTTGATGTATCTTCTGTAATCAGCAGGCATCACGAAAGACACCAGAATATCTATGTCGCTTTCCGGCAGGAGGTCGCCTCTGGCTGCTGAGCCAAATAGAGAAAGCCTTTCCGCACCCAGATCCTGGATTTCCTTTTCGTGTTCCCGGATCTTCCTGATGATCTCATCACGAATCATTGCTATACCTCTTCTCGACAGAACGATGTTTTGTCAATTATAGACCAATAAGGAGCCTGCCGGAGAAATTGTCTCAAAAACAGAAGGAAGCGCAGGGTTTTCGAAACTTGGTGTTCCCGCCGATGAAGCTAATCCTTTGAACGCGAATGTAAGAGAACGACAGGGTCAAGGAAAAACTGATTCCGTCGAATTGGCGAGTCTGACACACCCGAAGTCACGGAATTGCCAAACCCCGCAATATGCGTCAAGCGCACCATGTGGAAATGGGGTACAGTTCCATCAAGCGGAGGTCGGCCGATGCGAAAAACAACGAAAACTTATAGGGGTCGCACCTACACTTTTGACAAACCATGATAAAATCCGAATAAATTAGGTTTTTTCAGAGCAATACGGCTACCTTAACAAGCGCCATCAGAAAAGCAGAGGCTGGAATCACCCTGACTGCTGATTTTCTGTCGAGGTAATCTTTTAAAGCCAGCATATTATTTATCACGATATTTTTGAAGTATGGTTCTAATTTCTCATGGCTGAATGGAAAGCGAAGCGACTCCTGCAAACGACAATCCTAACCGATCATCGGGTATCCTGATCTGTGATTTTGATATTCTCCCCTCCAGACCTCTTTAGGTCTCCGCAGTTATTGCGGCTCCAGCCGCTCCATGTCGAATATCCGGCTTGCGAAACATCGGTAACCTGGATTTAGGTGACCTAAACGGCGTCAACCCGTACAGATCCGGCAAGCATTAGGTATGCCCCCGTCTGATCACTCCTGGGCTATTTGTAAATTCAATTGACAATTTACACAAATAAGCCTATCTTTTATTCATGAAGAACAGCTCGTTCATCCAGAGGTTTGCCGAACCTGCTTTGCTCCAGCTTGCAGGGAGCTTTCCCGTCGTTGTTGTGACCGGTCCGCGTCAATCCGGAAAAACCACGCTTGTCCGCCACTCTTTCCCCGGGAAACCTTACGCCAACCTTGAAGAACTGGACATACGGACTCTTGCGGAAGAAGATCCCAGGGGTTTTCTGGAAGGTTACCCCGATGGGGCGGTTTTCGACGAAGTGCAGCGAACACCGCATCTTCTGTCCTATATTCAGGGCCGCGTCGACGAAACGCGAACTCCGGGAATGTACATACTCACCGGTTCACAGCAGTTCAACCTGCTTTCGGGGGTTACACAGTCGCTGGCGGGAAGGTCGGCTCTTTTGCCATTGCTGCCTTTTTCCTTCGCGGAACTGGCACATACGGACAGAGCACCCAAAACGCCGGAAGAAGCGATCTTCAAAGGCGGCTACCCGCCCCTTTTCTCACAGGAGATCGATACATCGGTTTGGCTGGGCAACTATGCAAGGACCTATATAGAGCGCGATGTCCGCTCCATTGTCAACGTCCGCGATCTTTCGCAGTTTCGTAATTTCGTGAAACTGTGCGCTGGAAGAACCGGTCAAACCCTCAACCTCTCTTCTCTGGCCTCGGATTGCGGAATATCGCATAATACGGCAAGATCGTGGATCTCAATTCTCGAAACCGCATATATCATTACCCTTCTTCCTCCCTACTACAAAAACTTCAATAAACGCATTGTCAAAAGCCCCAAGCTTCACTTTATCGACACGGGCCTGGCGGCATGGATCCTGGGGATACAGTCGGCAGATCAGGTAAATTCACACCCGCTTCGTGGTCCTCTGTTTGAAAGTTATGTGGTATCCCAGTTGCTGAAAAAACGCTTCAGTCTGGCAAAGGAAAGCAATCTCTACTACTGGAGAGACAGTCACGGCGTGGAAATAGACATACTTATCGAGCAGGGCGACAAACTCATTCCCGTTGAAGTAAAATCCGGCAAAACATTTTCCCCCGATTTTCTGAAACCCCTGCAAAAGTGGTTGAATTATGCAGAAAACGAAGCGGGCGAATGCATGCTTGTGTACGCCGGAGAAAAGGAGCTCAAAACACACGGATGCAGGGTCATCCCTTGGGATTCCATCCACGACAGCCTTCCACCCGGCTTATAAAGCATCGGTGATCCTGAAATAAGTAACTCAAACGGCGTCAACCCGTAAAGAACAATCAAGCATGAGGCATGCCCCCCTGATCGCACCCACCGATTTTTGCAGTTATTTCAGCTCTTCCCAAATACAAGATCTACAAGGATATCCTTGAGTTTTACGATATCGGCCAGGTTTACTTTTTCGTCGGCGCAATGCAGGTTATCTCCATTCGGGTCCAAAACCACTTTTGGAATACCCTTTCCGGCGAAGTGGTTGAAATCCCCGACGTGCATGCTGGTTACGAAACCAACCTTGTCTTCACGATTGCTGCACGTTATCGAGAGCAGGTCGATATAGCTGTTCTTCAAGTCAGCAGGGTGTTTAGTGACTTGAGCAAATTATGGCTTATGATTATCAGGCAGAAGCATGGAAAGTGATGACGTCCGGCAGGACCCAAAGACGAGGATCGGGGTGTCCGATGAAGAAGCAGGGAAGGTATTTCCTCAAGGACAGTATCCGCAGGACCGTTGATTTCTCGATGACTGACCAGAATAAGGGTGTCGAGCCTCCCCCGGTACAGAAACCGTGCCCGCAGGAAGCCGCGAGGGTGGACCTGCCTGAGCCCGATCCCGGTTGGCAGGGAAAGATCCCCCTTGCGGATGCCATGGCAAGAAGAGAGTCGAGGCGAAAATACGGGAAGGAATACCTGTCGCTCGAGGAGCTGTCCTTTCTGTTATGGGCCACCCAGGGGATCAAGGGTGCACCGTCGGGAGGGCACGCCTTCAGGACCGTACCTTCCGCTGGCTGTCGCCACGCATTCGAGACCTATCTGGCGGTCTTCAGGGTAAAGGGGCTTGAAAAAGGGATCTACCGTTATCTGCCCGTGGAACATCAGCTGACCGCCATATCCCGCCCCGCCGGAATAGAAAGGCTGACGATCGGCGCGGCCCTGAACCAGAAATTCGCCGGCAGCGGGGCGGCGACATTCATCTGGACCTCCATTCCCTACCGCATGGAGTGGCGCTATGGTGAAGCGGCCTACAAGGTGATAGCACTCGACGCAGGTCATATATGCCAGAACCTCTACCTTGCATGCGAGGCCATAGAAGCGGGAACCTGCGCCATAGCCGCATACGACCAGGAAAAAGCGGACGCCCTCGTCGGAGCCGACGGCGAAGAGGAGTTCGTCATCTACATGGCCCCGGTCGGAAAGAGAGAGCCTCAGTGATGTCCGCAAAGCGTTTCGACAGGAACAACCTCGGCTTGAGCAGATCCCCCTACCTTCTCCAGCATGCGGACAACCCTGTATGGTGGCAGGAGTGGAGAAGTGAGACCGTAGACGAAGCCGCAAGACGGGGTGTGCCGATCTTCGTCTCATCGGGATATGCCACCTGCCACTGGTGCCATGT
>DFYG01000041.1:0-1654 GCA_002382605.1 Synergistaceae bacterium UBA4088 | reverse complement strand
CTGATGGAGTTCATCAACATGCAGAACGGGAGCGGCGGATGGCCTCTCAACGCCTTTATCACCCCCTACCTTAGACCTTTTTTTGCATTTACCTATCTGCCTGCTGAGACGGAACGCGGAATGCCCGGGCTGCATGAGGTTGTGGCCCACGTGGCAGAATACTACCGGGATCAGGGGTCGGCGGTGGAAGCGTTCCAGCCCTCGCGGAGTCTTCCCGAAAAAAGAGAACCTCAAGACCTGGTCCCCGAACTTCTCCGGATGTTCGACACCAGGTACGGGGGGTTCGGCGTGCATCAGAAGTTCCCTCCCCACTGCACGCTTCTTTACCTGCTCTACTCCCTCCTTGCAGATGACTCGACCGATGCCCAGACGATCTGCCGAAAGACCCTTGATGCAATTCGCCTGGGGGGTCTTCATGACCATCTGCAGGGAGGCATCTTCAGGTACTGTGTCGACAGGGAGTGGAAGATACCGCACTTCGAGAAGATGCTCTACGATCAGGCCATGGCTCTCTGGTGCTTCTCCCTCGGCAGTAAGGCCTTTGCGGCTGATGGAAAAACCTACAGGGACATGGCTTTGAATATCGTCAGGTGTCTTGAGGAGTGTTTCGAGGTCGACGGACTCTTTCTCTCAGCCTTTGACGCAGACACCGGGCATGAGGAGGGGGCGACATACCTCTGGGATCACAGTGATCTTGGAGAGATCCTGAAACAGGATGATTTCGAAGCCATGAAGGAAGTCTACGAAATAGAGCCCGGAGGGAACTTCGAAGGTCGCATACACCTCGTTAAAAAGATCGACAGATCCCTTCCCCTTATCGATGAAAAACTTCTGAAGACGAGACGCAAACGCCAACAGCCGCAGGCGGACACCAAGATACTCTGCGGGAATAATGCCCTGACGGTCATCGCCCTTCTTCAGGCGGGGCGACTCCTGGGAGTTGATGAGTACACCGGGAAGGCCGGGAGAACGATGGGGCGACTGCTCGATCTTTTCTGGGACGGAAAGAGGCTTGCTCACTCGTTTTCGGGGGAAGTTCTTCAGGAACAGTCGTTTCTCTCTGATGCGGCCCCTGTCGCGGCGGCCCTCGCAATGCTTGCGGATGTAGACCCCGGTTGGCGCAGCCGGATGGAGAAGATGCTGGAATACATGGAGACCTTCAAGGATCCCGATGGCTGGGTGGAATCCAGGCCTGATGATTTTCATCACGTTCCTGCGGGGGTTTTCGACCACCCTGTGCCTTCAAGCACTGCCATGGCGGAGTTCGCGAAGGCGAGTTGTGCGTTTGTCATGGGTGCTCTGGCCGAAAGCGCCGACTTCAGGCAACCCTTCACAGCGGATTTTTTCAACGTGACAGCCATCCTTCGCCGCGGCCGCAGTTGAACAGTGCCAACGTTGAGGCTGTTCATAGTGGCATGCGTTTAATGACCGGAACATAATATGGGTTTATGATCATCAGACAGAATCGTTGCTTCTGGGAGAAGGGTTCAGAGTTGCAGTGAGGGCTGGATCGTCCGCGGAGGGAAAGGGGCGAAAAAATCAAGAGAAACCTGCTTCTGTCAGTTTTGAGTGTCAAATGTCATTGAGGTTCCAAAAGAAATATATTTCTTTACCTAACGGGTAAATAAAAATGTCAACGGACAGCGAAAATGTC
>DFYG01000179.1 GCA_002382605.1 Synergistaceae bacterium UBA4088 | reverse complement strand
TGGCACCCAACGTGGTTCCCGAGCACGCGGCGGCGAAATTCTATTTCAGGGCTCCCAAGAGGCCAATGCTTGAAAAGGTCATGGAAAAAGTTCACAATTGCGCACGCGGGGCGGCCCTGGCTACTGGCACCGAGCTGGAATTCACCAACTTCGAGTATAGTTTTGACGACATGCTCAAAAATGATGCGGCAGAGAAACTTGCCGAGGACATCCTGGCCGAGTTTGGCATCAGGACCGTTGGATCTCCAGGTGCCAAGGGGTCATCAGACGTGGGCAATGTCTCCTACCGCTGCCCCGCCCTGCAGCCCAAACTGAGCATTGTGGACGAGGTAGTGGCCTCCCACACCCACGAGTTTGCCGGGGCAACCACGAAAGAAAGGGCCCACGAAGCCCTGGTGACCGGGGCAAGGCTTATGGCCAGGATAGCTTTGGAGATTTTCTTGCATGAAGAACTTCGCCAAAAAATCCGTCAAGATTTTGAGAAGGAAAGAAAGGACGCGGAGGTTAACAGTTAGGGAAGATCCAGATATCACTTTTTCCGAAGCCCACCTTACCGGGACAACAAAAAAATAGAATGGGGCTGTTTTAGGAAGTGAGGGAACAGCAATATTGGTTCTTTCCCGTTCTATTCTCGGGTAATGACTATTTCGAGATAATTATCAACGGTCCATGTGTTCTCAGTAGTACCAAAAAATATTCTGAGGTTCTCTCTTGGCTGAAGTCCCCCAATCTGAAGTATGGCTTCCCCGGACCGCGCGTGCTCAGGACTACCCATTTTTAGGAATTTCGCAGATCTAATATGGACCTGCAAATATCGACGTGAATTTCATTCCTTTGTCTCTTCCTATGGCTGTTACTTTTTGCATTGACAATGATATCCTTGGGCGTCATCTGGCAAAAATTTCATCCTGGAACTTTGATACTTGCAACATGTCGTTTGAGACAAGCACGGTGCTGCATCCAGGGGGTGAGGTTTTTGTGCTGCCCGGCAATGAATTTTCGCAAGTGCCTTTATACTCAACGTTTAAGGAGTGGTGGATCGTGGTAAATGATGAGCGCGACACCATGTTTGCAAGAATGGCTTTGAGTGAGGGGTCCGAAACATTCAGGCGATATTATGAAAGCCATCCAAAAAATAAGGAGGTAGACGATCACATCCGGCTCCTCCCTAACCTCGGTTCAAATGAAACACCAACCTTCGACCGCATTGGTTCTCCGGTTGCGGATGCCTTGTTCCGGATGCTTGCAGATCTCCGCCCCCTTGCGGAAGGAGAACCGAAATCGGTGCCTGTTGAATCAGACCCAAGACTACTCAGCAGGTGGGTTAAAGGCCTTGCCCTTTACCTGGGAGCGAACGATGTCGGGATCGCTGCCATGGAGCCGGAGCTCTACTACTCCCACAGGGGAAGACAGGAGAGTTCACACGGCCAGCCTGTCGATGAAAATTTTCCACGGGCGGTTGCGATAATATCCGCCATGGATGCACGAATGATACATAAGGGCCCGAAGGCGCCTGTAATGATGGAAAGTGCCAGTGGTTATCTTAAATCGGGAGTCACAGCCATAGCCGTTGCGTACGCCATCAGGGAAATGGGATACAGGGCGAGGGCTCATATGGATGGCAATTACCTTGTAGTTGCTTCTCGAGTGGCAGTTGCAGCAGGCCTGGGTGCATTCGGCAGGAGCGGACTGGTGATACATCGCCGATTCGGACCCTGCGCACGGATATCCGTGGTAACCACCGATATGCCCATGGTACCTGACTCGATCGACCCTGCGGGAAACGCAGTAAGGAGTTTCTGTGAATTATGCGGCCGATGCTCTGCTTTCTGCCCTGGAGGGGCTATACCTTCCGGGACTGCCCTTGGAGGAGCACCCAGCCCCTGGCCCCTTAACGCGGAAAAATGCTACGAAACATGGCGCCGGATTGGAACCGACTGTGGGATATGCATCAGCTCGTGTCCCTTTACGGCCGGTCTCGACTGGAAAGAGCTGGAAGATTCGCAGGGCAGGGAAGAGGCACTTGAGGAGATCCTGCTTCGTTGCGGAGGGAAAGGATCTCCCCGGCCGTTCGATCCCGCCCCCCCTGGCTGGTGGAGGTAGCCTAAGGCTCCTGTTTTGACTGCCATGATCTTTTTTCCGTTCCGGCACAGACCAGGCTAACGGCGAACCATCCACAGGTGAAGAGGATGACTGTCGCTCCAGTGGCTGTGCCGGCCCACTCCTGAGCTGATACCAGAAGCCCCGCCAAAGCCGAGGACAGGCTTATCAGGAGCGCCCACCAGAAAACCGCACCTGCGGAACTTGAAAGGTTCCTTGCCGTGGCTGCGGGGACTATCAGCATGGCGGTCACAAGCAGAACTCCCGTGACCTGGACCGATATCATGACGACTAGTGNNACCTGGACCGATATCATGACGACCAGTGAAAGAAGACCGGCGAATATATACTGGTAGACCGCCACGTTTACGCCGTGAGCCTTGGCCAGCGCCGGGCTAACCCCGATATAGACAAGCCTGTTGTAGCTCCAGACCTGAAAAGTCATAAGGGCCAGAAAAAGAATAAATAGCCAGATGACGCCGCCGTCGCCCAAAGTCAGAACGTCCCCGAACAAAAACCGCTGCATTTCCCTTGCCACTGAACGGTCGCGGCTGACAGCTGCCAGACCAAAGGCGATAACAGCGGAGAAGAAGACCCCTATCACCGTGTCGGACGGAAGAGAGCTGTTTCTCTGCACCGCCATGATCCCGACACCCACCAGAAGTCCGAAAATGGGCATAGTCCAGTGCGGGTTCAGAGAAAAGAGAAGACCCAGCGCGACTCCAGCGAAGGCAGAATGGCTTATCGCGTCAGAGAAGAATGCCATCCTGAAGTTGACGACCTGGACTCCCATTGCCGCGGTCATTGGGGCAAGAAGAGCGAGCCCCACAAAGGCCTGCTGCATAAAACGGGCCTCCAGACAGGAGAGGGGTATCAGGCGCGGGATGATCTCGTAGATATAAGAGAGGAATGAAGTGTCAGTCATGGTCTTTTACTCCGCAGGCAGGGTGGTTGATTTCGCGGTTCTCAGGAATGGCTCCCTCTTCTACCAATCCCATGTGCACCCCGAATGTCGCCGCTAGTGTTTTTCTTGTGAGGACATCGCGGGGAGATCCCTCGGCGAGGACGATCCTGTTCAGGCATATTACGTGGGTTGCGTGATGGGTCACGGTGGCAAGATCGTGACTTACCATTAAAAGCGTAAGTTCTTTCTCCCTGCGGATCCGCTCAAGAAGCTCGCAGAAGATCAATCCTCCCTCGGGGTCAACCCCGGCTGCGGGTTCGTCCAGTATCAATAGTTGGGGATCCCGCATCAGTGCAAGGGCGAGAAGAACACGCTGCATCTCTCCCCCTGAGAGGGTTCCCAGGCGACGCCCTGCCAGGTGGGCGCATTTTACCCGCTCCAGCTTCTCAACGCAAATGGTTTCGAATTGTTTTGAGACTCCGAACCAGAGAGGTTTTCGCTGCAGGCCTGCCGAAAGGAACTCTTTCACTGTCACCGGCGTTCCGCGATCAAAGGAAAGGCGTTGGGGGATATAGCCAACATCAGGAAGTCCACAGTTGTTGGCGACCCCAAAAAGGCGGATCTCGCCTCTGAAGGGAATTTCCCCAAGCAGAGCAAGGATAAGGGTGGTCTTGCCGGCTCCGTTTGGCCCCACGATCGCAGTGCAGCCGCCCGATGGCGCGTATGCGGAAACATTCTCGAGTATCGGTATCCCGTCCATCTTCACGCAGACATCACGGAAAACGATAGCCCTGTCTGAAACCGGAGCGGATAAGGGGAGACTAGAGTGTGCCAAGGGTCGTTCCCAGTATGACGATATTTTTTCGCATAACATCCTCGTAATGATCCAGAGGGGCGTTCGCCGGTCCTGTGGCGGCCGGATCGAGTTCAGCGAAAGGAATGCCGGCTTCACGGGCGATAGTTTCGGCTGTCCGGGAAGGGTATTGCGGTTCGATAAAGACAGCTCCCGCTTTTTGCTCCCTGATCAGGCGCACAGTCTCCAGCATCTCTGCGGCCGATGGATCCTGGCCTTCAGGAGAAAGAACCGTACCAATTATCTTCAGACCCATGTCCCTTGCGAGATAATCGAAAACACCGTGCTGGGTGACGACGCGGTTGTTTTTCAGCCGCCTGCCCAGTTCTGCGAGATCCTCTCCAAGAAGGTTCATCCTCAAGGCGTATAAGTTGGCGTTGCGGGAGTAGACCTTTGCCCCCTCGGGGTGGATCCTGGACAGTTGAGAGGCAATGTTAACCGCTATCTTCGCGGCCATCCTGGGGCTGGCAAAAAGGTGAGGATTGAAGGAATCGTTATCACGGCCCAGATCAAGGTTATTGTGCTCATACTCATCCTCGTAATAAAGGATCTCCTCTATACCCGCCGAGCTGTCGATCACCTTCATTCCGGGTTTTGCGCTTTCGATCGCGCTTTCCAGAAAACCTTCCATTCCCAGACCGTTGATCATCAGGATATCTGCCTTTTCAAGTTTCCTAATGTCCCGGGGAGTGAGAATGTAGTCGTGAGGGCAACCCATCCGGGAGGGGAGCATGATATCGATATTCAGTGCATCGCTGCCTGCCGCAACGTTCCTCGCGATCTGATAAATGGGGAAAGTGGTTACAAGCACCTCGAATCCTGAAGTCGCGCCGGCACTTGAGGAAAGGAGAAGCGGCAGAAAAAGTGCAAGGCCGGCAGATAATATTATAGATGAGCGAAAGAATGTCTTCATTATGGGCGGCCTCCTTTTCAATTGCACTTATAATAGTCACGACCATCCAGGATCATTTTAAACCATTTAGGGAGTTGTCGAAAATGCCGGAACGATGCCCCTGGTCTGAATCTCACCCTCTTCTTTGCAAATACCATGACACCGAATGGGGGATACCTCTTCACGATGACCTGAAGCTTTTCGAGTTTCTCGTTCTCGAGGCTTTTCAGGCGGGGCTAAGCTGGCTGACGATCCTTAAAAAAAGGGATAGTTTCCGGGAAGCATTCCACTCTTTCGACCCCGACAGGATAGCCAGGTACGGGAATGACGACTTCAACAGACTCCTCAGGACAGAAGGGATCATCCGTAACAGGCAGAAGATCACGGCCGCCGTAGATAACGCCAGGGCTTTCCTTGACCTTCGTGAAAAAGAGGGGTCATTCGCCTCCTGGATGTGGAGCTTTGTCGACGGTGTCCCGATAGTAAACTGTTGGAAAGCAGGGGTTGATATTCCAGCGGAGACAGAGCTCTCCAGGAAGATGAGCGGGGAACTCAGGAGCAGAGGTTTCAGGTTTGTTGGTCCTGTTATCTGCTACTCGCATATGCAGGCGGTGGGCGTTGTGAATGACCACCTGGTGAGCTGTTTTCGCCACGGAGAAGTTCTTGCAGGCTATGGATCCTCCTCTGGTTCTCCCTCTTCTTCCAACGAAAGGTCATCGACCCCTGCAAGGGATTCGATGTGATGTCTCAGCTCGTGGACGATAGTATCCTCGATCTCTTCCTTCCACTCCCCGACAGAAACATCACCCAGGGTCTCCCTGAATGAGCCGTAATAAAGAATGATGATCTTTCCCATTCCGGGATCCTCTATGTACTCCCCCAAAATGAAAAATTCCCCTTCTTCCTTTGCTGAAGGTTCGACGACAATGCCGCCGTTAAGATGTTTGAAAAGGTCCCGGGGAAGTGATTCGATCACCCCGTTCGCGAACCTCGTAAAAATTTTCAGACTCATGATCGTCATTTGGGATCGCCCCCAGAGCAAGAAGGTCGTGAACAAGGGATATAATTTCAAATGAACCGGGAAAACACAAAAAATGCTTCATTGCTGCATTATCATGTACAAGTGCGGATCGGGATCGGCCAAAACTGAACAGAACGCATGAACCTGGATGTGGTTTCCGTTTGAGTATACAGTGTTCTGGATACAAAAAAACATAACCTTATGTTATGATAACAATGATCTGAACACCTTAGTGAATAAGTACGCATTATTATCCAATATTACAAGAGGAGGCGTTATGTTCCATGAAGATCGGTTGCCCAAAGGAAGTAAAGAACCATGAATATCGTGTAGGCTTGATCCCCGCGGCAGTTCATACTTATGTTGCATCCGGGCACGAAGTGTTTATTGAGAGAGGCGCTGGCCTGGGTTCAAACATTCCCGACGAGGAATATGCGGCTGCAGGGGCAAAGATACTTGATACTGCGAAAGAGGTCTGGGATATTTCCGACATGATCGTAAAGGTCAAGGAACCTCTTCCTCAGGAATACGACCTCATGAAGTCCGAGCAGCTTATATACACCTATTTCCACTTCGCTGCCGATGAAAAACTCACCAGGGCATGCCTTGAAAAGAATATCACCGCCCTTGCTTACGAAACTGTGGAAGAAAGCAACGGTTCCCTTCCGCTCCTCAAGCCGATGAGTGAGGTCGCCGGGCGGATGTCAGTTCTCATGGGTTCCTACTTCCTGGCTAAGCCCAACGGCGGCACGGGGCTTCTTCCCACCGGTGTGCCCGGCGTGGCGCCAGCCAATATTGTAGTGATCGGCGGGGGTGTTGTAGGAACCAATGCTGCGAAAGTGGCTGCAGGACTTGGAGCCAAGGTCTCCATTTTCGATGTCAACCCCGACCGGCTTGAATACCTGGAAACCATAATGCCCGCCAATGTTTTCGCTATCTACAGTGATCCATTGGCCCTTGAGGCGGCATTCAGGGAAGCCGACATCGTAGTTGGCGCCGTTCTAATTCCCGGAGCCAAAGCGCCCAAGTTGATCAGGAAAGAACATCTCAAGATAATGAAGCCAGGAACAGTAATTGTTGACGTCGCGATCGATCAGGGAGGTTGCTGCGAAACTTCTCATGCCACGACACACGATGATCCGGTATATGTCGTCGACGGGATCATTCATTACTGCGTGGCCAATATGCCGGGAGCTTTCGCACGTACATCGACCTTCGCACTCAACAACTACACCATACGTTACGGGAAACAGCTCGTTCAGAAAGGTGTGGAGAAGGCCTGCCGGGAGAACCCCGCGTTGCTCAAGGGACTCAATATGTACAAGGGGAAAGTCACCTATAAAGGTGTCGCAGAGGCTTTCGGAATGCCCTATGTTCCTGCGGAGGACGTTGTAAAGTAGTCAGCGTCAGACCTCTTCTGAAGAAAGCAGTACACGGCGGCCCTGAAAGGGCCGCTTTTTTTACCCCGAAGTCATGACAGGATCTTATCAAAGGAATTTCCGTGGTCAAGGAGCATTCTGTTATCAAAGATCGAAGATCGAAGATGTTCCTGATGTAACATGTACAGGGCTCTGGGGAGAACTTTGATCTTGTCATCCGAAAGCTTGTTGTTCGTTGACATGGCACTCCTGGCAGGGCCGGAAAGTAACCGCCCGGCTTATGGATCCGCCTTCCCAGAGGGCATTAATGCGCCCATTGTATCTTGACTTGCCAAAGTAAAGTTGATATTATTTCGTCGTTTGGCGAAATGACAAGAGGGAGGAATACGCGTTGGATAGAACCCTTACCTCTATCAAAGCTCTTTCCGATAAACAGAGGATCCGCATAGTAGCGGCTCTTTCCGGCGGTGAACTCTGTCTGTGCAGCCTGCAGGAGATCCTTGGGCTTTCTCCCTCGACGGTTTCAAGGCATGTCTCGATCCTCAAACATGCCGGGCTGGTGGCCTCCCGTACTGAAGGAAAGTGGAGGTATTTCAATCTTGCTAAAGATCTTGAAAACACTCCGGAAGGTGGACTGGTCCGATGGCTTCTACAAAGCCTTGAGAACAATGCCCAGGCAGATGAGGATAAAATATCAGCCCGAAAACTGAGAGAGAGTCAGGAGTGGCGATGCTCTTTCTGTGTTGCGGTAAATGACAGATCGAAGAAGAAGAGAAGCGGAAAGGAGAATAAAGGCAAATGACCCGAAATCTGGCAAACGGTGAACGAAAACTTACCAACATTTTCGAACGATATCTTACACTCTGGGTCGTATTGTGCATCATAGCCGGCATCCTGCTTGGAAAGATCGCTCCGGAATTTGCCAAAGCGCTTGACGGCATGGCCATATTCGTAGACGGGGCTCCAGTGGTGTCAATCCCGATCGCAATATGCCTGTTTTTCATGATGTACCCTATCATGGTCAAGATAGATTTTCGGGAGGTCGTTAAAGCTGGCAAGAGCGGCAAGCCGGTTTTTCTGACCCTCTTCATTAACTGGGCTGTCAAACCTTTTACCATGTATGCCATAGCGATCTTTTTCCTGGGGTATGTATTCAAGGGATTTATCGGTCCAGATGCGGTAGATCTTCTCAAGATGCCTTTCGGTTTGAACCTGCCGGTCGGTTCCATTCACGGGTCGGGAATCGTAGTTCTGGAGAACGGGATCAAAATGCTCCAGGTCCCGCTTTGGAGAAGTTACCTTGCGGGAGCCATCCTTCTGGGGATAGCTCCTTGCACGGCAATGGTTCTTGTGTGGAGCTACCTCTCCCGTGGAAACGATGGCCTGACTCTGGTCATGGTCGCTATCAATTCTCTTACCATGCTAGTGCTTTACGGGGTGCTGGGCGGTTTCCTGCTGGGGGTAGGACGGTTGCCGGTTCCATGGCAGGCTCTTGTACTTTCGATCGCCATCTACGTGGCGCTGCCCCTGGTGGCCGGATATTTCTCCAGGAAATGGATCATTGCCACCAAGGGTGTTAAATGGTTCACCGATAAGTTCCTGCATATCCTTTCACCGATTACCATTATTGCCCTTCTTACTACCCTTGTCCTTCTCTTCAGCTTTAAGGGAGAGGTCATAGTTGCCAAACCGCTGACCATCCTGTGGATCGCCGTACCTCTCTTTATCCAGACGATCCTGATATTTGCCCTGGGGTATTTCGCGGCAAAAATGATGGGCCTGTCCTACGAAATGGCGGCTCCGGCTGCCATGATAGGGGCATCAAACCACTTTGAGGTCGCAATAGCCACGGCGACAATGTTATTTGGTCTCTCAAGCGGCGCTGCACTGGCGACCGTAGTCGGGGTACTTATCGAGGTCCCTGTAATGCTCATGCTTGTCAGGTTCTGCCTGAGAACACAAAGCTGGTTCCCTGCGCCCCGGAAACAGGGGGTTCGAAAATAAGATCCACCAATGGAACAGGTACCCTTTCGGGGATCTTTGGAGGCTATCTGAACAAGGTCCCGAACATTATCCCGCCAGCGGTGGAAAGAACGACAACCAGGCAGATATAAACCAAAGTTTTTTTCGTACCGATAATGCTGCGAATGACGAGCATGTTCGGCAGTGAAAGTGCCGGTCCGGCGAGCAGAAGCGCCAGGGCCGGGCCCTTCCCCATACCGGCCCCGATAAGACCCTGCAGGATCGGGACTTCCGTCAGAGTCGCGAAATACATGAAAGCCGCAACGATGGAGGCAAAAAAGTTGGCAAAAAGAGAGTTACCCCCCACCAGGGCCGCGACCCACGCGCCCGGGATCAGCGCCTCGTGACCTGGTCGACCCAACAGGAAGCCAGCCACCAGAACCCCCCCGAAGAGCAGGGGTAATACCTGCAGCGCATATCCCCAGGTCGAGCCGTACCATTCGGAGCGTTCTTCACCCGAGAACCAGAACCTGGAAGAAAGAACCGTCAGCAGCAGAGCGATCCCCGCGATCACCCATTTGGCACTGTAGGCCGCCGCCCAGAATCCGACTGGTATCCTGGGTGCTGCCCAGTTGGCGAAAACCAGGAAAACGATCATGAAGAACATGAAGAGCGTTGTCTTCCAGAGGGGGCGTACAGATTCAGGGACCGGCATTTCGGCAAACGCCTCCTGCCTTTCGGTCTCCTCCTTGCGGAAGATAACTGCCATCAGAAGCCCTATTACAACGCTGAATATTATCGCCCCTACGGCCCTGGCGATCCCCAGTTCCAGGCCAAGGACCCTGGCGGTCAGGATTATTGCCAGCACATTTATCGCGGGACCTGAATAGAGAAAGGCCGAAGCAGGCCCCAATCCGGCCCCGCGTTTGTAGATCCCCGCGAAAAGAGGGAGGACCGTGCATGAGCAGACCGCAAGTATCGTTCCCGAAACTGCCGCGACAGAGTAGGCGACCCATCTTTTGGCTTTTGAGCCAAGGTAGCGTATGACAGCCTGCTGGGAAACGAACACGCTTATAGCCCCCGCGATAAAAAAGGCCGGTACAAGACAAAGCAGCACATGTTCCCTCGCGTACTCATGCATCATAGCCAGCGCTTCGATCGCTGCTTTGTGGAGCCTCACACTTTCTATAGGCATGTAATAAAATGCCAGAAAGGCTGCCGCCAGATAGATGAACTTTTTAATTTCGCTTTTCAAATGAATGCCTCCCGTAACAGTTGGAAATTCAAATACAGGACCGCCAGCCTCAACCTTCTTTCCCTCTTGTGCATGGCGAAAAGTGGCAAAAAAGCCACTTATTAGAAGTAGGCAAAGCCCCCTCTGAAACGGGGGCTTAACCTACTTCCCGGCTGCTTTTGCAAGAAGTCGTTTCATCTGTTCCGGCGTTGGAACGCCTCCAGAAGCAACGACTTTCCCGTCCAAGGCAAGTCCCGGCGTAGCCATTACTCCAAAGTCGAGTATTTCAGAGATCCCTGTGACCTTATCGATCTCGTAGTTAAGTCCGAGCTCCTTCGCGGCCGTTTCAGCAACCTCTGTCATTTTTTTACACTTCGGGCACCCTGTGCCAAGTATCTGTATCTTCATGCTGTCAACCTCCTGTCCTTTCGTTAATCTGACATTTCCCCAAGGCATCTAAGAAAATCGTTCAGGCACGGCATCCGGAGTCTGTAATAGATCTCACGCCCTTCGCGCTCGTCATCTATTATTCCGGCTTCGCGAAGAACGGCGATATGTTTGCTTATTGTAGTTCTGTCGACCGGAAAGAGAGCGGCCAGTTCTCCGACGCGCAATCTCCGGGTCGCCACTGTCTCGACCAGTCTGAGCCGGACAGGGTGTGCCAAAGCTTTTAACATCTCAACCCTGGGTTCTCCCGGCGGTCTCATCTCTGGCGCACTGCCTCCTCTGCATTGTGACGATCAGGCGTTTTAAAAACAGTGGTAATAATACCACTAGATTACATTCCGTCAACCCTTCCAGACTTTGCACTCCCGGATATTGTTTCAACAAATCCTGGTGCCAGAGCGTACAGCCTCTCAAACAGGGAAGGAAGGGATGCCGCCTCAAAGAAGCGAAATCTCCAGGGAAAGCAGGGAAGGAAGTTACTGACGCAGGATCTTTATCCTGAGGAGATGTACCCGCAGGGATGGTGATTGGATGATAATGTCTCAATGTGTAAATGCCCCTACCGGCTAAAACCTATTGCAGCACTTTTTGATCCTGATAGTGACGATTGGCTGATTCTGTCATTGTTATCAGTTCCGGTCCCTTGCCACCGTCAGGATCATCGGCCATGGCAAGGAAATAAACCGGTTCGTTGTTTTCAGTGGATCTGCCGAGGAAGACGGCCATGCGGGCGTCGCGGTGAAGATCCTGTGTGTCCGGAAAAGCTCTCTTGACGATGGCGGAGAGGGTATCAAGGTCGATCGAACCTGGTACGAACGCGAGAGAAACCGCCTGAACCCGTCCAGTTTCGAGGTAATCCAGCGATACCCTCGAAAGGCCCTCGTTCCCAACAATGTCGTACCATTCAAGATCGCCCTCGGTTCCGTCCGGTGCGCCGAGCGCTTCACGGACCGCTGTCCGCTCCATAAGGATACTCACTCCTGCTGAATTCCAGGTCGAGAGCGGGATAGCTCCGGATGCCGTTGCCGCGAAAAATAGCATGATAACAAAAGTAGTGCAGAATTTTTTCGTCATTCTGTTTCATTTCCTTTCCTGATAGGGGTACAATACACCACGTGTGTTTGCTGAATATCCGGATACAGGTTAACACGCATCGATAAATCCCGAAAGCGTAAAAGGCTGAAAGGAACTGTTTTATGGATCAAACCAGGGTGAAATGCCCTTTTTGCGGCTCATTCGAAATAATCCCGGTGATCTACGGCTATGCTCCTTTTGACCTGCTAGCCCGATCGTTGCGAGGCGAGCTGATTTTGGGCGGGATGTGCATAGAGGAGGGGCAGGCCCAGTGGAAATGCCTGTCTTGTGAAGGTTTGATTCCTGCGGGGGTGTCGAAGCAGTGAAGCAGTATGCGGTACTGGCTTTTTCCCTTCTTGTATGCCTCAGCGCAGGAGGGATCGGTTCTATCGCCACGGCACGTTTTGTGGCCGAATGGTATCCTGCTCTGGTGAAGCCGTCATGGACGCCACCTTCCTGGCTTTTCGGCCCGGCGTGTACAGTGTTGTACATACTCATGAGTGTGGCAGCGTGGCTGGTCTGGCGCTCCGCCGGCAGTTTTCAAGAGGCCAGNNTCTCTTTTCCGTTCAACTGGTCCTTAAAGTTGTCTGGTCCTGGATCTTCATCGGTCTGCGTATGCCCGGGCCAGTTTTGCTCGAACTGTTTCTTTTATCCTGCATTCCCGGAAAATTATACCTAGGTCCAGCTTAAGCCCATTAAACAAGGCCTTTTAAAGCATTTAGCATTTCCATAGGTATAAAGGATTGTATCTATGAAAATGCCGAAAATAAAATGGTTATGGGCATTTCAAACACATAGGTATAAAAACACGGGAATCCAGGTTTTATGGCTGGCGATAGCTGCATCCATCAGGGCTTTCTCGCCGATCGATCCGGTAGCGGCATTGATGATGTTGCCTTACCTGTCCTGGGTTACCTTTGCGGGGGGCTCAACGGTTCAA
>DFYG01000033.1:5534-14826 GCA_002382605.1 Synergistaceae bacterium UBA4088 | reverse complement strand
AGGCCCGCATCATGGCTGTGGCCGATGTGGTGGAATCCATGGCATCGCACCGCCCCTACCGGGCAACCCTCGGGCTGGATTCAGCTCTGGAAGAGATAGAGAAGAACAGGGGCGTTCTCTACACCCCGGCGGTAGTTGATGCCTGCATCGAGATTTTCCGGCAAAAGGGGTATCAGTTGCCTGATATCTGAGGATCCCGGTTTTCAGGGGAGGCTTGATCGGGTGCCCGTTCCGGCTGTGTTTATCGAAGTAAATGACCTTATGCAGCAGGGGTATGTGTACGTTCGGTCCGAACCGGCAGGAGGCAGTTTCCACTCCGATTTTCAGCCCGATCTCACGCCTGCCGAAATGCTGGAACTCGGTGTCTTCGGCGGTAAATACATGACCGACTGCCGCGCCGAATTTCCCTCGTCGTGGTTCGAGAAAGCACGACTGTGTTCCGAGCGTCATGAACCTTCCCTGAACCTCTTCGGGGTCAACGCGTCGCAACCTCTTTCATACTGGATCGAGAAAGGGTGGATCTATCACGATGACCCGCGGGGGTGGTTCCAGTGGTACTGCCGCTACCACCTGGGTCGACGGTGTCCCGACGACATGAGACAGATAAGGCGGTGGAGTGCCATGACCCGCCACATTGCACAGCTTCGGAAGAACTGTTTTCCCGGCGACCTTCAATGCCGGAGAAGACAGCGGCAGGCCCTTCTTCACTGGGCCTATGACAGCAGGATTTATTGATATCCGGGGGTGAAGATCGTGAGAAAACGCTTTAGATCGACCATTATCGCAGCACTGGCTCTTCTTTTTCTTGTACCTGTTTCCGCAGGATATGCCACCGAAACCTTGATGTCCGCGGCGGCGGATAACTCGGCCTTCGCATTCGACATCTTCCAGATCCTGAAGCAGAAAGGCGGCAACCTCTTCTTCTCGCCCTACAGCGTCTCATCGGCGCTGGCGATGACCTACGGCGGAGCCCGGGGCAACACCGCGTTACAGATGCAGGAGGCGATGCGCTTCACCAGAGGGCAGGAGGGAACCCACAAGGCTTTCGCCGAACTGGGATCGCTTCTCGGAAACATACAGAGTAAAGGAGCGGTAGAACTTGCGGTCGCCAACTCGATATGGCCCCAGACCGGTTACGGCTTTCTACCCGAATACACCGCCCTTCTGAAGAAATTCTACGGGGTCGAGATAACCCCGGTCGATTATGCCAATGCGCCGGAACCGTCCCGGAAGAGGATCAACAAATGGGTCGAGGTCAAGACCAGGGAGAAGATAAAAGATCTTATTCCGGAGGGGAGCATCGATCCCCTTACCCGGCTTGTTCTTGTCAACGCTATATATTTCAAGGGAGACTGGGAGGAACAGTTCGACCCTGACGACACGGTTGAAGCGCCATTCTTCGTTACTCCGGAAAAGAGTATCGAGGCCTCACTAATGACCAGGACCGGGGAGTATGGCTACTCGGATATGGGTGACCTGCAGATACTGGAACTCCCCTACGCGGGCAGGGATCTTTCCATGGTGGTGATCCTCCCCGGACCGGGAAGGAGTATTTCAGATCTCGAAAAGAAGATCACTATTGAAAACTTCTTTCTGTGGAAGCAGAGCATGTCCGAAAAAGAGGTCGAAGTCTTTCTTCCCAGATTCAGAATCACCTGGGGTTCATTTTCACTCGTCGAAGCCCTGAAGTCCCTTGGCATGGTTGATGCCTTCAGTGACACGAAGGCCGATCTCTCGGGGATGGACGGAAGTCCGGATCTCTACATCACCGATGTTCTTCACAAGGCCTTCATCGATGTCAACGAGGAGGGTACGGAGGCCGCCGCGGCGACGGCAGTGATCGTCGGCCTCAAATCAATACCGGCCCCTCCCGAGGTATTTCGTGCCGACCGTCCGTTCATTTTCATCATTCAGGAGAACAGCACCGGCAGCATACTCTTCATGGGCAGGGTCAGCGATCCTTCAAAGGGGGAATAGTGCATGAAACGATCTCTGCGCCGGGCGGCCGCCTCCCAGGTTATCTGTCTCATTGGGCTGCTTCTCTTTTCCGGGCCGCTTGATGCGGCCCAGCTGACCATACTTCACGTCAACGATACGCACGGACACATCTGGACGGAACGCGGCAAGGGCGGTTTCGACGCTCTTGCGCTGCTTGTGGAAGATATACGCGGGGAAGTTGCCGCAAATGGCGGCAATGTCATATTCCTGCACGGCGGGGACGTCAACACCGGGATCCCGGAGTCTGATCTCCAGCAGGCTCTCTGTGATCTCTCCATACTCCGCAAAATGGGGTGTGACGCACTGGTCCTCGGCAACCACGAGTTCGACAACCCTCTCGCCCTCCTGCGTTTCCAGGAGACCTTTGCCCGGTTCCCGTTCCTGAGCGCCAACCTTGTCGACAGTTGGGGAAAGAGGCCGTTCCGCTCACACATTCTGATCGAAGCGGGAGATCTCAAAGTTGCCGTCCTGGGCCTGACCACTGAAAGCACCGCCCGGTCGGAGCCTCTCCACCTTGAGGGAGCCGGTTTCCTGAATGTTGTCGGGACCGCCCGGGATCTGATCCCCCCGCTGGGCGAAAGTGCGGATATAGTGATCGCCCTCGGTCACCTGGGCTGGTTTGATAACAGCCTTCCGGGTTCGACAGGCTCCAGGGATCTTGCGGGAGCATCCATCGAGGGGCTGGACGTGATCATCGACGGGCATTCGCACACTCTCTTCGATAACGCTGTCATGATAGGGTCAACGCTGGTGGCCCAGGCCGGGTCTTTCGGGAAGTACCTTGGCCGTTTCGATCTCGAGATAAATGATGGGCGTATTACGGACTGGAAGTGGAAGGCCATTCCGATCGACCCGGCTGGAGGGGAAGATCCGGATATTTCGAAGCGTTTGAAGTATTACGAGTGGGTGGGCTCCCGTAAGATCGACCAGGTTATAGGAAAAAACCTCATACCTCTCGATGGCGACCGGGATAAGGTCCGCTCGGGGGAGACCAACCTTACCCGCCTGGTCACTGACGCGGTCCGTGAAGTTTCGGGGGCGGATATCGCCATCGTGAACGCCGGGGGCATAAGGGATTCGATAGCTGCAGGGGATATAAGGATGCGCGACGCTATGGCTGTGATGCCTTTCCGCTCCAGCCTGACGGTCATCGAACTGAGCGGAAGCGAGGTCGCCGGGATCCTTGAGGCCGTTTCACTCATCAAACCGGGGCTGGGAGGTTTTCCACAAGTTTCCGGGGTCAGGGCGCGTTTTCCGGAAGGAGGTCCGCCCGAGATATCGATCGGCGGCGTTCCGCTCGATGCGGAGAAGATATACCGCCTCGGGATCAGTTCGTACCTTGCCTCGGGGGCCGACGGCTACGACGTGATGGTTCCGTTCAAAGGCCGGGCCGTGGACACCGGATTCACCGACACCGATGCGCTTGCAAGGTATATAGAGGAGCACTCGCCCCTGGAGATCCCCGTGGATGGAGAGCAGCGACTGGGCAGAAAATAGGGCGGGACGTGGGTTTGGCATTTATAAAAAGACTTTTCTGTGGTTGCGTTTATTTTTCGATTCACGATTCACGATTCACGACGCTGTTTTTCATTCCTGTCTATCGTCACGAGAATGTCAGTGATCCTGTCGCCTCCAGTTATGTTGAGGTCCATCGGGCACACCGAAACGGCGCAGACCAGGTTCATCAGTGCTCGAAATGTGATGTGATCCCCGGCTTTTGACACAACCGGCAGGTGTACCAGGTTGCCTGCCTCATCCACGGTCGCGTTCTCGAAGATGTTCAGCGGGTCTGGTATACTGCCGCGCCCGATCCCCCGGGGCGCGAGGACCTCCTCGAAGTTCGAGACGCAGTTGCGGTGGTCTATGACCCCGTAATCGACAAGGTACCGCTGATCGTCGCATGCAGGAACCAGCATATCGTGTGTTCCGACGGTGTCCTCCACTATCTCCATCATGGGCCTGCGAAAATTGGACCTGACCGAATCCCCGACTTTGAATCTTATCGAGTGCAACCCCAGACGTGTGTGAGAACCTGAGATCTTTTCCGAAAGATCGTCCGCGTTGAATGCTACCAGGTCGGTTATCTGCCCCCCTTCGATATCCGTGACGGTAAAAAAACCGCCATTTTTTACTTCAAAAACCCGTGCATGGCCTGCTGGTACGGTTATTTTCAAAACCTTTTCTGTTTTTTCCGGCACAAGGATCACTCCATCCAGGTGGTTTTTCGCAGGAGGTTTTAAACATGAGGAGCGTCTTTTTTCCGTGAGTCTTTTTCAGAATGTATTCCAGAATAATTATATTCGAAAATTCCGGTTGTTCCCAGTTGTCTGTCTTGAGTATCGTCGATCTTATGCATATTTCTGAAGTCTGTATATAATAATGCCCATGCCTGCACAACGTGGAGGTGCCGTGGATGGCTTTTACCATGAAAGATGACAGACCGGTCTCAACCGGACGAATTGAGACACTTGTTGACGGGATATTCGCCGTAGCAATGACCATTCTCGTTCTGGACCTGAAGGCGCCATCACCCGGATCCCGAATGGGCAGAGATGTCTTCCTCAGCTTTGTATCGGAACTGGGGGACCCGCTGCTCAATTTCATCATCAGCTTCCTGCTGCTCTCTCTTTTCTGGATATGGCACCACAGGCAATTCAACGAGATAAAGCGGAGCGATTCCTTCCTCCTGGGGATAAACCTCCTGCTGCTTGCGGCGATCTCAATGATCCCGTTCACCACTTCAATGATGAGCCGCTTTCTGAATATTTGGGAGGCTGACATGTTCTTTCACCTGAACATCCTTCTTGTCGGCTCGCTGATGGTGCTCAACTGGTGGTACGCGACGAAGAACTTCAGACTGGTTGACAAAAACATCGACCCCGCAAGAGTCAGACGGGAAATGATGCGCGGTTTGGCCACTCCGGTCATGGCCCTTGCTGGAATGGGGGCCTCGCTCCTGATAGAGGGGGACAGCTCGCTGGTTTACCTGCTGGTGCCGTTTCTGAGCAGGGCAATGTTGCGGATCCCATCCAGACATAAGCCTTCCTGATGGATCTTCCGGGGAATTCTCCGCAGGTCCCCGCCAGTAAATGAAAGGGTGATAAAAATGATAACCGTCTACGGGTGCGGTGCTCTCGGTAGTCGCATAGCGGTAAAATTCCATGAGGCAGGTATTCCCGTACAGGGGGTGTCCCGTCCCGGCCCTCATTTCGACAAGATCAGCTCCGGGGGGCTGCTTTTCGGTGGACCGGACGGTCCACTGCGGACGGTACGCCTTGATATCTTCGATGACCCCTCCGCATGCCCCCCGGCGGACCTTGTCATAATCCTTGTCAAGGCATGGCAGACGCCCGGGATAGCTCCACGAGTGAAGGAACTTCTCTCCCCGGACGGGTTCGCGCTTACCCTGCAGAACGGCCTCGGCAACGTGGAGGCTCTGCAGGAGCACGTCCCGGGCGAAAGGCTTCTGGCGGGGACGGTCACCTACGGGGCGTTCCGTCCGGAACCCGGTGTTGTCAGAAGCGGGGGCGACGGATTCATCCGCTTCGGCCCGGTTGAGTCGGGGGTGGATGCAGGCACTGTTCTCGACACCTTCCTGTCCGCGGGGTTTCTGGCCGGTCTCGAGGAGTCGCCGTGGCTATCGATCTGGGAGAAGGTCATCATCAACGCGGCCGTGAACCCGGTGGCCGCCCTTACACGTTCGTCGAACGGGGATATCCTCGATTCGCCCTTTGCGATGAGGATCATGGAGGCACTCTGCCGTGAGGCGTCTGCAGCTGCTTCCGCTGCTGGCATTAGCGTAGAACCCCGAACCCAGTGGGAATACCTCAAAAAGATCCTTGAAATGACCGCGGGCAACCGCCCTTCGATGCTCCAGGACATAGAAGCGGGGAACCGTACCGAGATCGAGGCGATAAGCGGCGAGATACTTCGCCTCGGGGGAAAAGCCTCCCTGAGCCTCCCGTTTACCGAGGCGGTCTACGGTCTCGTGAAAGCGCTGGAGGCAGCTGGACTCAGAGCCTCTTCCTGAAAAAGCGTATTATCGGCACCGCCATCACTACTGCCGCGAACGTATAAGCCATCGCTCTCATTGGCGAGGAGTCGAAATCGGTCCCGATCATGACCGCGTGGATGGTGACCAGGATAAAGGCTGCATAGTTCAGCAGGTGGATCTTCCTCCAGAATTTGATCGTGCGGCCGAATTTTGCCGTTGCAGCCGTCAGGATGAAAAGAGGAAGTGCCACCCTTCCTCCGAAAAGGAAGAACTCCCGGAGAGTCCCTGATTGAGGTACCAGGACAGCCGGAGTCCCGAACGAGGCCCATATCGCGCCGGTGTGGACAAGCATCAGCGTGAGGCCCCAGAACGCGAAAATATGATGGACCCGCAGGAAGGACTCCCCGGAGAGGCTTGTTGCCTCCTTCGGGAACGCCGAGGTAACGATCGCGAGAAATGAAGCCGGGTAAGCCATCATTCCGGCGGCCCGGATCGCCTTATAGACAGGATCAGGGGACGGTATGGCCTGAAGGTGATAGACGGCGATGGCGGAAAACAGCACAAGCGGGGGAAGGAAAAAGGCTAACGCGCGTGATCTGTTCATCATTCGGCCTCCTTTTGGAGGGGCTGAAGCTTCTCGGTCAAATGATAACATCCTGAAATTGGATCCGGAAGGAATGACCCGGCATGGCAACGGAAAATATCGGAACAACGGCATCCCGCGAAACCCGCTCCGGCCTCCAGGCTGCCNNATACTGAGCCACAGGATAGTCTGGTCCCTTCTACTGGTGGCCATCATTCTTTCTGTTCAGGGGCGGACAAAAGAGATCTCCGCGGTCTTCGCCAGACCCCGCACTGTCTCGATGCTTTTCCTGAGCAGCCTGCTCATTGCCGCGAACTGGCTGATATACATCTGGGCCGTCAACGCCGGCAAGGTCCTCGAGACAAGCCTCGGCTACTATATCAACCCCCTGGTGAGCGTCTTTTTCGGCTTCGTCTTCTTTCGCGAGCGGATGGAGCGCATCCAGTGGGTCGCCATTGCCATCGCTTCCGCCGGTGTAATGTTCCAGGTCATCCGGCATGGAAGATTTCCATGGGTCGCTCTTGGCCTCGCTCTATCCTTTGCCCTGTACGGGCTCATACGCAAGCAGGTGCGGGTGGATGCGATACCCGGCCTTTTTGCAGAGACAGCGTTTCTGGCAATCCCCGCCATGATCTTCCTCATTCATGCCGGTACCGCTTCGCGGGGAGTCTTCCTGGCCGGCGATCTTTCTCAAGACATGGTCCTTGTCGGGACAGGTATAGTCACGTCGCTGCCGCTGGTCTGGTTTGCCTTCGGTGCCCGCCGCCTGAGACTTTCGACCATCGGTTTTCTTCAGTACATCTCCCCGACGCTGACCTTTATCCTCGGGGTCGTTGTCTTCCGCGAGCCCCTTGACTCCCCGAAGATAGTCACATTCATCTGCATCTGGGTAGCTCTGGGTCTCTACTCATACGGCAGCCTGATGGCCTCGAAAAGGGCTGCCAGGGCGGAAGAGGCGGGTCTTTGAAAAAGTATCTGTTCGAGAATGGGACAGAAGAAAAAACACTATTGAAAAGGGAGTGACCTGAAATGGAGTCCTGGAAAAAACCTCGAATAGTACCGGAAAAAACACTTCTCGGCCCGGGGCCGACACCTGTCGAAAGCAGGGTTCTGAGAGCCATGGCGGAGCCGACCCTTGGTCACCTCGACCGCGACTTTGTTGCGATAATGGACGAAACCCGGGAACTGTTGAAACTTGTCTTCCGGACAAAGAACGACCTTACGGTGGCCATGTCGGGAACCGGAAGTGCGGGAATGGAAACCGCCTGCGTCAACATGATCGAGCGGGGCGACAAGGTCATCATCTGCTCGCACGGAGTCTTCGGGACCAGGATGCAGGATGTGGCCGGACGCTGCGGCGCTGAGGTCGTGGAGGTCAACGCCCCGATGGGAAGGCCCGTCGACCCCGCCGACGTAGAAAAGGCTCTCCGTGCCAACCCGGACGCGAAACTGCTGGGTATCGTTCATGCCGAGACCTCCACTGGCGTGCTGCAGCCGCTGGATGAGATCGCAGCCATGGTCCACGGGGCGGGCATGTTCATGGTTGTCGACGCCGTGACATCGCTGGGCGGAATGGATGTCCCGGTGGACCGCCTGGGGCTTGAAATGGTCTACAGCGGCAGCCAGAAGTGTCTCGCGTGCCCTCCCGGTCTTGCCCCGGTCACTGTAGGCCCCCGGGCTGTCGAGCACATAAAGAACCGTAAAACCAAAGTCCAGAGCTGGTACCTGGACCTCACGATGATAATGCGCTACTGGGGCCAGGAGCGCTTCTACCATCACACGGCCCCTGTCAACATGATCTACGGCCTCAACGAGGGGCTGAGGATGATAGCGGAAGAGGGGTTGGAGAACCGCTTTGCACGTCACCGGAAAAACGCGGAAGCCCTCTGGGCCGGGCTTGAGGCGCTTGGCCTTGAATTGCTGGTGGATCCGGCCTATCGGCTGCCCAGCCTGACCTCTGTCAAAATACCGGAAGGAATTGACGAAGCCGCACTCCGCAGAAACCTTATGAAAGAATATTCGATAGAAGTCGGCTCCGGTCTGGGAGACCTCAAGGGAAAGATCATCCGGATAGGTCTTATGGGGAGCGGTTCAAACCGTATGAATATCGTGCTGCTGCTGTCGGCGCTGTCATCTCTTCTGGCAAAGAACGGCTTCTGCACCGATATAAAGAGCGCCCTTGAAAGAGTGGATGCCATATTGATGTAGTTTGATGAACCCGTGTATTTTTCAATACGGGGAAATGACAGGAAAGGAGGCATCCGCCATGGCGCATGATGCTTCAGGAGGGAAACCCGACAGGCAAGTGGTACTGGATGACGACAGCGTCGAAAGAATAGCCGATGCGATCTCCAGAAAACCCCGGGTCGGAGTAACAAGTTTCGGAAAAAATATTTCCAGAGGTCTTGGACTTGTACGAAGCGACCTTAAGTTTCATCACAAGGTAATATATGCCCTGCTGGTTTTTCTGGGCCTGGTCCTTGTCTGGTACGGTTTATGGTCCATTATCTCGGTGATACCTATTCTGAACAAACCATTTGTGGCCCTTGCGACGGGCATCGCCGTTCTGGTCCTGACTGGAGCTTTCTTCAGGGAACTTGGCTGACTGCTTGTGAAAGTGGATCAGGCGATCATTGTAGCAGCCATGATCCCGGACAACCTTTACGTCGCAGGAGTCTGTCCGGAAAGTGCCGGCCCGTGATCGACGGATAAGGTCC
>DFYG01000033.1:0-5519 GCA_002382605.1 Synergistaceae bacterium UBA4088 | reverse complement strand
AGGATCATTGTTTTTCCCGAAGCATTTATTCCAGCATATCCAAGAGGGCTCAGCTTCGGAGCAGTTGTCGGAAGTCGCTCTCCCGCCGGGAGGAAGGATTTCAGGCGATACTTCGAGAACAGCGTAGAGGTCCCGTCCGAAACGACCCTTGCCCTGGGGGAGGCCGCGAAGAAGTTCGGGGCATACCTGGTAATGGGGATCATCGAGCGGGCTGGCGGAACCCTTTATTGCACTACGCTCTATTTCGGGCCCGACGGCAGCCTTCTTGGAAAGCACAGAAAACTCAAGCCCACCGGATCGGAACGCATCATCTGGGGTGAAGGGGACGGAAGCACCCTGACCGTGGTGGATACCCCGTACGGAAAGATGGGAGGGCTCATCTGCTGGGAAAACTACATGCCACTTGCACGGGCGGCCATCTACGGCAAGGGTGTGACCATATACCTGGCGCCCACCGCTGATTCCCGGGAGATATGGCAGTCCACTATCCGTCATATCGCCCTTGAAGGACGCTGTTTCGTCCTGTCCGTGAACCAGTACGTCCACAGATCCATGTATCCCGAAGACCTTGCCTGCTACGGTGATCTCAAGGACCAGCCGGAGCACATCTGCCCCGGCGGAAGCGCCATCATCGGTCCCCTGGGAGAGTATCTTGCGGGTCCTGTGCGCGATCGGGAGGATATCCTTTTTGCCGATCTGGACCTCGGCGAGATCGCCGAAAGCCGGTTCGACTTTGACGCCGTCGGACATTACGCACGGCCTGATGTGCTGCGGCTCGAGGTGAACGAAGATCCCCTCGAAAGCGTTACTTACCGCAAAAGATCCGGGGGAGCCTGATCCGGCTCATGGCTGTTTCATGGAGACTCAGGGGAATTCTTGCTGTCGCGACGGCCGGTCTCCTCCTTTTCGCGGGAGGCTGTCCCCCTGCGCGAAGCTCCTCCCAGCCTCTCAATGTGGTTGCGCCGCGGGAGACCGCCATCGGCAGGCCCTTTCAGGTCTATGTATCATCCCGGTCAAATATGGCCGGGCTGACCGTCTCGTGGGGGGGAAAGGAGATCCCGGTGGAGATCCGGCGTGAGGGGGAGATAAGCGAGGGTGTCGTTCTTCTCGGGACAGATGTACTGAATGCCTCCCCCGGCAAAAAAACCCTCGAGATACGCGCGGCAATGGACGGGTCCGAGGTGATGGTTTCCAGGGAGGTCCAGGTCGCCAGTGTGGAATATCCGGTCCAGAGGCTGACGCTCCCGGAGGCTATGGTCACTCCACCGAAGAAAGTTCTCGACCGGATCTCGGGTGAACGGAAAGAGGTGGCCGGTGCGCTTGCGACAGTATCGCGGGAGAGAAGGTGGGACCTCCCCATGGTCCGGCCCGTACCAGGTCTCATCACAAGCCCCTACGGCTTCAGGAGGATTCTCAACGATAAACCCCGCTCACCGCACCGCGGCGTGGACTACCGGGCAAAAGAAGGCGACCCGGTCATGTCTGCCGCCGACGGCACTGTCATACTCTCGGCCGATCACTACTATGCCGGCGAGTGCGTTTATGTCGATCACGGCAACGGCGTGATCTCCGTCTACATGCACCTTTCAAAGCGCCTTGCAGTCGCCGGTGACCGGGTATCGGCGGGAGATGTCATAGGCCTTGCGGGAAAGACGGGAAGGGTGACAGGGCCGCATCTTCATTTCGGCATCTGCGTCCAGGGAAGTATGGTGGATCCCGAATTTCTCCTGGAAAGATGACGGCTCATTCGAGGTGGCGTTGCCGGTGGATCCGGAACTGCCAGGCATCCGCCTTTTCAAAGAAGAGCAGGCGCCTTGCAGGGAGCTGTAAAGGGGTCCGCTTTTTCCAGGTAACGCCAGATGCCGCGGTCAGGCTTCGTTACGCTTCCGCATCCGCCAGAGCATCCATCAGCTCCTCCCACCGCCGCATCATCGAATTGGTCTCCTTCTCCAGCGCAGCGCGCTCGATGACAAGTTCCCTGACCCGCTCCGGATCGCGGTGGGTGGCCGGATCAGCCAGGGAGAGGTCGATCGAGCCTGTACGGTTCTCCGCCTGTTCGATCCTCTCTTCCAGCGGCTTCAGTTCGTCCAGAAACTTTTTTTTCTCCCTGTAGAGCCTGTTCCGTCTTTCAGCCTCGCTCCTCTTCTTCTCCTTCAGGCTGCCCTCGTCCCCGTCGCTGCCTCCGCTCCTGCCGGGTTCTGCCGCGGCGAGTGATCCGGCCCTTTTTTCAATGAAGTAGGAGTAGTTGCCGGGGTAGTCGAAGATCCTTCCGTCGCGGATCTCTATTACCCTGTCCACCAGGGCGTCCAGGAAATCCCTGTCGTGCGAGACGATAACGATCGTCCCCTCGTATCCCATCAACGAATCCTGGAAAAGATCCTTCGTGGCCATGTCCAGGTGGTTGGTCGGTTCGTCCAGTATCAGGAGGTTCGTCTCCTGAAGAAGTATCTTCAGCAGCGCCAGCCGGGATTTTTCACCCCCGGAAAGAACTCTTACGGGTTTTTCGATATCGCTCCCGGAAAACAGGAAACACCCCAGGAGGTTCCTTCGTTGAGGTTCATCGCAGATGGAAGAAGTGCTCCGGATCTCGTCCCACACGGAATGGCCGTAGTCGAGGTTTTTAGCGCTCTCCTGTGAGAAGAAAGCGCTCCTGACATTGTGTCCCTGGATGACGGATCCAGCGGAAGGAGTTTCTCCCAGGTTCAAAAGCCTGGTCAATGTCGATTTCCCGGCGCCGTTCACCCCCACGAGAGCCACTCTCTCTCTCCGCCGGATGGTAAGATCCAGCCCGGAAAATACGGGATTATCTCCGTAGGAGTGTCCCAGCCCCTCGGCGCGGATCACATCAAGGCCGCTTCGCGGGCATTTCGGGAATTTTATCGACACCCTTCTGCCCCCGGTCTCGGCATCGGATCGCGATATCTTTTCAAGAGACCTTACGCGGCTCTGGACAAGCGAAGCCTTCGATGCCTTGTACCTGAAACGTTCTATGAATGCCTGGGTCCTGGCGATCTCCCTGTCCTGCTTTTTGCGGGTCTTCTCGGCTATATCGAGCTCCTGCGTCCTTTTCTCCATGAATTCCGAGAAATTGCCCGTATAGACCCGTATTCGCCCGCCGGAGAGTTCCGCCGTTCGTGTCGTCAGTTTGTCGAGGAAACGCCTGTCGTGCGAGATGGCCAGTAGAGTGCCGGGAAATGACGAGAGGTACCCCTCCAGCCACTCCATGCTTTCCGTATCCAGGTGGTTGGTCGGTTCATCCAGGAGGAGAATATCCGGCCTGCAAAGAAGGAGAGAGGCAAGGGAGATCCGCATCTTCCATCCACCGGAGAACTCCGAGCACGAACGTACCAGGTCACCCTGTCTGAATCCCAGGCCCTTCAGTATCTTCCCGGCCACGGCTTCGAAACCGTACCCGTCGAGCGATTCGTAAGCCTGGAGAGCTCTTTCATGGCGGGCGAGAAGAGGTGCTCTCTGTCGATGGTCCAGGTCCGGCCGGGAAAGCCTGTCGCGAACATCGGCCAGCTCCTTTTCGAGGTCCGCGATCCCTGCCCGTTCTTTCAGGAAAGAGATCAGCGGTGCTTCTCCTATTTCCACAAGATCCTGTGGAAGATGTCCAAGCCTTGATCCTGCAGGTATGCTGACCACGCCATGATCTGGCGACACCTCGCCTGTGATCATCCTGAAAAGGGTGGTCTTTCCGGCCCCGTTGTCCCCGACGATGCCAAGCTTCGTACCCTTCGGGACGGCGAGGGACAGGTCTTCGAAAAGCTGTTTCCCTCCCAGCACAAGGGAGATGCCGCTGCAGCGTATCAAGCGGTCACCCCGCCGGAAGTTGTCATGGCCTTGAAGGACACTCCTGTCATTTTTCTAGAACGGGTCGAATCCAGGTCGATAGATAAGCACCGAGCAGTTGGCATAGCGGGCTACATTCGACGTTGTGCTGCCGATCATCATCTGCTCGATACCGCTGCGGCTCTTGAATCCGATGACGATGAGGTTGAACCCGTTACTTTTTCCGGTTTGGATTATCACCTCTGTTGCGTCTCCCTCTCCGAAAAGGATCGGATGCTCGTGATGGGGGAGATCGGGGTGCTTTTCTTCAGCCTTCCGGATCAGGTACTGGATCTTCTTTGTTGCGCTCTCCCTGGCCTCTTTGGTGATGTCCGGATGGATCCAGGTTCCGTACCCCTTCCATGTGTGTGGATTCGGAAGAACGTGAAGGAAAGAGATCTCCGCATCAAGGCGGAGCGCAAGTGAGTGGCCGTAGTCCACAAGATGTTCCGCAAGGTTGCCAATATCGACGCATACGAGGATCTTCTTTGGCATGAGGTCTGCCCCCCCTGGTTTGTAATATTTTGTCTGCCCTGAAATTATACGACACAAAGCCATTCAGGGCATCAGGCGCACCACCAGGCTTTGTCCATATTCGGAAAGGGGAACGGTCGGATGAGTTTGCAGGGTCGGCCTTTCCCAGTGCCCCCGGCCAAGGCCATGGCAGGTCCGCGATCAGGACGGAAAGACCTCAGGCGTACCTGCGGATCTCATCGAGGAACTTTCTCTGCTTCGGTGCCCGCAGCGGTCTGTCAGTATAGCCGAGGCATATCAGAAGATCCACCCTGGATCCGCGCGGCAGGCCGAGAAGACGTTTGACGCCCTTTTCGTCGAACCACCCGAACATGCAGCTCCCTATATCCTCCTCGGCGGCCTGGAGTACGAGGTGTTCGCAAGCTATACCGATGTCGATCAGGGAGAAATCTACCGCGCGGAAAAAACCGCCGAACCTTGACGCAGGCTTTGCGCTCTCCCGGACGACCGCTATATGGACGGGCGCTTCCTTCGCGAACTTGTTCATTGAGTGCAGGCCGGAGAATGCCGCCTCGGTGAATCGCTCCCGCATTTCGGGGGAATCCACCACGACAAAGTACCAGCCCTGGGAGTTGCAGGCGGATGGAGCCAGGCGGGCCGCTTCAAGGCACCTCTCGACGGCCTCCCGGGGGACCGGGTCCGGCCTGTAGGATCGGACGCTCCTTCTTTTCTGGACCAGCTCGATGAACGACATGTTATACCTCCGGACAAGAGAGCGGTTTCGCTCCTGATTTTGACTTGCCGTCTCCCGTTTATCTTGTACCATTTAATTAAGACGCACTTCAAGAAGGAGGTTAGCTGATCATTACTCTCGCCGTTATTTCGATACTCCTTCTTCTGTTTTCCAGCTTTGCGATGGCGGTTTTTTCGGCCGGTGAGACAAGGCTTTTCCGCCGGAGGCTGGTACGGCTTATGGGGCTGGTCTTCCCGTTAGTCGTATTTCCTGTCTGGGGAGCAGGGATCTTCCGGGTCTGCCTTTTCATACCCTGTATTGCCCTGGGCCTGCTTGAACTTTCAAGGTTTTGGAGTGCCGACGGGAAACCGTGGATCCAGAGGCTGATCTCCCCTATAGCCAAGGAGGGTGAAGAGAAGCATGTCTCAGGCCTGGCTGTCTTCTTCTGGGGTTCTTCACTTGCCTCGCTGGCGCCCGGAAG
>DFYG01000097.1:11022-11400 GCA_002382605.1 Synergistaceae bacterium UBA4088 | reverse complement strand
CTCTCAAACTCCCTGCGCCATCTGTTCCAGCACGAGTTGAAACACTTCGTACGGCTGAGCTCCTACTACTGCATAGCTATCGTTTAGGACGAAAGTCGGGATTTGATTAATGCCGCGGTTCTGCGCCTCAACCGTCTGCCTTTCAACTATGTCACGGTACACTCCACTTTCGGTCATGCGCTGCATTGCATCGGCATCCAGCCCTGCCTCTTGGGCGGCGGCGCGCAGCACCTCCCAACTGGCAATGTCCTGCCCCTGACCATAAAACCTTTGAAATACCAGCTTGTGAAACGCAAGCAGCTTGCCCTGTTCCCGGGAGTACTCCGTTGCCTCAATGGCGCGACACGTGTGAATCATGCGCTCTGGAAACACGAGAGG
>DFYG01000097.1:2243-10954 GCA_002382605.1 Synergistaceae bacterium UBA4088 | reverse complement strand
GGCCGACATAGCACCAGGGTCAGACGTAATCGTAATACACCGTCAATCTGAGCGGTTTTTTCTCCATGCCCCCATCTCCTGTATTGAGCTGACTATTGACCATCATAGATGATTTTTGGCGAACCTTGATGTATTCTTTACTGGGGGAACAGGGGAACCGAGTGGGTACATGTCCCCCAGTAAAACCAGGTTATTTTTTACTTAAACAAACGCTGGGTGTCCAAATTGGTCTGCAGGGCCTCTAGCGCTTTCTGCACGATAGTCCACCGCACCTCCTTCTCCTCCTCGGGCGATAGAGACGCATCTCCAACCGGATGAACAATACCATTGGCTTGTACAATTCGGTTGCTGTTCGCCATTGCTGCGATGTTAGGAAGACTGGTGATGTGGGCCACGGGAATCCCTTCACGCTCGATTTCCTTGGCCAGCGTTGCACCGCAACGCGTACTGGTCCCTCAGGTTGAAGTCAAGATCACAGCGTTAACACCGGCGTCTTTTAATTCCTTGGCAATTCCTTTTCCGATTTGCTGGGAGTACTCTATCGTCGTCGCCACGCCTGTGGTGGAGTATAGTGTAGGGTGGAGCTTCTGGATTACCCCCTCATCTTCCAACTCGCGCATTACGTCAAAGGGGACAAGCCGCAGGGGGTTGGCGTTGACCTCGGTGGTATCGTAGCCCGTATGGTTGGCGTAAAACTCACCACCAGATAACGTCTTGCGACCTGCAAGGTCTGTCTTGACGTATTTAGTCGCCGCCATCCATTCGAGTTTATCCGGGTTACCTGTCGGGACCAGGCCGCCGTCGGTGACCAAGGCGACTTTGGCTATCTTCAGTTTGTCGACCGCGGGGGCAGGCTTCACCTTATCGTAGGTGGCAAGCCTCAACTCTGGCTCGATGGGTTCGCCTTTAAGTAACGCCACCAGCATGTCTACCCCACGCTCCGCCGCGGTTTTGTCCGAAAGCTCATTAACCAGGAGACCGCGGCTGAAATAGCCTTCCTCGCGCGGCTTCCCAATCCGTTGCTTGGCAAGCAGCTTGAGCCCGAGGTTAACCATACGTTCGATCGTGCTCTGTAGATCCTTGGCAGAATCACCCGCTTCGATGATGTACACCTGATCCCTGTACAGATCGACACCAGGGTTCTCTTTATACATCCCAGTTACTGCCGGGATGCCCAGCTTCTCTTGTACCGCCTGACACACGGCCCCTGCCGCCACACCGTAACGTCCGGCGTTGAAAGCCGGCCCAGCAATCACCAGGTCCGGGTAATACTTGCCGATCATCTCAGTGATCAGTGCGGTGGCCTCCTCGAGGCGTTCTCCAGCGTAGTTGTCGCCACACATCACCGTAGCAACCACCTGACCACGGTCGCCCAGCGCCTTCTGCGTGGCCAGGCCTACACCTACTGCCCCTTCTCTGGCCTGGGGCTCGACGAATGCCTTCTCTTCGCCGCCCAACTGGCCGAAGAATTGGTTCACATACTGTACCACTTTCAACTTGGGCTCCATAAACAATCATCCCTCCTCATCTTGATGACGTTATTGCCAAAAACAGAGGCTATCTTGAGCGGCCTAGTACTCCACCTCAACCGTGTGTGTATTTCCAAACTGTCCGCCCTGGCCGATGAGGGCGATACGGATTCGCCTCAGTTCACCCTTGGCTCCGTCAACATGGTGGCCGATCGTACGCTCCACAGAAGGCAGCTTGGCGATTTCTGAACAATTGCCCGTATTTACAATAGTGCTTGCTCCGGGATCATCGTACATGATGCCGTTGGCCCGGAATTTTCCGTCGGGCGAACGGGCTGCGATATCATCCAGGATAAGCACCGCTTTCATACCAAGCTCTCCGGCCTTTATAGCAGCCCGAGCGACGTCCAGTTGGGGAGAGCCGCCCGGGGCCTTGGTCAGGATGATCCCATCAGCCCCAAGTGACATGGCTAGCTTTACAGCCACGTTCGCCTGCATTTCCACTGAGGATTCTTCCAGTTGAGCCACTGTGGGAATTACACCAAGGAAGCATAGTTCCTTACCGTGTCGCTGATAGAGCTCCTTAATCACAGGGTGATTCTGAATCGTGTGGGTGTCGATCGTGGCCGGCGAAGGGCCGTTGGCGTTCAGATAAGGATTGACCACGGCGCCATCAAAGAACTCATTCGGATGCATAAACACCGACGGGAACCATGAATACGTGTGCCCGTAGATGGCGAACTCATCCTTCAGGTAATACCGGTACATGTTGAATATATAGACTACCCTGGGTAGGTGCTCCACACCTTTGGACGCTTCGGCCGTTGGGGGCAGTTCGTACACTTCCACTTCGTCCGGTTCCAGGTTCTTGCACGCCTGGGCCAGGTATACTGCCGCCTTCAGTCCAGCGACCTTGCAAGCGATTTTGAAGTCATCCTCTGTTATATCTACGCTATCCGCGGCATACGGAATCAGGCAGATATTGCAAGTTTTGCCATAGGTGGTGATTTCAGCCCCCGGGCCGTTCATGTCGATGGTATTTCCGACTGCATCATGGGTAACTCCACAGTTGTTACCGCACTCATCGATCAGCACCACTGCGGCGCCGCTCAACACGTCGGTGATGCCGTTGCCCACAATCGTGACTCTCGGGCTCAGGATGCCTGGGAAGTCTCCCCCATCCCTTCTGGCCCGCGGCTCGATTATATCAGCAACCTGAAGGATGCGGACGCTCTCCCCCGGATGGGTCAGCTCAATATCGAACCTGTTGAACCTGGCGTCCGCTTCTAACAATGCCTTTAGTTCCTCCTTGTTTATATGGAGGACGCCACCATCAAATGCTGTCTGATCTGCAAAGTCGACATGTTTAACATTGAACTTCTGCAGTTGTAACCTCATAACCATACCCCCGTTTACCTTGATTTGGGAACAGCCTTAACAGTCCGCGGCTCTGCCAGCAGTGAGATGAGCACCGCTCCGATGATACTCCCCACTAGGCCCATAAGTAGGGCTGAGCGCAGCGTACCGGTAGAATCAGCAAGGACTCCGCCAATGATTGGGCTGACTGCAGAGGCGATGCTGAAGCAGGCCGCACAGAGACCGAAGCTTGTGCCGATAGTGCTCCTGTCGAAGTAGTCTGCCTGAATGGCCGAGATCATCACTACCGGCCCAGAACCACCGAGCCCAAATAGTATCATCCCCAGGTAGGCCATGGCTGGCGTCTGCCCCGCAAGCACCAGCACTAGAATCCCGATGCCTTGCATTCCTAGCGTCATACCAAACACATACCGCTTGGCCAGGCGATCGCCGACCGCGCCCCAGACCAGGGCGCCAATCAGCCCGGCCATCCCGAACAGGGCGATGAGCTGGCTGGCCGCACCAGCAGTCCAGCCCACTTCCTTGAAGTAGCCAACCAAGAAAGTCAGCACGCCGGTATACGCGACGCCGTACACAAAATAAGAGCCGGCGATCTGGTAGAAAGCTCCATCCTTAAGCACGCGTAAAATGCTTTCCCTGTCCCACACATTGCCCTTTCTGGTAACTTTGATCGTCTCCAGCTCTTCTACACTTGCACCGTACGGTGTCAGCCCCTTCTCGGCCGGAGAATTGGTAAGGATAAAGAAATTGACTGCCAGGATCACCAAGACGAAGATCGCCTCGGTTCGCCAAATGACATTATACGGATTATTGGTCAGAACAAGAGGGACAATAAAACCCGCCACAATCGTCACTACCGTGGCTGCAGTGGTCACAATGCCGATCGCGGTAGCTCTCCTGCGCTGGCCGAACCAACGCGATAGAAGAGGCGATGGCATGATGAAGAGCGCCGCGGCTCCCACTCCGCTAACAGTAAACCCTATGGCAAGGCTGGATATTCCAGTGGCGAATGACATTATGAAAAAACCCACGGACAGCAGGACCAACCCTAGCAGCGTAGTCAACCGAGTGCCAAACCTATCAGAAAGTATGCCCCAGACTATCCTCATAACGGTATCGGCCCAGAAGAAGCATGATATGATAATGCCCATCACAGCATGCGATAAGCCTAAGGTTTCTTCCATTATCGGGACGACATAGGGATATACGAATCTGATAAGACCGACCCCCATGAAGGCTAGCCACGCCCCAGTCAGAATAATCCAAGCGTAATGTGGTTTGCGGCTCATTACTACACCTCCTATGTTAGTTTGGTTTCATATACCCTTTTTGCGTAAAACCGATATATTTGTTCCATCAGAAACTCTTTTTTAGAAATTTGTTTGTCTCTCGACCATATCCACCACCTTTTTTTCAGTTTGACGTATGTGCTCTTCCATAGCCTTGACCGCTTCTTCGGCATTGCCCCCTTTTATAACTTCGAATAACTTCCTGTGTATCTCCCCTGCATCTTTAAAAGTTGCCTGATAGAACCAAAGATACCTGTCAAAGTTAACCCTAACCTGAGCGATAAATTCTTGTAGTTGGGTATTGTTGGCAGCCTCATAGAGAAGGACATGGAAATCCCATGCCAGGTTGAAGATCCGAGCATCATCCCGTTCTCTATTCATTTCTTCAATTATTTCTTGCAACTCTTCATATTTGGTCGGGGTCAAACGAGGCAGAGCAAGCTTTACGGCCATGCATTCCAAGGCAACCCGGATATCCGCCAGCTCCCTTAATTCTTCCAAGGAAAGCCGGGAAACCTCAACGCCTTTCTGAGGCCGAATTACCACCAGCCCCACCGTTTCTAGCTTTCTTAGCGCTTCACGTACTGGCATCCGGCTCACTCCGAATTCCGCCGCCAGATCTTCGGCGGATAGTTTGTCACCCGGCTTTAATATTCCTTGGGTTATGGCGGTGCGCAGTACTTCTTCTACAATTTCAGTAAGCGTCCTGGGATGCCGGGACATGGCCTCTCGCACCATCGTTTTTAAATCCATAGGCTTTTTACTCCTTCAATTTGATAGAAAGCGTTTTCCCCTTACCATGCTTATGTTTATTGCCACTACAGACTTGTCCAAAATAGCTTTTTGCAGAAATTAAAAGTGCCTCCCGCAACCTTGGGATATCATTGGTTTCCCAACACGAATCTTCCCAGGAGAAGGAGGCAGACCAATGCTAAAGACTGCAAGCCTGTTCAGTCAAATACTTGGTCAAGTTTCGCGCATCGATTTTCTTCAAACTGGTCATCAAACACCGTGCTTAAGCGTCATTCAAAGAGCTTTCGTTCCTGGACCCAGTTCGTTTCGATGCTTTTTTGCCATCTTGCAAGGGCCGATCGTTTTCCCTCTCGATCTGTGTCTACCTCAGTTGTGTTACGTGAAAGAACCGGTCTACATTTTGGAAAGGTTGTTGCCGGTCTTCTTTGCAAAAAACCTCCATGGAATTCCTGACGGTGGAATGCTCCCGAACCGGGTCTTCATTGGCTTTGTAGGTAATGTCAACGGCCTGTTGCCCAAATGGCGTAAATGAAGGGGAAAAGCGGTAATTCCCGGTAAAATGGATACTGCCAGGGTGTGTTCGCCATGATGGGGATCCAGGAGTACCTGACCTGTGCCGTACAGAACATCCAGGTGCTGGTCAGCCGGGAGAACAGGCCGGTAAAAAGCCCGGCAGCAACAGCCCGGTTATTGGTACCAAACCTTTCGAGGGCCTGTTCCCTTTTTTTAAGATTTCTCGGCAGGGTCCCTCTCAGCTGCATCCATCAACAGGCTTATTGTCCTGCCTGATCGGTTTGAACAAACCCCGATTGGGCAACAGCCCGTGGACATGTGACACCGGATCTCCTTTCATGAGAGTATCAAAGAGGTTCTTCGAGGCCTGAAGCAGGATCCTTGCAGTGTCTTATCTTTCCATTGCCAGGATGGTTTCTGTCAATTGCCTTGAACTCTGCGCCCAGGTTCTCCAGGGAACGTCATCAGGCTTTGGATGTACGCCTTTATTAAAAAGATCGAACCACTTCTCGATCGAATCCGCCAGTTCAACTGCGGTCTCGCCTTTGAAGAAGAAGGCGTTTCCTCCTGTCACTTCCCGCATGATCGGAAGATCCCTGGCAATAAGTGGTGCTCCCGCTCTCGCAGCTTCGACAAGGGGCAGGCCGAAACCCTCGCTCTCCGATGCCATCAGAAGAGCACTGCAGGTACAGTAGAGCTCAGACAACTGTTCATCGTACAGCTCCTCGAACCAGAAGAGCCTTTTGCCAAGTTCCGGGTGAGAACGTATCCTTCTTACAAGCTCCTTGACAAACCAACCTTCTTTCCCGGCGATCACCAAAGAGACCTCTTTCCCTCTGTTCCAAAGAACCTCGAAAGCTTCAAGGGCCTGGGAATATCCTTTTCTCCCCTCTACCGTCCCGACCATAAGAATAAAGGGCCTGACAGAGAGGTCCTTTTTGCAGGATAACTCTTTTGATACGGATTCGTTCAGGGGGGGGAATCTTTCAAAGTCCGCCCCAAGATGGAACCACCCGATGTGGAAACGGTCCTTCTTTTCAGGCGCTTCCTCCAGGATCCACCGGCGGAGATCTTCAGCAACCGTTCTTGAAACACAGATCGCACCTTTGAAGCGAAGGATTGCCCTTAACCAGTCTTCGTGCGTTTCCCTCAGACCGGGAGGACATTTCTCTGGCATACGGATTGGGATGAGATCATGGACGAGGGAATAGATCTTGACTCCTTCTTTCATGATGGCAGAAAGGTAGTATTGCTGTATGTTCATAAGCAATGGGTTGTAGTCGAGGCAAAGAAAAATATCTCCACTGCCGAAACTGATCGGTGAAGGATCTTTGTCAGCACCGGGCGAAGAAGCATTCCGTTGTTCAAAAGGCAAAACATGCCCCTTTAACTCGAAATACCCGGGCTGTCTCCTTGTCGCAAAAACCGGGACGACGTTCAGGCCTTCAGGTGGATCTTCCATCAAGGAGAAAAGCACACTGCGGGTGACCCTTGGGATCCCCGTATTGCCGTCCTCCCCGGCAAGCCTGGAGGCGTCGACAAAGAGGTTACTCCTGCAGGGGACATCCCGGGGATATTTGAGAGTGGCATTGTTCCCGACCACTTTGGCTTTGACCCATTTTTTTAGGGATGGAGCTTTTTCAAGCAATCCCAGAGCGAACCGTTTCTCCAGGGGGCGGGCCGTTACGTGCCGGGCCAACCTGAACAATGCAAGGTCGAGCCACCCGGAGAAATTACTTGTGTCTTGCTTTTCTACCATAACTATCCTCCAGCCTGACAATATCGTCCTCTCCCAGGTAGCTCCCTGACTGCACCTCTATCAGTTCCAGGGGTATCTTCCCAGGGTTCTCCAGACGGTGCGACTTCCCCACGGGGATGAAGGTGGATTCGTTTTCTGTAAGAAAAATTGTCTCGCCATCTATGGTAACCTTGGCGGAACCCTTTACAACTATCCAGTGCTCAGCGCGATGGTGGTGCATCTGAAGGGACAGCCCGGCTCCGGGCTTGACCCTGATCCGCTTTACCTGGAACCGCTCACCCGTCTCCAGACTGTCGTAGGAGCCCCAGGGCCTGAAGACCTCCCGCTGGTTCAGGTGCTCGTGGCGGCCGTTCTGTCTTATCTCCTCGACAAGGTCCTTCACCTTCTGCACCTGATCCTTGCGGGCCACAAGAACCGCGTCCTTGGTCTCCACAACAACCAGGTCCTTCACACCCAATGCCGCGACAAGGCGGCTCTCGGCCCTGAGGAAAGAGTCCTTCGTATCAATGATCTTCACGTCACCCGAAAGGGCGTTACCATCTTGGTCCTTGTCGCTGACTTCCCACAGGGAGGTCCAGGAACCCATGTCGCTCCAGCCGGCATCCAGCGGAACAACCGAAGCCAGGTTTGTCCTCTCCATCACGGCGTAGTCTATCGAGACGGGAGGGGAGGTTTCAAAGGTCTTTTTGTCTATGCGGATGAAGTCAAGGTCCTTTTCCGTTTTCTTCATGGCTCCGATGCAGGCTTCGTAGACCTTGGGCGCGTGTCTTTGAAGTTCTTCCAGGTATGTTTCGGCCCTGAGGAGGAACATGCCGCTGTTCCAGCAGTACTTTCCGCTCTCGATGTATCCCCTGGCGGTCTCTTCGTCCGGTTTTTCCCTGAAGGAAGCAACTTCGTAGATGTTGCTGTTGTCCTGATGCTCTTTTCCTCTTTCGATGTAGCCGTAACCAGTCTCGGGCCTTTCGGGAACTATGCCGAAGGTGACGAGCCTACCCCTTCTTGCGGCTGGCAGGGCCTCAACCACGGCATTCCGGAAGGCGTCCTCATCGGCAATGATGTGGTCGGCGGGCAGGACCAGGAGGATGGGATCGCCGTCCCTGCCTTCATCCGATCCTTGATCTATCGCATGAATAGCGGCCAGGGCTATGGCCGGTGCCGTGTTCTTCGGGGAGGGTTCAAGGATGATGGAGAAGTCCTTTACCCCCATCTCGAGCATCTGTTCCCCGGCCAGGAAACGGTGTTCCTCGTTGCAGGCCACTATTGGGCTACTGCAAGGCAGCCCCTGAAGCCTCCCCAGTGTCTGCTGGAGCATGGTCTTCTCTCCCAGGATCTTCAGAAACTGCTTGGGGTTCAGCTGCCTGGAAATTGGCCAGAGCCTGGTGCCGGAACCGCCCGCCAGAATAACAGGAATCATCAACTCTCACCTTGGGGGAAAAGTGATTTTTTCATTACGGCCGGGAAGAGCCTCGATCGCCATTTTAAAACCGTTGATAACTGGATCGAGACCCAGAGAAAGAGGCAGAACAAGGGCATTCTTTAACATAAACCAGG
>DFYG01000097.1:0-2144 GCA_002382605.1 Synergistaceae bacterium UBA4088 | reverse complement strand
TAGGGCCCGAAAGTTTCCATTCTTTCATTGAACCTGACATCATCGAACACCTGTCTTCTGAAGGCCATTGAGCAACCGCTAAGCCACTCCGCAGGTCCAGGTCCGGCCCAAAGCCCCTTCGCCGATCCAGATGGATGTACTTTTCTTGTTCTTTTATACCCTGCAAGTCGATAAAACCGATCCTTTAACTTTTCCATCGCCGAACGGGGTTCACTCAAGTTCACCCCGTCGACCACTTCTTCAACGACCAGTCCCGCGCCCATTGCATAAGGGTACTTTTCGAAACAATCCAACAGCCCCCGAATGCCATCAGGAGAGATCTCAGCATCATCATCCATGAAAAAGCCAATTCTTCCTCTCGCCCTTTCTACTGCATCGTTCCGCTGGGAAGCACTACCAAGCCTGGGAGCCCTATGGAAGGTCAGGCTGACACCCTTTTCCCGGAAAAGAGGTCCCATATCTATGACAACTCCAAGGGAGAGGTCGTCCTTGCTGGCATCCCAGACGATCACCTCGAAATTATCGGTATCCTGTTCAAGCAGCGAAGGAAGGGATATCTCCCTGAGTTCATTGCTTCTGTTTATCGTCACTATGATCACAGAGACCATATTCTATCTCCCCATTTACCCGGTCTCCCTTTTACTGGCAAAGACCGGAGTTGACATCGATTCAAGAAATGCCTGGTGGTGTTTCAGCTCCTGCATTCTTTTTTTTGCCGTTGGAATATCCTTGGGGTGTCTGTACAGGTATCGGCAAACATCACTTTTCCTGAAACTCTCGATGGGCGACATGTCAGACCAGGGACCCAGTTCCCAATACTTCCAGTAGTGTTCAAAGGAATTCAGGTCTGTTCTTCGGTCGAGCCAGGCGTCCAGGTGCCATGGCTTCGCCCCTGCGTAGTGAACGATCCTGGGCTGGACTCCCTTTAGCATTGGGTTCAGGGAAGGGGCGAACTGTTCTTTGAAACTGATCATGTAATTGAACTGGGCGCCAAGATATCTAACGTCGCCTTCCCTGAAAAGGTAATTAAGTATCGACTGGTCATGATGCTCGATCCTTCCCAGCAGACCGTCGGGAACAGCAAGACATTTAGCTTCATATCCCAGGCCCCTCCACCGCAACAGGTTGAAAAGCATCACACCCGAATTGAAATACCTCGACGTCCTCAAAAAGGAGTCTCTATGCAGGGGAGGATCCATAATTTCCTCCGCCGCCGCCAGGGTATGATCCGAGAGATCCGTCTCCCATATTTCCTGCAAACTCCCAAGGACAACCAGGTCGCAGTCAAGATAAAGGACCTTTTCAAGATCCGGGAAGATGCTCCCGACCAGAAGCCTGTAATAGGCAGCCTCAGTAATTCGAGTGTCCGCTGAGATAGTGTTGATCCGGCCAATGGCTTTTCTGATATCTCCGCTAATGTCCACGATCTGGAGTTCAAAATCTCTGATATCCCGGAGCAACAATAATCTTCTTGTGGATTCCGAAGAGATAGAGTCGGAGAGAACATGGAAACTGAGTTCATCCGACTTCCGGGAATTCAAAAGGATAGAAGTCATTGCCACTCCCATTTGTGGAGCGTATCTGTCGTCACTTGAAAAGACCACATGTATCATTATTTAAGGAATGCCTCCTTCCTCCGACCGGGTTTCTTCAGAAAAAGGACCGCCCCGGAATTTTTTGCTGGTGTCCAGTATTCTTTCCTCGGCCCTGTTTTTCGAAATCACATAAACAAGCACCTTCAACCGGTCCGTATCACCTTGAAGAGCCGATCACACTGTCAAGGAAACCGCAAACCGATCCTGCCATGTCATTTGCGTTGGGGACGGCTTTCGGATCGAATTGCGGAGGGCTCTTTTCTCCGGAAACAACCTCCTTTATGCTCTGCCTCCATCTCTCAACATCACCCGGAGGCAACAGGTCAGGGTCATCGCCGACAAGTTCCCTGACTGGCTCGATATCCGAAGTCAATACAGGAAGCCCGATCCGGAAGGGGGCAATCCATTCCTTATCACCACGCTGTTTTTCGGCAAAAGACCTTTCAAATGCTCCTGGACCGCCAGACTTACGCAAATCGCTCCATCGGCTTCCCTGATCGGCCTGAGGCCATAATTAAGGCTGTATCGGGCGTGAGCCGTTACAGCCCA
>DFYG01000010.1:6855-7467 GCA_002382605.1 Synergistaceae bacterium UBA4088 | reverse complement strand
CAACGACGACGACTATGCCGACGACCTGATGAAAAAGGTCTTCAACTCCCTTTACGACGAGATAGACGGCAGACCCAACACAAAGGGGGGCTGCTATCACATCGACATGCTCCCGACCACATGCCACATCTACTTCGGTTCGATCACGGGCGCCACTCCCGACGGACGACTGGCCGGTGCACCCCTTTCGGAGGGCATATCCCCGGTACAGGGGGCGGATCGCAACGGCCCCACGGCCGTGATCAAGTCGTGCGGAAAGATGGATCACATCCGCACGGGCGGAACTCTGCTGAATATGAAGTTCATGCCCAAGGTTCTGGAGGGAGAGGAAGGAATAGACAAACTGGCCCAGCTCGTCCGGACCTACTTCCGTTACGATGCGCATCATATTCAGTTCAACGTCGTTGACAGCGATACTCTCAGGAAGGCACAGGCACACCCCGAAGAGTACCGCGATCTGATCGTGCGGGTGGCGGGATACAGCGATTACTTCTGCGATATCGGTCACGACCTGCAGGAGGAGATAATCTCCCGTACGGCGCAGGAGGAAGTATAGGGGCCGTTATTCGCGAGTCGTTAATCGGGAATCGCTCAAGCCTGTCATCCCGAAAT
>DFYG01000010.1:0-6850 GCA_002382605.1 Synergistaceae bacterium UBA4088 | reverse complement strand
GATTCACGATTTACGATTCACGATTTACTCTCTGGAGGCCCAATGAAACTTTCGTCCCTGTTCTCGTTTTTAGGAATAGCTTTGAGCATATACGCGGCCGCTAACCTTTACATCTGGATTCACCTGGCCAGAGTGATCCCACACCTGGGCTCTTTGAAGACCCCGGTATTTGCGGGATTCTGGCTCCTGGTGGCTGCGTTCCCCCTGGGAAGGATCGGCGGAGCCTTCTTCCGGTGTCGGTTCACTGATCTCCTCTCGATCATCGGTTCATGGTACATGGGGATCATGGTTACGGCAATTCTTCTTCTGGCGGTCCTGGACATTCTCCGGCTGGCCGATCACTGGTTCCGGGTGTTCCCGGGCTCCATTGCGCTTCGGCCTGGAAATGCCCGCCTTGCAGCCTTCTGGATCGTTCTGTCACTTACGGTTCTGACAGTGGCAGCCGGTCGATGGAACGCTACCAATCCCGCTATAAGGGAGTATGACATTACCCTCAGGGGCACCCCCAGGGAAATACCGTTACGGATCGCCATTGCGACCGATCTCCATGTCGGACTGCTTGTCAAAAATCACTGGCTTGCCAGGATGATAGGGACCATCAACTCAACCAGCCCCGATATAGTACTTCTTGTGGGGGACATAGTTGATTCGGACGTCACCAACGCTCTGGAGGAAAAACTTTCCGAAGAACTGGCGATGATTTCGGCTCCGCTGGGGGTATTTGCCGTTCTGGGGAATCACGAATTCTACGCCGGGGCTCAGGAGGCGGTCCGCTCTTTCGAGGCGGGGGGGGTTAAGGTCCTCCGCGACGAGTCGATCGAAATAGAAGGTCTTTTCACCCTCGTGGGACGCGACGACAGGGCTGCTTCCCGAAGAGGAGCCGCCCGCATTCCCCTGTCGGAGATCTCGGGAGTCGATGGAGATCTTCCGGCAATTGTAATGGACCATAACCCTTCGGATCTTCAGGAAGCAGTGGAAGCGTCGGTTGCACTGCAGGTCTCAGGACACACCCACAGGGGGCAGCTCTGGCCCTTCAACTTCATCACAAACCGGATCTTCGAACAGGACTGGGGTTTTCTCAAAAAAGGGGAGACTCTCTTTTACGTGTCAAGCGGAGTTGGTGTCTGGGGTCCGCCGATAAGGACATCCAGCCGACCCGAGGTGGTTGTATTAAATATAAGTTTCCAATAGAATACCTCGGGATGGTTCCAAATTCTTACCGAGGTGCGTCTTATGACTCGATACGAAGAGTTCTGCTCCAACCTGGCCGGCAGGACTTCCAGATGGGTCGTCACGGGGGCCGCCGGTTTCATAGGTTCCCACCTTGTAGAAAGGCTTCTGGGTCTCGGGCAGCAAGTCACAGGCCTGGACAGCTTCATTTCAGGATCGCAGGCCAATATTGATGAAGCCGTCCGATCTTCCTCCGGGAGAAGTTCAAACTTTCGCCTGATAAGGGGAGATATCAGGGACATGGAAGCCTGCCGTGAGGCATGTGATGGAGCGGATTTTGTCCTTCACCAGGCCGCCCTTGTCTCGGTCCCGCGTTCATTCGAGGATCCAGACCTGAACAATTCATGCAACGTGACAGGTTTTTTGAACATGCTCATCGCCTCACGCGATGCCGGAGTCCGATCTTTTATCTTCGCCTCTTCGGCCGCGGTCTACGGAGAACAGCCGCAGGGAGCCATACGCGAGGATTTCCCCCTTGCACCTTTATCTCCGTATGCGGTCGCCAAACGCACTGACGAACTCTACTCAAATGTCCTGTCCTCCGGAATGAAGAGCGTTGGCCTTCGCTACATGAACGCGTACGGGCCGAGGCAGGATCCTTCCAGCCCATACTCCGGGGTGATATCCATCTGGATGGATCGGTTTCTAAAAGGAGATATCCCTGTCATTTACGGTGACGGGAAGACAACCCGGGACTTCGTGTTCGCAGGGGATATCGTCCAGGCTAACATTCTGGCCGCACTGTCAGATACCGGGGGCAGCGGAAGGGAAAACATTTTCAATATCGGTACAGGAATACCGACTACGATCGAGAGCCTGCTGCATTTCCTTAAGGATATCATCGGAAAACACCGACCTGGAAGCGGAGAGGTCCGGGCAAAATACATGCCGGAGCGGCATGGAGACATCAGACACTCGCAGGCGGACATATCCCTGGCCCGAAAGATACTGGGTTATGAACCCCGCTACTCGCTTGCTGATGGGCTCGACATTACTGTGAAGAGTTTTCTGAAAGGCCGCAACGGCGACTAGTACCCTCCGCTTCCCTTCGTTGAACCACCCTGGAACTGTGCGTCTGCGATCAGAGACTCACGCTCCCTCAATACTCCCAATCAAACTCATCCACTCCGGCCCCTAGTATCCTGTGCTTGAGGTCCCGGGAGTATTCTTCGAGGTCTTCCTTTGTTTTTCCCTCTACTCTTGCAACTATGACAGGCTGGGTGTTGGAAGCACGGACAAGCCCCCACCCCCGGGGATAGAGTATCCTTACGCCGTCGACAGTGATAGCCTCGTGATCCTTGAGCGCTTCATCCCTGACCTGCTCGATGACCTTGAACTTGTGCTCGTCGGAGCATTTTATCCGTGTCTCGGCGGTACTGAAATAAACGGGGACATTGCTCAGCAGTTCTGAAAGCTTCCTGTCACTGTTTGAGAGTATGCGAAGCAGCCTCCCTGCGGCATAGAACGAGTCATCAAAACCGTAGAACTCGTCCGCAAAGAACATGTGGCCGGATACCTCGCCGGAAAAGAGTGCGTCCAGTTCCTTCATTTTCGCCTTGATGAGGGAGTGGCCGGATTTCCACCAGACCACGTTGCCGTCAAGGCGTTTGATCTCGTCAACCAGGGCCTGTGAGCTCTTGACCTCTACTATGGCGTCGGCCCCCTGGTGGAGAGGAAGGATCTCCCTCCAGAAGAGGACCATCAGGATATCCCCCCACACGACTTCGCCGCGGTCGTCTATTACTCCGATCCTGTCTGCATCACCGTCGAAACCAAGCCCCAGGTCGGCTCCCTCTCTGCGGACGGTTTCAATGAGGTCCACAAGATATTCCCGTTTCGTAGGGTCCGGGTGATGATTAGGGAAAGTGCCGTCCGGCTCTTCGAAGAGGGGGATGACTTCACAACCGATGTCTCTCAGAAACCTGTTGACCAAGGGTCCCGCGGTGGCATTGCCTGGGTCTGTGACGACCTTCAGGCGGCGAGGCCCCAGATCGATCTTCGATCTGAGCATGCCGAGGTATTCCCCGGAAAGATCCAGTTCCGTAATGGAGCCAGGCTTCAGAGCCTTGACAAGGTCATCCGCCTGGATCATACGACGGATCTCCTGGATCTGCTCTCCATATAGAGTGGTCTTTTCAAAAGCCAGTTTGAGGCCGTTGAACTCCTTTGGATTGTGGCTCCCGGTGATCATGACGCCCCCGTTGAGGTTCAGGTAAAAGAGGCTCCAGTACAGGAGCGGAGTAGTGACGACTCCGAGGTCCACGACGTCGATCCCGGCGGAAGTGACCCCGTCGATGATGTCGCCTCGTATCCTCTCGGTCGACAGCCTGATGTCGCCACCGACTGTTATCTTCCTCACTCCGCTGCGGGCGAGGAACGTTCCGAAGGCCAGTCCTATGGCGCGGACAGTTTCGCCTGTCAGTTCCTCTTCAGCGTTTCCCCGGATATCGTATTCCCTGAAGATGTTTGCGGGAATCATCATGTTGCCACCTCCCCGAAGAAAATCTTTTTTTCATGATACCAATTATAACCCGTTTTCCTTCAGTGTTGTTTCGATCGTTTTTCTGACCGCGTCCTCAAGAGTTGTCTCCGGTTTCCATCCCAGCAGGCGGTTGGCCTTGGCGATCGAAGGAACCCTGTCAAGAACGTCTTCGTAACCCTTTCCGTAATAGTCCCTGGAGTCTATCTCCACGAGCCTGGCTTTTTCGGCCTTTTCGCTGTGATCAGGAAATTCCCGGAGGATCCTGATGATCATCAGAGCAAGTTCTTTTATTGAAGCGTTGTTCGCCGGGTTGCCAAGGTTGAATATCTCATCGTCGGCGCATCCGTTCTCGTTCCTGATCACTGCATCGAGACCCCTGACCCCGTCGCCGATCCAGGTGAAGCTTCTCCTCTGGCGGCCTCCGCCGACAAGAGAAACGTCCCTTCCGTTGAGAACATCGTAAAGGATCTGGGTTATGGAGCGGGCCTTCCGGTCCCTGGCGTCGGAGAAGGTGTCGAGCCGGGGACCTATCCAGTTGAAGGGGCGGAAAAGCGTATACCTGAGCCCCTCCTCCTGTCCGTAGGCGGCGATCACGCGGTCCATCATCTGTTTGCTGCAGCTGTAGATCCATCTCGATTTGCACACCGGCCCCAGGATGATGGGGCTTTCGTCCTCTTTGAGTTCCGTGTCCGTGCTCATTCCGTAGACCTCCGACGTCGAGGGGAATATCACACGTTTCCCATGTTTTACACACATGCGCACGATCTTGAGGTTGGCCTCGAAATCAAGCTTAAAGGTCATAACCGGGTTTGTGATGTAGAACGCAGGTTTGGCTATTCCGACGAGAGGCAATACAGCGCTGGACTCCCTCACCATCTGGTCGATCCAGTCGTCTTCGTGATAAAAATCCCCCTGTTTGAACGAAAACCGATCTTTGCCCAGGCAGTTGGCGAGGTTGAAATCCATGATGTCGAATCCGGTCAGATCCCAGTCCGAATTCTCAAGAAGATGCTCGCATAAGTGTGAACCGATAAAGCCGTTAGCGCCGAGAACTAGAATATTCAAAAGGAACCCCCCTTATTCGTGAATCGTAAATCGTAAATCGTGAATCGGGTGAATCCGTAACTCGCGAATCGAAGGATCAAAAAAAACCTTAGATCGCGTGATTTAAGCAGAAGCAGCCTTCAATCTGGTCAAATATTTCAGCTGCCGCCTTCGCTTTTTCCAGTAACGATTCGCGATTTACGATTAACGGGTTACGCTCTTCTGATCCACCCTTACAGCCCCTTTCCCCGCCGCTATGATCAGGGGGGCTGCTGATATCACGGTTCCCGGAGGAGCGGACGAATTATCATCAAGTGGTGTTGCCTTCCATATGAAGATCTTCTCCCCGTTCAGAACGGTGAAGGCACCCGGGTAGGGGTGAGTAACGGCCCTGATCAGGTTGCAGATGTTGCGGGCGGTATCGTTCCAGTCTATCTTTCCGTCCCCTGGTTTTCTCCCTCCGAAGTACGTAGCCTGCGAATGATCCTGCTCTCTTCGAGGAGCCTTTCCAGATTCCAGGAGAGGCAGGTTCCTTGCGAGGAGCATTTCGGCGGCATCCGCAATTTTCAGCATCACGTCCATGGCGGTGTCACACTCTCCGATCGGGACCTTCTCCTGGTCGACGATATCCCCCTCGTCGGGGCGCTTCGTCATCCAGTGAAGTGTCGGCCCCGTCTCGGTTTCGTCATGTATTATGGCCCAGTTGACGCAGGCTCTTCCCCTGTACTTCGGCAGAAGGGATCCATGCATATTGAAGGCTCCAAACCGTGGCATATCAAGTATATATTCAGGGATGATGTCTCGATAATAAAATGAGAAGACAAGCTCCGGCTTCAGACTCCTTATGAAGTCAACTGTTTCCGTGGCTTCCACTCCGTTCGGTGTGAAGACGGGGAGTCCGTTTCCCATGGCAAGTTCCTTGACGGAGCTGAACCATATATTCTCGCCGGGGTCATCCTCGTAGGTAAAGACAGCCTGCACGTTCGCGCCGGAGCCGAGCAGAGCCTTGAGGCATCTGTAGCCGACCTCGCTGTAGGCAAAAACAACTATCCGCGGTCTCTCACTCATCTCCGTAAACCTTGTTCACGACGTATCGCGGGCGTTTGCGGATCTCCTGGAAGATCCTGCCGATATATTCGCCCGTTATTCCGACGCAGAACATAGTAATGCCCATCAGGAAAAAATTAATAGTCATTAAAGTAAAGAGTCCCTCGGCTTCGGGGCCGATGAAGATGCGCCTCAGGACCATGTATATCGTGAAGATTAAGCTGAAGCCTGCTACGAAAAGTCCAAGCATCGTAACGGCCTGGAGGGGGACCAGGGAGAATCCGGTCATAAGATCAAAATTCAGCCGCACGAGCCGGAAAAGGCCGTACTTTGAGGTTCCCTGTTCGCGTTCGGAGTGACCTACCTCGATCTCGGTGGGGTTGAGTGCAAATTTCTGAGCCAGGGCAGGGATGAATGTCGTCGTCTCCGCGCATCCGTTGATCAGTTCGATGATACGCCTGCTGTAGGCCCTGAGCATGCATCCGTAGTCGTTGAGGTTAAGTCCCGTGATCCGGTTGGTTATGCAGTTTACGATCCTGGCGGCCAGTTTCCTGAAGAAGGGATCTTTTCTCATCGAGCGAATGGTCCCGACTACGTCGTGTCCCCGGGCTATCTCGGCCAGGAGCCGAGGAATCTCTTCGGGGGGGTTCTGGAGATCGGCGTCCATCGTAATTACGGTCTCGCCTCTCGACGCGGAAAACCCGGCGGTGATTGCCATATGCTGGCCGAAGTTCCCGTTGAAGTCCACGATGCGGACCTTTCCGGGATGTTTTTCAAGGCACTCGAGCAACAGACCCAAAGAGCGGTCCCTGCTGCCGTCGTTTACAAAGACAACCTCCCAGCTCATCTCGAGAGATTCCATGACCGGGAAAAGCCTTCCGAAAAGCTCGGAAAGGGATTCCTCTTCGTTGTAGACTGGTATAACAACCGAAACATCAACCAGAGTTTTGTCCATCAGATTCTTTCTCCTTAGCCGCAAATTCACAGCACTGCTTCGACAACGTCCGCAATATCGCCATCGGTCATGGCCGGGAAAAGGGGCAGAGA
>DFYG01000154.1:3511-15244 GCA_002382605.1 Synergistaceae bacterium UBA4088 | reverse complement strand
CGTGAGATGCGAGACCCTGGAGACAGGAGATACAGGTATCCTTTCATAAACTGCACCAATTGCGGCCCGAGATTCACGATAATCACGGATCTCCCTTACGACAGGCCAATGACCACAATGTCTCCCTTCCCACTCTGCGATCCTTGTGTCAGTGAATACAAGGATCCCGAAAACAGGCGTTTCCACGCTCAGCCAGTAGCCTGTGCTTCGTGCGGCCCGAACGTCACCCTCCTCGATAAGGACGGATCCGAGATCGCGAAAAACGAGCAAGCCACAGGAAAATGCATTTCCTTTCTTGCAGAAGGTGGTATAGCCGCGATCAAGGGGCTCGGCGGTTTCCATATCGCCTGCCTCCCTGATGACGGCCCAGTTGCGGAATTAAGAAAAAGGAAGCAAAGACCGCACAAGCCTCTTGCATTGATGGTCCAGAGCATGGAAGTTGCGGAAAGGATCGTCCGTCTGTCTCCTGGTTCCCGTCACCTTCTGAACTCGCCGAGGAGACCTATCGTCGTATGCCCCGGAAGAGAGAATTCCGGAATATCAGGGCTTGTTGCTCCTTTTCAGTACACCATCGGGATCATGCTCCCCTATACCCCCCTGCACTACCTGATACTTGAAAAGATACCGGCCCTGGTAATGACAAGCGCCAACTTGAGAGATGCCCCGATAATTTCCGGTAACAACGAGGTGATAAGGCTCCTCAAGCCAGTTGTGGACATGTTTCTTGTCCACAACAGGGAAATCAGGATGAAGATCGACGATTCTGTGATTGCTTCCGCAGGCAGAAGATCCATCCTTCTTAGAAGAGGACGAGGATTTGTCCCCCACCCTCTTCTGGCCAACAGGGAGATGCCTCAGATCCTGGCCTCCGGGGCTGAAATGAAGTCAACCTTCTCTCTCACGAGAGGAAAGACTATCTTTGTCAGCCAGTACCTCGGAGATCTTAAGCAATTGGAAACCGCTGTTTTCTATGAGAAAACCCTTCGGCATTTTATCAGGCTGTTCGGGCTTAGACCCAGGTTTCTGGCGGCTGACATGCATCCATCATATCCCTGCGCCGGTATAGCAAAAAGGGTGATTGGCGAGCCTGTGGATATCATCCGGGTTCAACATCACCATGCACACCTCGGGGCCTGTCTTGCAGAAAACAGATCTGACGGTCCGGCTATAGGCGTGATCCTTGACGGAACCGGACTCGGCACCGATCGGACCTCCTGGGGCGGTGAGTTCCTGGTAGGGGACCTCCTCTCTTTCGAACGTGCCGGTTCCTTTCGAAAAGCTCCACTTCCCGGTGGAGACAGATCAGTCCTGGAACCATGGCGCTTTGGGCTGTCATTGCTTGAAGACACTTTGGGACCAGATGGGGCTATCTCCGTGGCAGAGGAGATATGGCCCGAAATGTCTTCCAGTTTTTACCCAGTCCTGTCGACCCTGCCCCGCGCCCCCATCACGACTTCGTGCGGAAGGCTGTTTGACGCGATATCAGCTCTGCTCGGCGTCAGAAGTGTCGTAACCTATGACGGCCAGGCAGCCATCGAGCTTGAGTCATCCGCCAGAGGAGCTAACGCAGTGGCGCCATTCGACATCTCAAATGAAAATGGATTCTTTGTCCTTGACTGGAGACCTGCTGTCCGCTGGATCGTCGGAGAGGGTCGCTCAATGGGCAAAGAGAAAGCTTCAGCGGCTTTTCACCTGGGTCTGGCTGGGGCAATTTCGGATATTGTCCTGGAAATATCCAAAAAGACCAATGTCAGGAAGGTGGCTCTCTCCGGGGGGGTGTGGCAGAACAGACGCCTTTTGAGCCTGGCTGTCGCAATGCTCCACGGGAGGGGGCTCGAAACCCTCATCCACCAGTCATTGTCTCCCAACGACGAATGTATCTCTGTCGGTCAGGCAGTAATAGCTGCGAAGCACTGGGAAACGGAAATCCATTAAACAACATCATTCCGTTGTTGGATCGATAGCTGGAAAAGGATCCTTTATTTAAATCCTCCGCTATTCAAACCTGGGTCCATAGTCTATGCTGCTAATAATATCGAGCTTATTCAGGCTGTGGGTGGCATCGATATAACGGATCGTACCACTCTTTGATCGCATCACAATGGAGTTTGTCTGAATGTTCTTACCTTCGTATCTAACACCCTTCAGAAGCTCTCCATCGGTAATTCCGGTGGCTGAAAAGAAAACATTGTCGGACGACACCAGGTCATCCAGACCAAGGACTGCTCCGATATCCATTCCCAACTCACGGCATTTCACGGCTTCATCGCTGTTCCTGGGCCATAGTTTGCATTGCATGAATCCTCCAACACATTTGAGCGCACAGGCACTGATCACGGCCTCAGGAGAACCACCTATCCCAATGAGCATATCTATTCCGATCCCTGGTTTGCAAGTCATCAAAGCTCCGGCTATATCGCCATCAGATATCATTTTTATTCTAGCGCCGGTCTGACGTATCTCGGTTATCAACTGCTCGTGCCGGGGTCTGTCAAGAACGATCACGGTCACGTCCTCCACTGATTTATCGAGCGCCCTTGCCACCCTCGAAATGTTGTCGGAGACAGGCGCTTCGATATCTACCGCACCGGCGGCATCGGGTCCCACCGCGATCTTGTTCATATAAAAGATATGCTTGGGATCGAACATTGTGTTGCGCTCTGAAAGAGCTACCACGCTGATGGCGTTTGGACGACCAAGTGCCAGCAGCCTCGTACCATCGATAGGATCTACGGCGATATCCACTGAGGGCAAGTTGCCAGTACCAAGTTTTTCTCCGTTGTAGAGCATGGGAGCCTCGTCTTTTTCCCCTTCTCCTATCACGATAATGCCGTCCATTTCGATGGTGTCAAGCATGAAACGCATTCCTTTAACGGCCGCGTTGTCCGAAGCGTTCTTGTCTCCCCTGCCCATCCACCTTCCCGCGGCCATCGCCGCGGCTTCAGTGGCGCGAACCAGCTCAAGAGCCATGTTCCTTTCGGGTTTTTTCAAGACAAGCCCTCCTTTTTGTTCTTTCCCGCTCTATTTTGCCAAACTGCCGCCGGGTTCTGGGAAGCGGTCAAATATCGTATCGATGAATCTAAGAAAATACTCCGTGTCAAATAAGGACTCAAGATCTTCCCTGTCAAAGTTTTTCAGGATAGCGGGATCATTCTCGAGTGTCTCCAGGAAGGTTTTTTCTTCTTCCCAGCACTTCATTGCGCTTCCCTGCACGATAGCATATGCTTCTTCCCTGTTGAATCCCTTCTCCAAAAGCGCCAGCAGAACCCTCTGGCTGAAGACAAGACCCTTCGAAAGATCAAGATTCCGTTTCATCCCACTTTCAAGGATCCTCATCCCGCTAATGACTTCCAGGGTTTTCCTTATCATATAATGGCTGATGTTAAAAGCATCAGGCCAAATCACCCTTTCAACAGAGGAGTGGCTTATGTCTCTCTCGTGCCAGAGGGGAATGTTCTCCATCGAGCTGATTGCATACCCTCTCAGCAGTCTGGCCATCCCGCAAATACGCTCGCAGATGACAGGGTTCTTCTTGTGAGGCATGGCAGATGAGCCCTTCTGGTTCTGCGAGAATGGCTCAAGAACCTCCAGCACTTCCGTTCTCTGCAGATGGCGGATCTCCTGGGCGATTCGTTCAAGGCCAGATCCAAGGAGTGCCAATGTGCTCATTACCTCAGCATGACGATCCCTCTGGAGCACCTGTGTGGATACCCTGGCCCGTTCAAGTCCCAGGAGTGCGCAGACCCTCTCCTCGATGGAAGGTGGACAGTGGGCATAGGTTCCTACGGCGCCGGATATCTTGCCTACCGCTACAGAAAGACGTGCGCCCTTAAGGCGCCTGAAGTCTCTTTGAAACTCTTCATACCAGTTCAGCAACTTGAACCCGAATGAAATAGGTTCGGCATGAACTCCATGCGTCCTTCCCACACAGGCCTGATGCCTGTATTGCCAGGCTTTTTCAAGAACTGTCTCCGAAATTCTTTCCAGATCACGGGAGATAATGTCGATCGACCTTGAGAGGAGCAGGGAGGATGAAGTGTCGATCACATCGCTGCTGGTCAGCCCGAGGTGAATAAATCGTCCATCCGGGCCAACTTTCTCCGCAACAGACGAGACAAAAGCGATCATGTCGTGTTGTACGGAATCTTCGATCTGACGGATCCTGTTAAGGTCTATACAGGATCTTTCCACAATATTCCGGAAAGCCCCTTCAGGGATCTCGCCCTCTTCCATCCAAGCCCTGCAGACAGCCAGTTCGACCTCAAGCCAGGTCCGGAACTGGTTTTCCTGGGACCATATCTCTCTCATCTCTTCGGTAATGTATCTTTCGATCAATCTATCCATACCCCCCCGAGCGTCGCGGTATCTCTCAGCCATTTGTTTCTGACTTGACTCATGAAGTGATCGTACACTCCGCTGGCAAAATCCGGGAAGGTACAATCAAAGGGAACCCACTTTTTCCTCATGAAGCGAAGAGTTACTTCCGCAAATATCCCGTCACGCAAATATATCCTGTGGGCGTGATCCTTGGTGGAGGCCAGAACCAGCCTGGATCCATTGACATATCCCGGGTCTATGTTGACCTTGCGCGACGGCCCGCTCATGGATTCGATGGAACAGGAAAACTTCTTCCAGTCAGCCAGATCCCCGGCACGAGCAAGCCCGAAAAATGATACGAATGTGCGGTAAAGAACCGGAGAAATATCACGGTAATAATCCGTGTTCGAGAAGGGGAAGGTTTCACTCTTTATATCCACCCTTCCCCATTTCCCCACAAGTTGCTCTATCGACCAGTCAATCCATTCTTTGTCAGGGTGCAGTATTCCGGCGATCCTTACGACTGCGGGCTGCATTATCTAGGCAACCCCTGAATTTATTCCGAGGAGGGCTTCAACGAACGCCTCTGGCTCGAACAGTCTAAGATCTTCGATCCCCTCGCCCAATCCTACATAGCGGACAGGAAGTCCAAGCTCCCGCCCTACGGAAAGTATAATACCTCCCTTTGCGGTATGATCATATTTGGTGATCACCGCACCAGTAAGGGAAATTGTGTTCCCGAAAGCTTCGGCCTGCCTGAAGCCGTTCTGACCGGTGACAGCATCAATTACCAGAAGCGATTCAACTATCCATTCAGCGCAGTTCCCCTCGATGATCCGCATCATTTTTTTCAGTTCTTCCATCAGGTTGGATCTCGTATGAAGCCTTCCTGCGGTATCGATGATCAGACAATCATGCCCACCCGCCTTTGCCGCCCGAATAGCGTCGAAAACGACCGCACCGGGGTCTCCTCCCGTCGCGTGTGCTACGACACGTGTTCCCGACAGTTCTCCCCAGGTCTTAAGTTGATCAGTCGCGGCCGCTCTGTATGTGTCAGCAGCGGCAAGAATGACTTTTTTGCCTTCTTTCTGGAGATTCCAGGCCATTTTGGCGGCTGTTGTGGTCTTTCCGCTTCCGTTGACTCCAAGAAGCATGACTGCTGTCGGAGATTCTCCGAATCGTACCGGCTCACCCGTCCCCTTCACGGCAGAAAGATGCGAGGAAAGGATCCCGGCAAGGAGAGCGAGCCCCTTTCCTTGGTCCATACTCCGAAAAGAACCGCTCTTTTCACGAAGGTCCCTGATTATTTCTCCAGTCAGGTCCACTCCAACGTCACCGGAGATCAATGTTTCCTCAAGGGAATCCCAGAAGTCAGAATCGTGGATCTCGCTCGAAAAAAGTTTAAAAAGATTCCATCTTTTGGTGACCATGCCAATATTTGTCCTTATATTCGAAACCAATATAGCGCCACCTCCGGCGTCACTAAAGGGAATATTACTGCCCCGTGAAAGGATGGTTTGAATTCCTGGGCTTTCGGCGCCTGGGCCTATTTTTGCCTTCCGGTTTGGGAGACGAAGGGATCATGTCCTGCGGCTCACGCGACGCATTTTCTTCCTTTGAGGGTTTTGGAGAAACCGACTCTTTCTTCTTAGCAGGGGTATTCCTTTTCCTCCTCCTGCCTGGTCTACGGGCATTTTTCTCTTTCTCTTTCTCTTTCTCTTTCTCTTTCTCTTTTTCCATAACCTTGACCGGTTCGGAAGCTTTGATCTGGACTTTCTTATCGGATTTTTCACCCAGGGAGATCCTGGTCTCACACCCCCGGTCTTCTTTGCCTCCGCCGGTGAGGGGATCGGGACCGTTTCCCGTATCAATACCGGATAAGGACACTGCTCCACTATCGATATCCTTCTCCCAGGTCTCACCCTTCATGATCGTCTCCCTGAAGGATTGAAAGTCATTGATGTCAACAAGGCGTTCTCCGCCACCGCCGGGGCAGAACACCCTGACCTTCTCTCTGGCAACATCAACACCTGAAACAATACAGGTGGAGGTTGGAGTTTTTATCTTCGAACCGGGCCCGGGAAGGCTTTTCCAAAGTTCCCTGTAAGTGTTGTGTTCATAACCCATGCAGCACATGAGGCGTCCGCAGATCCCAGATATTTTGGTAGGATTGAGCGCAAGATTCTGTTCCTTGACCATCCGGATGCAGATGGGGGCAAATCTGTTCAGCCAGTAACTGCAACAGCAGGGCATGCCACAGGGAGAAAGCCCCTTTACGACCTTTGATTCATCTCTTACCCCTATCTGGCGCAATTCGATACGTGTCTTGAATTCGCGTGCAAGATCCCTGACATAGGACCTGAAATCGATCCTCTGTTCAGCAGTGAAATAAAAGAAGAGCTTTTTCCTGTCGAGCAGAAATTCTACATCGACCAGTTTCATGTCAAGCGGGTGAGCTTTGAGAAGTTCACGCCCTTTGACAAGAATGATCTCCTCATCAGCCGACTGGCTCTTCCTTTCGGCGAGATCTTCTTCCGTTGCGTTGCGAACAAACCTTATCTCCTGGAAGGCGGGTTCCCCGCCCCGTGGGGCTCCGTCTCCTCCATTCGTGGAAAGGTCGTTCCTGTAGTATTCCGCCTGTTCTGGAGTAATTGGCCCCGCAACAAGAGATATCTCCTCCCCCCTGGCGGACTCAGTTACCAGTTGAATCCCAGGAGAAATTTCTTCTCTATCGTTTTCCAAAAGCCCAAGATACCTGGGTTTACCAAAGATCATCAAATAGCTGCTCAAATGGCACCTCTCCTTCAAGTCCCGCCAACGCCAGATCCTGGATCATCGGGGTTGTTAATTTTCCCTTTCGTGCCAGTACACATATAAGATCGAGCCTCGCGGATCTTTTGAAATCACTGTTTGAAGCAAGATGTCTGGCCCATCCATCAAGGTCGGATACGATCTCCTGCGGGTTCGTTTTTCTGGTCTGCCCTATCCATTTGATATACTCCGATATCCCGGAAGGGATTTTTTTTTCCGGAGACTCCAACGAGGCATCCGGAATGAAGCGGAAAACCCTCATCCGGCTTCTCAACGTCGGAAGCATCGAGTCATCTTCCATCAGAAGCATAATTCTGCCGGAGGCAGGGGTATCCTCGGTGATCTTGAGGAGGCTGTTGGCTGCCGCAAGATTCAGCCGGTCCGCAGCGTAGAGGACTCCGACCCTGTGCCTTGAGGCGACCGGTTTCAGAGACAACTCCCCCCACAGCTTTCTGCATTCATCGATCCTGGGCGGTTCGTCTGGTTTCCCGAGAAAGATCAGATCAGGGTGATTGTCTCTGACCCATTCCGAACATGCAGCACAGAAATCTGATCCAGTGTCCGAGAAACATAATATCTTTCTCGCACAAGTCAGAGCACACTCAACATGATACGCCAAAGGGAGGATGCAGGCGAATGACTGGGGAGCCTCTTCGCGTCCGATCTGACTTGAGGTTTCCTGAATGAATCCTCTAATGCGATTTTGCGAGAGATCACTTTGAAGGGGCAAGTCGCATTTCTCCATTCGAGACAAGGTTTATAAAACAGCCCAACTTAAGCGGCTATCAGTTCAAGGATCCGTGACACAATTACCTGAGTCAGCCAGGATTCTGGTGATGTTCCGTCAAGGCGCGTTATTCTTTCAGGTTCGTTACGGAAAATGCTCTCATAACCACTGGAGATCCTTTCAAGGAGAGCCGCGTCGTTCTCAAACCTGTCCGGAATACTCTTTCTGGAGGCGATCCTTTCCATGGCAACAGAGACGGGTATATCGAACCAGAAAGTGACATCGGGAATCGGCAATAGGGCTCTTCTGGAGATCTCGCAAAGCAGGTCTTCGGGGAATCCTCTCCCGAAAACCTGGTATGCAGTTGTCGAATCAGAATACCTTTCACACAATACGACCATACCAGAAATAAGCGCCGGCCGGATAATACGCTCAACATGTTCGCACCTGTCTGCAAGAAAGATCAGAACTTCTGCCCAGGTGCTCCGGATATTTCCGGAGATTATAGTTTTTCTCAAATCCCTTCCGCCGCTCCAGTCTCCAGGTTCATGCGTTTTAATGACCCGATCTTTCCCCAGAATTGCTGAAAGCGATTCAAATACAGCTTTTGACTGGGTGCTTTTGCCAGATCCATCAATCCCCTCAAAAGTCACAAACAACCCATGCACCCCCGTCAGAATCTGTAGAATATCCCCGCCGAATCCTGGTGTCCGTTGCCCAGATCAGAATGTCTGAAGAAAAGCCCCCATCTATCTTTAACGAAATACCTGCCATCGATGGACCAGTTCCCGCCATTCTGATCCCACCACTGGGCTCCTATTGAAAATTTACTGTTTCCACCGCCCGGGTAAAACCTCAATCCTGCTCCGGGGTAACCCCGGATAGCTCCTCCCCATACTCTGAACCAGTTCCCTGAAACACCAAGAGCCGCTGTCACACCGGCATCTGCCCCGATATCTTCTGCCTCCAGAAGAAAACCCATTTTGCGGGATCGACTGCCAACCCAGAAGGATATGTCAGCAAGAGCATCCCCTTGATTAAGGCCATCTGTAACTCCGTGAATACCGATAGTACCCTCAACATAGATATTTTCGATATCAGAAATTATCCGGTTGGCTTTTCCTATGATGCCCTTTACATCCTTGATCGTTTGAGAGCCCTGTATTGGTTCTTCACTGAAAAAACTCTCCTCGATCCTGTCTGAAAGTTCCTGAATGCTTTTGGATGCTTCTCCAATGCGGACCACCATCTGCCGTAAGTCTCTTCCAGACGTACCGCCCTCGTCGAATTGGGCCATAATCATCCGGAAATTCTGAAGGACCGCTGAAAGAGTCCGTAAAGAAAACGAAAGACTTTCCTTGTTCTCCTCTACGACCATATCCAGTTTGGAGGAGAGACGGACTATGGAATCACCGACCCTCTTCATCTGATCGCGGGTTTCGTTCGAGAGCCCCTGAAAATCAGAAGCCGCATCGGTAAGCTTGCTGAGGAATGAGTTTACGTTCACAAAAGTCAATTGAACATCGTTAAGGCTTTTACGTATATCTCCGAGCACTTCATCGAAAGCCGGGGGAATGATTCCGGGGACGATGTCCCCCGGGGATATACGACTTTGGGATGACCCTCTGGTCACCTTGATCCTTGGCTCCCCGAGAAGTCCCCCTGTGTCTATCAGGAATTTGCTGTCAGCAGGGACAATGGTATGTTCTTTGACGGAAATTCTTACCAGGACACCCTTATCCATCAGCTCGATGGCATCGACTTTGCCCATTTCCACACCGGAGACAAGAACGGGAGCGCCGGTATCAAGCCCCATGGTGTCCGGAAAGACAATTCCAAAAGAATAACCGTACTGGTGAAATCGGGTCCCTCCGCTGACAAAAACGAGGCCTCCGAGAAAAGCTATGGCGATAAATACAACAATGCCAACTTTCATCTCTCTATTCATTCCCCGCTCCCTCCACTTCTCTGGACGGAGATCATCCCTTCCGCAAAACGCCTGACTCCTGGGTGATCAGATGTGCTCCAATCGCGGGAGGGACCCCTCCAGGATATCACTCCCTCCTCCATGAGGAGGAGGTGATGGCCGATACCCAGGGCCGAAGTCAGGTCATGTGTGACAACAAGAACGCCGAACCCGAACTTGCGGCAAAGATCCAGAATTAGCTGGTCTATGTGCCTGGCTGTTATCGGGTCAAGACCCGTAGTAGGCTCATCCAGCAGAAGAAGTTCGGGACTGTGTACAAGAGCCCTGGCAATCGCAACCCTCTTTCTCATGCCACCAGAGAGTTCGGAGGGAAATTTTTCACGCACATCTCCCAGTTCGACATGTTCCAGCATGTCAAGCACCATTGAAGAGATCGTCTCCTCTTCGGTAATATTTCTGCAGTACCTCAGGGGAAACGCAATGTTCTGGCCCACAGACATGGAATCGAAGAGCGCCCCACCCTGGAAGACAACTCCAAGTTCCCGTCTGATGTCAATCAGTTCATCTTCATCTGTCTCAGAGTTTATGGTCTTTCCAAGGAGCCTGATCTCCCCTTCATGGGGTTTCAGAAGCCCGGCGACGAGTCTCAATGTTGTGGTCTTTCCAGAGCCCGAGGGGCCCATAAGGCACGTCACTTCTCCTGACATAAGGGTCATATCGATGTTAAAAATGATTTTTTTCCCAGCGAAACCAACGGAAACACCCTGCATCTCCATGAGACTACTCATCGACTCACCCCTTGATCCCGCCGAACAAGACCGAAGAGAGGATATAATTGAAGACAAGGATAAGCATGTTGCCCCAGACGACAGCCCCCGTTGTGGCTGTCCCGACTCCCCGCGCACCCTGGCCCGTCAGGAACCCCTGGCCGCAGGCGGATATTGTGATAAGAAGACCGAATACAGCCGCTTTCAGAAGTCCCCCGTAAATGTCTGAAGGGTTCAGGAGGGCCTCAACAGACCTCCAGAAAAGATGCGGGTTGATCCCGTGGGCGGAAACGTAGAGAAAACCCCCGCCAATTCCAATCACGAATGAAAAAAGCGTGAGAACCGGAAGCATCACAAGCCCGGCAAGAAGTCTCGGAACTCCAACGAAAACATTCGGATCAAGGCCGAAAGTTCTCAGCGCGTCGAGTTGTTCCGTAACTTTCATGGAACCTATCTCCGCGGCCATAGAGGCTCCGACCCTGCCGCTGACAACGAGTCCGGTAAGAACAGGCGACATCTCGCGAACCATACTTAGTGCTATTACTCCGCCAATATAGCTGGTGGCCCCAAAACGGACAAACTGATCCAACGTCTGGACAGCCATGACCATTCCGGTAAATGCGCTGGTTATTGAAACAACAAAAACCGAGTTGGCGCCAACCCTCTCCAGCTGTTCAAGCAGATCTTTCCTGCTCCATACTCCTGAGAACACACCCAGAAAGGCCCTGTAGGTAAAAAGAGCAAACTCTCCAAGTGTTTCGGAAAAAACCAATGCCTGTCTTCCGACCCATGAGAGAAGGCCCACTTCCATTCCCTCCCTATTCAGGAACCACCCGGATCATTCTCCTCAGAAGTCCGTCCACGTAGTAGTTTGACCTGAAAATCTTCATAGATCCTTCCTTGATCTTTTCTTCCTTGATCTGACTGAGGAGCTTGCGCTGGGATTCCTCTTCAGACTCCATTGCAGCAGGGTCGTTCATTTTTGAACTGAACGTCCTTATTTCTGCAACAACCTCGTCATTCGTTTCCATAGCTGAAAACTCCCCAAGAAGCTCTTTGAGGCTTCTTATCGTTCGCCATCCCTGCTCTATCGAATCCTGTCCGGGTTCTTCGATCCCCCCACCCCTGACTACAACCTCACAGAGACCCTCGGCATCCTTCGGTGCCTTGAGAGTCAGCTTTTC
>DFYG01000154.1:0-3466 GCA_002382605.1 Synergistaceae bacterium UBA4088 | reverse complement strand
ATCCCAAAAGGCATTATCTCGTAAAAGGGATTCAGTGATATCTCGTTCACGAGATCTGAAAATTCCGAAAACATGCCCTTGGCAATGTCAGAGGGTGAGAAAAACATGTTGGTTCTCTGCCAACCGTCGACAAGCCCTCCCCCTTCTATCATCATGGTGATTTTGGCACTTCCCTCGCCATTACGCCCCCACACGTTGTCCACAAGCCCGATCAGCATTTCCGGTATGACCTTGGTCATGAGGAACGGATCAAAAGCTGTCTTGAACCTCTTGAAACTCTTCTCACCCGAATCAACGTTTCCGAATCTTAGCGAAACATCCATCACGGGTGCGAACTGGCCGATCCTTCCGCCTATTGCCTGAGGTCTATCCTGAGTGACTATCCCTACGATGGACTTCGGGGTCCCAATCTTGAACGGAGTCTCTATACTCGGTATCACCTCATGGATCCAGGCTCTCGCCAGCGGGAACGCAACCGCTCCCCTGCTTGTGAAAGGGTGAGCAAAAGCCAAAAACCGCCCATCACTGGAAACCGCAGTCAAAGTACCTGTAGCCGCAAGAGATACATCACCCCATGCGATTAGAACGCTTACCGCCTCACCCGGTTTCAGAACCGGGTCATATTCCACAGGCAGTTTTGTCCCTCCTGTGTCAGCGGGGAGCATCACGACCGGACTTCCGAGAATCTCCTCGATCCGTTTTGCACTCCTGGCGCTGTATCCCATACCCAGAAGCGGGGCCGAAAGGGTTTTTTCAATATTTTCACCCGGACCTGATGATTCATCAGGCGAATCACTCGCCCCGGGATCTTTTTTCCCGGATACCGGGTCGGCGAGTTTAAGCGCCGGTGGAACTATCACTGGCACTCTGTCTGGCCATTTCCATATTTCTGCCATCTCTTCGATCGGTGTGACCAGACCTGTCTCGTGTTCACTGAATTTCCAGCCATAACCGATGGCTCCGATAAGCTTTCCATCCACGAAAACAGGGCTTCCGCTCATTCCCGCCGCAATGCCTCCGGTCCTTTCTATTACGGGACCCGAAGCCCTTATCAGTATCAGGTTCCTTGGAGAATTGGGAGAAGGCAGAACGCTGATAATAGTGATCGGGAAAGAAACCACTTCGTCGCCCTTGACGACAGTGAATGCTGTCCCCTTCATACCTTCCCGAAGCGATTCAACCGGCATGGTTCCACCCGGGACGGAAAATTTTCCGGCCAATGCGGTCCCCGCGACCGCAAGAGAGAGAAGCGGCAACAAAAAAAGGATCATCATTTTTCTCATCAAAGCAGCCTCCGGTTTTTGTCTCATGGTTTTCCCCGTTTTCTGAAACGGAGGAAGGACTGGATGAAATCGTCGATGTCTCCGTCCAGTACCCCCTGCACATTCCCTTTTTCAAGGTTTGTCCTGTGATCCTTGACCATGGTGTAAGGATGCATGACGTAGGAGCGTATCTGGCTCCCCCATCCGATCTCCTTCTTTTCACCCTGGATCAAATTCATCTCCTCCTGTTTCTCCTGGAGCATCTTCTCGAACAGGCGTCCTCTCAATACCAGCATGGCACTATGGCGGTTCATGTGCTGAGAACGCTGGTTCTGGCAGCTTACGACGATCCCTGTAGGAATGTGGGTTATACGGACGGCCGAATCTGTCATATTGACATGTTGCCCTCCGGCCCCGCCCGACCGGAAGGTATCGATCCTCAGATCTTCCGGGTTGATCTCGATCTCGACGTCTTCCGGGAGCTCCGGCGATACGTTAAGCGAGGCGAAGCTTGTGTGTCTTCTCTTCGCGGTGTCGAAAGGCGATATCCTTACAAGACGGTGGACGCCCCGCTCGCTCTTGAGATACCCATATGCGTGATCGCCTGTAACCAGTATTGTGGCTGATTTTATCCCCGCCTCGTCGTCCTCTGCAAGTTCCAGCACCTGGGTCTTGAATCCCCTTACTTCGGCCCATCGCAAATACATCCGGAATATCATCTCTGCCCAGTCCTGTGAATCCAGACCTCCAGCTCCAGGATGAATGCTTATAATGGCATTGGAATCATCGTACTCTTCATTCAAAAGAAGAAGAAGAAGCCTGTCCCTGATGTTTTTTTCCAACTCGGTGGAACGCGAATAGAACTCCTTTTCAAGTTCGGGATCTTTCTCTTCTTCCAGGAGATCCGCCAGGGCCTGCAGATCTTCCATCTCTGATTCCACCGACTTCCAGGTCTCAATACTTACCTGAAGGCTTGAAAACTTTTTGGTGATCTCCTGCGCATCATCCCTGCTCCAGAAGTCCAGTTCAGAGGTTGTCGCAGTTAATTTCTGAAGATTTGATTCAGTGGTTTCCGGGTCAAAGGCTGTCCTTCAACTCACATGCAAGTGAGCGAAGTCCCTCCATGACCGATGTTACAGGAATCTGTCCCATAATCATTCCTCCTGGGTTCTCCCGGCCGGCGGGAGTGATATTATTATTTATAACAGGAGTTTCATTATATCATCACGCTACTGCCAGTGAAGGAGAATGAACGATGCCCATACAGAAGAACAACAGCACAAAGATATCGGTGCTACGCGAACTCCTTGATGCGGAAGGAGAAACGGTTTCCGGCGGGAGACTTTGCAGAAAGCTTGGTATCTCCAGACAATCTGTCTGGAAGGCAGTCCGCTCTCTTCAGGAAGACGGCTACAAAATTGGATCCATCCCGGTAAAAGGGTATCGTTTCCAGAGAGTTTCTGATAATGACCTTGATCCCTCCTGGATTGAGATCCTCCTTTCGAACTGCCCCTGGGGGCATCCGGTCCTTTTCTGGGATAAGCTGGATTCCACCCAGATCCCGGCCAAGGATCTTGCCCGACGCGGAGCCCCGGATGGAGTCGTTATCCTTGCGAACTGTCAGATCTCGGGCAGGGGCCGTCTTGGCAGATCCTGGATCTCTCCTCCACAGGGAGGAATATATTTCTCTGTGATCATGCATCCTGCGATGCAGCCGGATCAGATACAGATGCTGAGCCTGGTCGCGGCCATGTCGGTCCAGAAAGCTATTTTCTCAATAACCGGCATACTCTGTCAGCTAAAATGGCCCAACGATATCCTCTGGAAAGGAGCAAAAATCTGCGGAATCCTAACCGAAGTATCCAGTGAACCGGGATTGGTACATTATGCAGTTACGGGGATCGGCATTAATGCCAACATGACTGGAAATTTCATGGGGCTGGAAGACTCCGCCACCTCCCTGGCTTCGATAACCGGCCGCAAAATACACCGGGGAGAACTGGTAGCTTCTGTAATTAGACAACTTCACCTGAGTGTAGCGGGAATGGGGACCGGGAGCGGAGTCAAGGAAATTATCTCCGAGTACACTCTCCGGTGTGACACAATAGGCAAGATGGTCCGTGTCGTTCTGGATGAGGGGGAGATCACAGGTAAGGCTTGCGGGATCGGCGGACGAGGAGAACTCCTGGTAGAAGAAGGCGGCG
>DFYG01000131.1 GCA_002382605.1 Synergistaceae bacterium UBA4088 | reverse complement strand
GCGGGTTAATCGGGTCACCCGTCCAGATGGATCCGCCCTTTATTCCAAGTATCGGCTTATTCATTCTGCACCTCCCGATTTTTGTCCGTCATCCTTTTCGCAAGCCTGACGCGGATGTCATGCTCCGTGACCTCTGTCTTCCCGAAACTCCTTATCAGTCTGTCCGGATCGGGTCAGGGATCAGTCCCTTCATGTAACCGGAGCCATTCCCTGTCGACCAAATATAACAGGAAACTTCCTGGAATGGCAGAGAACAGAAGAAAAGGCCTGCGGGGAGGGATAAGGTATATAGCGGTGATACGCGCCCCAAACAAAATAAAAGGGCCGAAGCTGCTTCAATCGGCCCTTTGTGATTGTTTAATGATATGGTTTCGTCCCCGGTTTTGCCGTTCACAATTTATGAAGTCTCCGATCAAATCATTCCCGACTGGATAATTGATGACTATGTCAGGTAGGCTGGCGCTCTGCCCCAAGCGCAGCGACAGGTTAAGTTCTTGATTTTTTCGATTCACGATTTACGGATTACGATTTATGATTTTCTACACATCCAGGTTCCTTACCTCTTTGGCGTGAGTCTCGATGAACTCTCTGCGGGGTTCGACCTTGTCACCCATGAGAATGCTGAAGTATTCCTCAGCGGAGACGGCGTCGTCGATCTCCACCCGTTTGCAGATGCGTGTGGCAGGATCCATGGTGGTCTCCCAAAGCTGCTCCGGGTTCATCTCACCAAGGCCCTTGTAGCGCTGGATGGAGAGTTTTTTCCCTTTCGCGCCTTCCTGGAGGACCTTGAGTTCCTTATCACTGAAACAGTAGTTGATATCCTTCCCGGCCTGGGTCCTGTAGAGGGGAGGCTGGGCGATGTAGAGATACCCCTGATCGATAAGCTGGGGCATGAAGCGGTAGAAGAGGGTCAGCAGCAGCGTCCTGATATGGCTTCCATCGACGTCTGCGTCTGTCATCACGAACACTTTGTGGTACCTGATGGCTCCAACGTTGAAGTCATCACCGACCCCTGCCCCGAGAGCCTGGATGATGGTCCTTATCTCGTTGTTGTCCAGGGCCTTGTCGATGCGGGCCTTCTCGACGTTGAGGATCTTGCCCCGAAGAGGAAGGATGGCCTGGAAGTTGCGGTCGCGTCCCTGTTTTGCAGAGCCTCCGGCCGAGTCTCCCTCGACGATGAATATTTCGCACTCTTCGGGGTTTCGGCTGGAGCAGTCAGCGAGTTTGCCTGGAAGGTCGAGCCCGGCAAGCGCAGTCTTGCGCCGGACGAGTTCCCTCGCTTTCTTCGCGGCCTCTCGCGCCAGGCGCGCCCTTATGGCCTTTTCGACAACGGGTTTGAGGATATCGGGGCGTTCGTCTATCTCGGCCATGAGTCCGTCGTAGAAGAGGGAATCGACGATGCCCTTGATCTCGCCGTTGCCGAGCTTGGTCTTTGTCTGACCCTCGAACTGCGGCTCCGGGAGTTTTACGGATATGACCGAAGTAAGCCCTTCCTTGAGGTCATCCCCGGTAAGGTTGGGGTCCTTTTCCTTGAGGATCTTGTTCCTCCGGGCCGATTCGTTTATGGCTCGGGTAAGTGCCGTTCGGAAACCGGAGACGTGAGTTCCGCCCTCGATAGTGTTTATGAGGTTGGCGAAAGCAAAGACGCGCTCAATGTAACTGTCGTTGTACTGAATGCCTATCTCCACGGTCACTCCCTCGCGTTTGCCTGATACGACTATCGGAGGTTTGAAAAGGGTGTTTTTGCCGCGGTTGAGATATTCCACGAAGGAAGAGATACCGCCCTCGTAGCAGAAGATCTTTTCCTTCCCGGAGATCTCCTCCCTGAGTTCGATGGCCAGGCCCGGGTTGAGGAAGGCCATCTCCCTGAATCTTCCTGAAAGCGTGTCCCAGGAAAAGGCGATCTCATCGAAAATTCCCGAGTCCGGGGAAAATTCAATGAATGTGCCGTTCTTTTCAACCGGCTCGCCGCAGCAGAGTTCTGTGATCGGCTTACCCTTCCTGTAGGATTGTCTCCACTCCCTGGCATCGCGCCACACCGTTAGGTTCAGCCACTCGGAGAGGGCGTTGACGACGGATACGCCGACACCGTGGAGTCCGCCGCTGACCTGGTAGGATTTATGGTCGAACTTTCCGCCAGCGTGCAGGGTAGTGAGAACGACCTCAGCCGCGGGACGTCCCGTTTGCGGGTGAACGTCTATGGGAATGCCGCGTCCATTGTCCTCAACTGAAATGTGGTTGTCTGCGTGGATAGTAACGTTTATCTTCGAGCACCACCCGGCCATGGCCTCGTCGATAGCGTTATCTACGACTTCATAGATGAGATGGTGAAGGCCTCTCGCCCCGGTGTCGCCGATATACATGCCCGGCCTTCGCCGGACGGCCTCGAGACCTTCTAGTATCTGGATGTCCTTTGCGGTGTACTGGCTGGAAGCGGATGTCATAAAATCTTTCCCTCCTGGCGCAAGGCGCGCGCTCTTTCTTTGCCATCTTCCATATAACGGTTCGATCTTTTAGCTATCGTCAGCGGGGTGAACCCTGTCGCCATGACAGACCCGTCCCGCAGGAGCACGGCAGTTTCGCCCCCGAAACGGACAAGGGCCAGAACCCTGCCCATATCCACAAGCATGCTTTCCTCCAGAAGAAGAAATATCAAGGGGTCCCTCCAGAAAGGCATCGTTATAACCCTACTATTATATACCAAAAGCGAATTGGGGGGCGGCTAGACCTATTTCAAGATGAAGGATACGGCCTCACGGGAATCGATGCAGAGGACGCCTATTGCCTCAAGTTCTCTAACGCCTCTGTCATCAAGAAGGGATATAGCGTCCTTCACGGCGACTATGCGGTAATCACGCTCGCTGGCTTCGTATATCGTGGCGCGTGGGCAGTTGGGGAAGTTCGATCCCGCAACAGCCACGGTGTTTACTCCGAGATTCTCGAGGTGTTCTTCGAGAGGCGTCCTGAAGAAAGCCCCGAAGCGGGGCTTGAAGATGACTGACTCCGCCGTGCCGATGCTCTGTATGCCTCCGCCAAGGAGAAGTTTATGGTCCAGGCGGATCAATGGAGAGGGGAGCAGTTCCGGCGCGATCTGGCTGGAGTCCGATCCGGGAGCAAGCAGATGGTCGCCGGAAAGGATACGTTTTCTTCGACACAGGTCGGCGTTGCTCGCGTCGGGCAGGTACAGGCGCACAATATGCACGATAGGTCTGCCGGCCTCCCGGAAGGCGTGGGCTACTGCCGCGGCAGCAGGTATTGCCGCAGCGTTTTCGGGTCTCCCCGAGAGGCTCCCGGGCTGGAATTCCTGCTGAGCATCTATTGTCAGCAGCGCAATTTTTGAAGGATCAGGCATTGTCCATTCGTCCACAGGAGGTCACCTCCCTGCCGAAATGATATCATGTCAGGCCTGAAAGGAGCTATGTTGGAACCTGAAAAGAGTTTGAAAATCTAAACCAAGCCTGACCTTTCTTGCTTCAAAAAAGCCCCCTCGAAAGAGGGGGCTTGAACAGTTTCTTCTACTAAGCTGATAACTCCTTCAGGGAATCCAGGACTTTGGCCGCATGTCCCTCAGCCTTGACGTTAGTCCATGTTTTTGCCACCTTGCCATCGGGTGATAAAAGAACGGTGCTCCTGACCACCCCCATGGACTCCCTTCCGTACATTTTCTTCATTCCCCACGCACCGTAGGGCTCCAGGACCTTCTTTTCCGGGTCGCTGAGAAGAATGACCGTCAGGTTGTGCTTCCCGATGAAAAGGGCATGGCTTTCGCATGTGTCCGGGCTTATGCCGATAACCACCGCCCCGAGGCCGCGGAATTCCTCCTCCAGGGCCGAGAACTCGATGGCTTCCAGGGTGCATCCGCTCGTGTTGTCTTTAGGGTAGAAGTAGAGCACCACCCACTTCCCGGAGAATTCTTCAATACATCTCTCCTTGCTGTTGCTGTCCTTCAGGCAGAACGAGGGCGCTTTGATCCCGTTCTCCATCATTTTTTTCGACCTCCCTGCTATTTTTTGGAGGGCATATATTTTTCAGGGTCTTTGTGCTTGCCGTTAATTATCACCTCGAAATGCAGATGCGGGCCGGTGGCCCTTCCCGTCCTGCCAACGGTCCCGATCTTCTGTCCCGCAGCTATCTTGTCTCCGGCTTTGCAGAGCATGGTGTCACAGTGTGAGTAGCGGGTCATCGTTCCATTGCCGTGATCTATCAATATGCTGCGCCCGTAGCCCCGGCGCGTTGCTGCCCTGACCACCCTGCCGTCGGCTACTGCCTTGATCGGTGTTCCCCTGGGCGCCGAGATGTCGATCCCGGTGTGAAAGCGTCCTCTCCTTGGGCCGAAGCGGGAATAGACCTTTCCGATAACCGGCCATAGGGGTGAAAAGACCCCGGAAAGAGTGGTCATCCCCTGACCTGCATCAGTCCCGGTTGTCTCCGGCAGAGGGCCCCGGTTGTCTTCTTCATGTGAATACAAGCCTGCTGTCGTTTCACCGGAGCTTCTGGCCCGGACTTCCGCCCGTGTTTCGATCAACAGACTTTTGTCGCGTGGTACCAGGATAACTGATCTTTCGGATGGAATTACGTTTTCGGGCATTTCGTTAGCTCTCCGGATACTGAAGCTGTCTATCCCATAACTGAGTGCGATCGTTTCCACGGTGTCGCCCGGATTTACACGATGCTCTATCCAGGGAAGAGAGGAGGCCTCAAGGGACCCGGAAAGTGCCATAAAAAAAACAAGGATAAAGATCATGAGCGAAAGCAGTTGTCTTGGCACATATGGCATCAGGTGTCCCCCTTCCATTTTTTGGTTGGGTAAGGCTGTACTGTTTGGGGCCAATGATATATGAACGCGGAGAGAATGAAAAGGATAATTCAGTCTCCCGCATCCGGTGGACCTGCAGTTTGCGAAAAATGGCAACTCCTCCGCCACGGGCACGAGGGGCACATCTCCAGGTTCGGACGAAAAGAACCTGAACCGGCCTCATTCGCGGCGGAGATGATGTCGTTCTCAATCCCGGACCAGGAGATATCTGAAATGTCGATCCCGATCTCGTTCGAATCCTTCAGCGATATAAGTGCCAGGTCGTATGGGACATCCCCGAAGTGCTTCCTGGCAGCCAGGGCATAAAAGACGACCTGCAGATCGTAGAGCAGGCGAGGGGCTCCATCGGTGCGCCCTATCTTGTAGTCCCTGATGAAGATCCTGTCTCCCTCACGCCATAGAACGTCTATGGTTCCCACCATTATGCTGCCGCTGCCAAGGCGGATCCTGAAGGGGATCTCCCTCTGCGGATCGGCGGCACTACGGATCCTTTCGGCAGCGGGGGAGGAGGCGAATCGCTCCAGCCACTCCATCAGCGGCCCGCTTCTCGAGGTGTCGGCCCATACCGCGCGAAGGTCGGAGGGAAGGATGCTCCCGAGAGATGAGTTGGTCGGGCCCGCCCTGAATCTGTCGAGTGTTTCAGGGTGGATGTCCCAGCGCTTGAGGATCCAGTGAGCCAGACTCCCGAGATCTGCGCCCCCGATGCCGTCGGATGACATCTCCCATGAGATGTCCATTCCCTGCCTGTGGCGCATTCTGAAGGCAAAAGGGCAGAACCTGAAAAGAGCGTACCCGGTCGCGCTGATCCTTTCGAGCGGCCTCGCCGATGTTTCCGGTGGCATGATGAATTTACCGCGGCNNGTTCAGGATCCTTCCCGGTCCTGGCTACTGCGGGAGCACCTGGTGGCGGAGAGAGCGGCAGATTTTCGGCCCCGTCCAGCCAGCTGGATATGGTCTTGAGCCAGGAGTGTTCCTTTGGATCAGGGACGCCATCCTTCATGGGACATATTCCGCAGAGGATAAGGGAGTCCCTGGCCCTCGTACAGGCAACGTAAAGCAGGCGTTCTTTTTCCTCCCGGGTTTCGCGGGTCTCGAAGATGTCATGGATATCCCCGGAGAGAGTCTTTGCCGAGGCGCTGCCGGTCCATCCGTCGGGGATCGCCGATGAGACTATTCCAAGCCGGACGGAGGGTGTCATTCTCGTTCCCTTTCCTCGGGTTCTTATTCCCTGTTCCAGACCGGTGACCGCCACGACGGGAAATTCAAGCCCCTTAGCCGCGTGTACAGTCATCACCCGTACCATGTCGTCATCCTCTCCAAGGATATCGGCTTCCTTCGAATCCATCTCGCGGCGGGTGACGTCGCGCAGGTAGCCAGCGCAGCCCGAGAGGCTCCTTCCCAGGGATGCCTCGTACTCCCTGGCGAGGTCCACCCCCCTGCGGAGGTTCGCCGCTACCCTTGCGCGTCTCCACGAGGGGTAGGACAGCAGCACTCTTTCAGTTTCCAGAAGCGATGCAAGTGCCCGGGAAGGCCCTGCGGCGAGACCGGATCTTCTGCAGTCGTAGAACCACGCCGCGGTTTCAGGAAATGCTTCTTTCAGGTTTTCAGAAAGGCGCTTCCCTCCTCGCACGGAGCCTGAGATCAGGCCGGATGCCTGCAGCGGCGTCAGACCGCTGAGTGGAGAGGCCAGGAATGATGCCATTGCGAGCGTATCCTCAGGGTCGGAGATCGCCTCCAGCAGCCTTACCGCGTCGCGCACCTCCCCCCTCTCGAAGTAGTTGCGGTTTCCCTCGAAGTAGGTGGGTATACCCCTATCCTCTACGAATACCTTTTCCAGTATGTCGTAGAACGTTCTTGATGGTACCAGAACGGCGATATCGCCGAATCTCACAGGGCGCAGGGCAAACTCCCCGGTATCGTCCGAATCCCAGACAGTGGCTCCGGATGTTACCATTTCCCGGATCCTGTCGGCCAGGAGACCCAGAGCGGCACCCCTGAGGGCCGGAGTCTTCATCGAAGGTCCTTCTTCAGTATCAGCGGAGATGATCATCTCGAACGGTTTTACTGATGAGGCCTGCCGGGCATCCCACCAATCCCTTGAAACGGGAGGCATCAAAGGGGTGAACTGTTTTCCCGAAGACCTTGCGATCCCTTGTTCCCATGTCTTTTCAAAGATACTGTTGACCTGATCCATCACTCCCTGTCTGCATCTGAAAGTGACGTCAAGCTTCACGAGCGATGCTCCGCTGCGGTCCGCTTCCCTTATACGCCGCCAGAAGATCTCCGGTTCGGCGTGGCGAAAGCGGTATATCGACTGCTGCAGATCTCCGACCAGGAAGAGAGTGCCCCCGGGGGGCGGGTCGAACGAAGAGAGGAGTTCGTCCTGCAGGGAGTTGGTGTCCTGGAACTCGTCGACGATGATGTGCCGGAAGCGGTCCGCGTAGGAGGACTCCCTTGAAAGGGCGTCGCGCGCTCCTTTTATCATGTCCTCGAACGAGAGAGTCCCCCTGGAGGATTTGGCCGATTCGAAGAGCTTCCAGCAGACGGATATGAAGCGGAGCATTACATTGCGCAGCAGCGTCTCCTCGGGGGAAAAGCCCCGGACGAGCCATTCCGCCGCCGAAGCCCATGAGGAACGCGAGTCGCGGTAATCCGCAAGACTCTCTCCGGTTACTGAAATGGCGGACTCTTTGACCATCTTCATGGTCTTGCCTGTAGCGCCTCTAAGATTGCCGATCAATCCGTCCTTACCGATAAGGTCGAAAATGAATCGCGGGAGATCTTCCCGTTCCGGCGGGGAAGATCCCCATGAAGAGATGAACCCCAGACCTCTTGATGAGAAGACCGTCTTGTCGTCTTTGAAGATATCCGGCGCGCCCGCCGCGGGGAGTATCCGTCGGAGCCATATCTCCCAGGCCTGTTCCCATTGAGGGGCGAAGAGATCCAGCAGTTCACATGAAAGCGAGGCGTCCCGCTCTTCAATACCTTCTGCCCACTCCCAGAGAGATTCCGGAGAGAGGCTACGGCTCTCAAAGAGAGGAATAGAGGAGGAGGCCGTCCGGCACAGGCTGTTCGCCCCGAAGGTATTGACGATATCGGCGGCTTCGCGGGAGGCAAGGAGAGCTGAAGCCCTTTTCTGCCAGAGAGTATCCAGGGTGTTCGTAAGGTAGATGGCATCATCCCTGTCGATTGATCTCTCAAGGAACTGCCAGAAGGCGTTCTCCTCCGGGGGTGATATTACCCTGGCGCCCGGGTCCATGTCGACCGAAAGGCCGCACTCCTTCAGCACTCTCATGGAAAAAGAGTGTATCGTCGAGATGTAAGCTTCGTCGAGACGGGAAAGCGCCTCGGCAAGTAAGGGAGCGAATATGGGAACTTCCCGCGGAAGTTCCGTCATCAGTCGGCGGATCCTCTCTCTCATCTCAAGGGCAGCTTTCTCCGTGAATGTGATCGTGAGGATCCTGTCCACGGGTATCTGGTTCACCGCGACAAGGCGCACAAATCTCCAGGCAAGTGTAAGAGTCTTTCCGGCTCCCGCACCGGCGCTGACGACGACAAGGGGGCTGTCGGACATAACGGCCTCTATCTGCCCGGGTTCCAGGGAGGATTTTTCCAGATATGACCTGAATTCCTCACTCATCCGGTCCGTCATCATCGTCGCCTCCAGTCCCGGTCGCCTCGCCTCTTCGACATAAACCCTGAAAGTCGCAGTATCTGCAGACCTGATCGTTTTCGTAATTCGGCAGGAACTTTCCCCCTGATATGGATCCAGCCATTTCTGCGAGGGTTCCTTCGGCAGAAGCGATCATATCCTCCAGGGAAGTCCTGGATCTCCCGGTGAATTCACCGATAACGGCTGCTGCTGTTTTTTTCAGCTTCCCCGTGACCCTGCAGTCCCCCTGGGAGAGAAAGACGTATCCGGAGACCTCAAGCGATTCCGATTCCCTTAGAGCGATGGCATAGGCGGCGAGCTGCAGCGACTTCGAGAGGTTGTTGCTCAGTCCGGTCTTGTAATCGACTATAAGGGCTGTTCCGTCCTTCAGTATATCGAGACGGTCGTACCTTCCGCTGAAGAGGACCCCCCCCACAGTGATCCGGATATCCTTCTCCCGCCGCTGTTCTTTTCTTGCTTCTGAAAGACCGGAATCCTCCATCTTCTGCTGGAGCAGGGCCATTGCTGCAGTCTGGGAGCGGAGCCGCCGCAGATGCCGGGGAAGTCTTGCCAGGGCGGGGTAGTGCTGGAGAACGGTCCCATCCCAGCAACCTTCTGCAAGTTCTAAAAGTCCCTTTCCAGAACGGAGTCTGTCCGCCCAGATCCTGTCCCACAGTGCATGGATCATCGTGCCGGCCGCAAGAGGATCGAAGCCGAAGGAGCGGCTCTTCCGGAAACCGAGGGTTTTTTCCGCGTAGAACCTGAATGGACAATCCCCCCAGGTGTCGATCCCGCTTATCGGGGCCCTCAGAGCGTAACCGGGGGGCCAGGGGGCAGAAGGGGGAAGTTCGCGTATCCTTTCCGGGCATCTCGGAGGATCGTCGGCCCGGACCTCTATTCCATTGAAGACGGTTTCTTCCTCCCTGGGGAGGATATCCTTCATGGAACGGGAAAACCTTGCTTCTTCCACCATTTCCGTGATCCAGGGCGGATCCTGGCTTAGTGCCGAATCAACCATGACGGACTGCTGAAGAGGCCTTCCGGATCCGTCCTGGCAGGGTCGGGAAGCGATGCACACAGTGTCGGCAGAGGCCAGGATCCTTCTCAGGAGGGCCTCTCGCTGCATGCGCTTTTCCCGCAGAAGGGGGAGATGTACGGGCGAAAGGCCTATCCCGGTGTTATTGTGGAGCGCTTCCTTGCGGCTGTCGTCAAGGAGCGGGGATTCGCGCAGCCTTCCGGGCCAGGAGTCGGCCGTCAGGCCTGTCGCTGCGAAGACCGCGTGATGGGCAAGCACCGGAGGGGTCCCGGCATAGAGAACAATGCTGTCGAGGCTCTTTGGAGGCTGCCATACGGTAGACCTCTCGGTCCAGGCGGACAGGAAAGCGACCGCGTCATTCCCCCGCAGGATCGCCGACCCTGCGGGGCCCAGGTCCCTCTCCAGATCCTCCGTCCGCTCAAGTTTCTGATCGAGCTCCCT
>DFYG01000091.1 GCA_002382605.1 Synergistaceae bacterium UBA4088 | reverse complement strand
CGATCCTCTTATCCCAGGATCTGCTGTGAACTCAAGATCGATGGCCTGGCAGTATCGCTTGTCTACCAGGACGGTGAGTTCACCAGGGGAGCCACCAGAGGGGACGGACGCGTGGGTGAAGACGTAACGGGGAACATCAGGACGATCCGCGGCCTGCCGAAAAAACTTTCCCGGGAAGTCAATGGAAGGCTCGAAGTCAGGGGAGAGGTCCTTATAAAGAGCGAGGATTTTCTGATCCTCAACACCGAAAGAGAAGAGCAGGGTCTCCCTCTCTTCGCAAACCCCCGGAACGCGGCGGCCGGCAGTATCCGCCAGCTCGACTCCAGGGTCACCGCCGCAAGGCGGCTGAGCCTTTTTGTCTACCAGGTCGTTACCCCGGAGCGTTACGGCTTGAAAAGCCAGTACGAGACGATCCAGTGGCTCTCCGCCCTCGGATTTCCGACTCAGGGCACAGAGATCGTCTGCGAAGGGCCGGAAGAACTTTTCGCCTATATTGAAAAGTGGAGGACCGCCCGGTTTACGCTTCCGTACGTTACTGACGGTGTCGTGATCAAGGTGGATGATCTAGGGTCCTGGGGTGATCTGGGCGCGACAGCCAAGGCTCCGAGGTGGGCGGTGGCATACAAATACCCGCCGGAGGAGAAACTTGCCAGGCTTAAAAAGATAGAGATATCCGTTGGCCGGACTGGGACGCTGACCCCCGTGGCTATACTTGAGCCGGTTAATATTTCAGGGACTATCGTCCAGAGGGCAAGTCTCCATAATGCCGACGAGATAGCGCGAAAGGATATCCGTGAGGGGGACATGGTCTGGGTGAGAAAGGCCGGGGAGATCATCCCTGAGATCGTACGACCCGACCCTGTTTCAAGGGGCGAGGGATCGGTTCCTTTCGTAATGCCATCTCAATGCCCGGCATGTGGATCGGAGGCCGTATCTCTGCCCGGAGAGGTGGCCATGAGGTGTGTCAACAGATCGTGTCCGGCCCAGATACTGGAGGGACTGCGCCACTTCGCGTCCCGTTCCGGGATGGATATCACGGGACTCGGTGAGAGGCTTATCGACAGGCTTGTCGAAACTGGAATTATCAAGGACATAGCCGACATATATACCCTTGACCTGGAGGATCTGGCCCCGATCAAGCTGGTGGGGGAAAAGTCATCGAGGATACTGGGAGAGAAGGCGGCGGCCACAGTCCTTGCATCGATAGATGCCTCAAGATCCCGTCCGCCGGAAACTCTCATCGCGGCCCTGGGGATCCGCTACGTTGGTGCAAGGGTCGCGGAACTGCTGGCCGAAGCCTTCGGGGACATAGACGGGCTCGAATCGGCTGATGAAGAGACACTCGCTTCAGTTGAAGGGGTCGGACCTCGGATAGCGGCATCCGTGACGGCCTTTTTCAGGGATCCCCGCAACAGGAGCACCCTTGATAAACTCCGTTCGGCAGGCGTAGCGACAGCCTCGAAAGAGAGGCAGACCCCACGCGTCGATGGTCCACTCAAAGGGCTGAGTTTTGTCTTCACGGGCGAACTTGAGGGGATGACCCGCCTCGAAGCGGAAGCCGTGGTCCGGGGATCTGGAGGCAGCACTCCTTCCTCGGTCAGCAGAAAGACATCCTTTGTTGTCCGCGGTGAAAACCCGGGGAGCAAGCTGGCGAAAGCCCAGTCGTTCGGAGTAAGGATCATCGACGAGAGAGAATTCCGGGATCTGATCGGGAAGGCCCTGGAAAACGGAACCATGAAAGGGGATGGCGTTAATGGCGATAGATGAAAAGGACGTGCTGCATGTCGCCCGGTTGGCACGGCTTGAGATCCCCCCTGAAAGGGTCGATCCCATGGTCCGTTATTTTCAGGATATTATCGAGCACTTTCGTACACTTGAGAAGTGCGATACCGAGGGAATAGACCCCTTCGAGGAGAGTGGATCCCATTCATGCCCGCTGAGGGATGATGAGCCTGAGATCTGGAGTTACGTCATTGATGCTCTTGAAGAGGCCCCTCTCCGTGAGGGCAGGTTTTTCAAGGTACCTGCCATAGATGGCGAGGGGGATCCTGATGATCTTTCATGAAATGGAGGCTTCCCGTATAGCCTCCGGCATCCGGGACGGCGAATTTACCGCCAGGGATGTCGTCGGTGACTGTCTCGCCCGGATGCAGGCCCTTGAGCCTGTCCTCAACGCCCTGATCACCCCCTTGAGCGAAAAGGCTATCGCAAAAGCAGAAAGCATTGACAAGGCTGTTTCCTCCGGCAAATCTCCCGGTCCGCTCGGTGGCGTGCCGGTTGTGGTAAAGGACAACATGTGCACGCGTGGGGTCAGAACCACCTGCGGAAGCAGGATCCTCGGTGATTGGAAACCGCCCTACGATGCCACGGTCATTGAACTGCTGGAGAAGGCAGGCGCGGTCGTAATAGGTAAATCCAACATGGACGAATTCGCCATGGGAAGTTCTACGGAACACTCAGCCTTCGGTCCGGCATCCAACCCGAGGGATACCGACAGGGTCCCCGGAGGGAGCTCCGGCGGCAGCGCCGCCTCTGTGGCCGCAGGTTATGTCCCTATTGCTCTTGGAAGCGACACGGGGGGGTCCATTCGACAGCCTGCCGCTTTCTGCGGTGTCCACGGCCTCAAACCCACCTACGGCCTCGTCAGCAGATGGGGGCTTGTCGCATTTGCCTCTTCCCTTGACCAGATCGGACCGTTCGCCAGGAGCGTATCGGACATGGCCCTTGTTATGGATGTTATCGCCAGTTACGATCACAAAGATTCGACCTGCAGGCCCGGGGGACGCCCCGTATTCAGCGAAAGCATCAAAGAACCCTCGGTAAAGGGGAAGAAGGTCGGCATTGTCAGGGAGTTCCAGAACGGTACTCTTGATGGAGACATAGAACGTTCCATCGAAAACACCGCCTCAATGCTCTCCTCCTCCGGGGCCGAGATAGTGGACATATCACTTCCGGAATCCGCGGCCTACGGGCTTCCGTGCTACTACATAATCGCGCCGGCCGAGGCAAGCTCCAATCTCGCCAGGTTTGACGGCGTGAGGTACGGGCTCAGGGAGGAAGCTCCCGATCTCATCTCCCAGTTCCTCAGGACCAGGAGCGCCGGTTTCGGGGAGGAGGTCCAGCGGAGGATCCTCACAGGCACCTTTGCTCTGAGTTCAGGGTATTACGATGCCTACTACCTCCTTGCGCTCAAGGTTCGCCGCCGGATCTGCGTCGAGTTCACCCAAGCCTTTGAAGCCGCTGACGTGATACTCATGCCGGCAACCCCATCGCTTCCGTTTCGCAAGGGGGAATTCATTGACGACCCGATAAGCATGTACATGAGCGATGTATTCACTCTTCCGGTGAACCTTGCGGGGCTTCCCGGAATGACGGTATCGACTGGGATGAACGCCTCAGGGCTTCCACTGAGCGTCCAGATCGTTGCGCCCCGATGGGCGGACTCCCGGCTGCTTGAGTTTGCGGCCGTCATTGAAGCCTGGGCAGGACGCCCCGGGATCTCTTCAGGAGGTGTCCTGTAATGGATCTGTCATTTGAAACCGTCATCGGTCTCGAGGTCCACGTTCAGCTGGCCACCGAAAGCAAACTCTTCTGCTCATGCCCGACGGCTTATATCGGCACGGAGCCCAACACGAATGTATGCCCGGCTTGCCTCGGTCTTCCCGGATCGCTGCCATCGCTCAACAGGCGGGCACTGGAACTTGGTGTGAAGGCGGCTCTGGCTCTTGACTGTTCCGTCAACGCCATGACAAGGTTCCACCGCAAGAACTACTTCTACCCGGATCTCCCCAAGGCATTTCAGGTCAGTCAGTACGATATCCCTCTCGCGGTCTCCGGCTCGATGCCGATCTTTCTTGAAGGAAGAGTCAAGAACATAAACATTACGAGGCTACACCTCGAGGAAGACGCGGGCAAGCTGGTCCACAAAACCGCCGATGGAAGACTGTCCGGAGCGTCGTTTTCCCTTGTCGATTACAACCGGGGGGGAGTACCGCTTGCGGAAATAGTCTCTGAACCCGAACTGTCGTCTCCCGAAGAGGCCCGGGAGTACGTCCTTACGATACGCAGGCTCGTAAGATATCTCGAGGTCTCTGACGGGGACATGGAGTCAGGGTCGCTCAGGGTCGATGCCAACATCTCGCAGAAATGCTCCGACGGAAGATGGGGGAGCCGGGTGGAGATAAAGAACGTGAACTCGGTCAGGGCTATGGAACGCGCCCTCGAATACGAGATAATTCGCCAGAGGGAGATACTTCTCAATGGAGAAGAGATAGTGCAGGAAACCCGTCATTGGGATGACGGAGCAGGAGTGACACGGTCATCCCGGAGCAAGGAAGAGGCACACGACTACAGATACTTCCCTGAGCCGGACCTCCCGCCGATAAAAATAGACGAGGAACTTGTTAAATACATCGGCTGCAGCCTTCCAGAACTTCCATGGGACAGGCGGGAGAGATATATCCGTGAATGGGGTCTGAGCCAGGCTGATTCCGTCTCTCTGTCGGAAAACCAGGATGTTGCCCTTTATCTTGAGAAAACAGTGGCCTTTGGGGCCGACAGGCAACTTGCGGCCAACTGGGTCAGAACATACATTCTTCGCCTTCAGAACGAGACGGGGGTCGCCATTAACGATCTGGCCGTAGGTCCGGAGGATCTTGCCTCTCTCCTGGTCCATGTAAAGCAGGGATCCCTTTCCAGCACGGCAGCCAAAGATGTTCTTGGCATCATGTTCGCCCTCGGGGTGAAGGTCGGCGCCGCCATGGAAAAGTCCGGAATTAGCGCGGGCGGTGTTTCCCGCGACGCCCTTTTTGAAACAGTTGCAAGGATACTTGAAGCAAACCCTGCAGAAACCGGGGTCATCATTGCAGGCGGGGATACTGCCGTCAGGAAGCGCAAATACCTTATGGGTCTGGTGATGAAGGAGATCAGAGGACAGGCAGCCGGCGAGGAAGTCTCGGCTGCTTTCGATGCCGTACTGGGCAGCATAAGGGACCGGTCTCTGTGAAAAGGACTCATTGACGCTCCTGCCCTTGCCACTTAAGATATTCTCTGCGTGGCATAATTCATGGAAAATCCGTCGCTTTGGACGCGGCGTAAAACCTGGTTAGAAGAAAGCTTTTACCATCTGAGGGAGGTATCAGTATATGGCGACTCGCAACCCTGATGACATTAGAACCGTGGCGCTGGTAGGCCATGGAGGTTCAGGAAAGACTGCGCTGGCCGAGGCAATGGCCTTCAATACGGGTTTGACCACCAGAATGGGCAAGGTGGAAGACGGCAACACCGTAAGCGATTTCGGAGCCGAGGAACAGAAGCGCCAGATATCCATCAACTCTTCGCTTCTCTCGCTGGAACACATGGGGAAACGCCTCTACGTGTTCGACTGTCCCGGTTATGCGGACTTCATCGGCGAACTCAGATCCGCCATGAGGGTCACCGATGCCGGAATAGTCGTGGTGAGCGGTGTCCACGGAGTCGAGGTCCAGACAGAAAAGGCCTGGGAGTTCGGGGAGGATTTCGAGATCCCCATGGCCTTCTATATAAGCAAGATGGAGAGAGAGAACGGCGACTTCGAAAAAGTTGTCAAGGAGATCCAGGAATATCTCACCGATAAGGCCGTTCCGCTCTTCCTTCCCGTGGGAAGGGAATCTTCCTTCAAGGGAGTTGTCGATATCCTGAGGCAGAAGGCCTACATCTACAAGGGTGACGGAAGCAGGGAGTTCACAGAGGCGGATGTTCCCGCCGATATGGCGGACTACGCAGCCTCTGCCAGGGAGGCCCTTGTCGAGAGGATCGTAGAGGCCGAGGACGAACTGATGATGCGCTACCTGGACGGGGAATCCCTATCCCTGGAAGAGCTCGTCCCGGTCCTTCGCAGAGCTGTTCTCTCAAGAAGCCTCTTCCCAGTAATGCCGGGATCCAGCACTGCCAACATAGGGATCTCACAGCTTCTTGGCGCGATCATCGAAGTTCTTCCCAGCCCTGTCGAAATGCCTCCGCGAAAAGCCGTAAAAGGCGATTCGGAGGTCATGGTCGCCCCCGACCCCGCCGGGAAATTCTCAGCGTTCTGTTTCAAGGTCATGGTCGATCCCTACGTCGGGAAACTGTCCTTCATAAGGGTATTTGCAGGTTCAGCAACGAGCGATAACCCGATCTACAACGTCTCCAGGGGAGATGATGAGCGGGTCAGCTCCTTCAAGATCCTGTCCGGCAAAGAATCACTTGACACAAAGGATGTTGTCGTTGGGGACATTGTAGCCATCCCGAAGCTTCACAGTACGGTTGTAGGGGATACTCTCGGGGTAAAGGGAAACGATTTCGTCTACCCGGAGATAGCTTTCCCGAAGCCAGTGTTCAGCGTTGCCGTCAAGCCCAAAAGCAGGGCCGATGAAGACAAACTCGCAAACGCTCTCAACAAGATGCTCGAGGAGGATCGTACTCTGCATTTCAAAAAGAACCCCGAAACTAACGACAGCGTGCTCTCAGGCATGGGAGATCTTCACATCGACGTAATGCTGTCAAAGGTCAAGGAGCGCTACGGGGTGGATCTGGATACCGATACGCCCAGGGTCCCCTACCGGGAGACCATCAAGAAGACATCCAAGGCGCAGGGTAAGTACAAGAAACAGACCGGGGGCAGAGGGCAGTACGGTGACGTGCATATAGAGTTCGTTCCGCTGCCTCGAGGCGAAGGGTTCAAATTCGAGGACAAGATTGTGGGAGGGTCGGTTCCCAAATCCTACATCCCGGCTGTTGAAAAGGGACTCAAGGAGGCTGTTCTTAAGGGCGTTCTTGCCGGCTATCCCTGCGTTGACTTCAAGGCCAGCCTTTTCTTCGGTTCATATCACGATGTCGATTCCTCCGAGATGGCCTTCAAGATCGCTGCGTCCATGGCCTATAAGAAGGGCATTGCCGAAGCGGCTCCGGTCATCCTGGAACCCATCATGAACATAGAGGTCGTTGTTCCCGAGGATTACCTGGGTGATGTGATGGGCGACTTCAACAGCCGCCGGGGCAAGATCATGGGCATCGACAGCAGGGGAAGACTCCAGGTGGTCAAGGCGCAGGCACCTCTCGCGGAGATGTTCCGTTACGCTATCATCCTCCGTTCAATGACTTCCGGGCGCGGGAATTTCACCATGGAATTCTCCCACTACGAGGAAGTGCCGCATGAAATATCGAAGAAGATAATTGCCGAAGCGGAAGTAGAGGAAGACGAGGGTTAGATCCCCGAACCTGTTTCAGTAAAAAAGATGGGGCCCTTAAGGGCCCCATCTTTTTTACTCGATCGCGGGTGTGGCTCAGGCTTTTTCGACCTTGACCGCGTTGATCTTGAATGCGGGCGTTTCAGTGGTGATGTCCCAGACCGATGCGGTCAGCGAGTTGGCGGGCTGCTCGCCGAAGTGGAAGGGAACAAATACCATCTTCGGGGGGACCTTGTCGGTGATCCGCGCTTCCCCGACGACGCTTCCGCGCCTTGAAGAGACCTTGACATCGTCACCCGGCCCGATGCCCATTGTGGCGGCGTCATCGGGGTTTACCTCGACGTAGAGCGATTTGATGAACTCTGCGGAGGGTGTTCTCCTCGTCATGGTCCCTGTATGGTAATGGTAGAGAGTACGACCGGTCGTAGCCAGGAACGGATACTCGGCATCCGGCCACTCGTGGGGTTCATGCCACTCGCACGGTACGAATGTCGCCTTGCCACGGGGGAAACCTGTCGTGTATAGATTCGGGGTTCCCGGGTGGTTAGCGTCGGGGCATGGCCACATGAGCGGACCTTTGTCCAGGCGGTCGAACGAAATACCTCCGTACTGTGGCACAAAGCGGCTGATCTCCTCCATTATCTGTGCCGGCGATTCGAAATTCCATGAAGCGCCGCAGGCCTTCGCGATATCCACGATGATCTTCCAGTCGGGGAGCGCTTCGCCTGGGGCGTCGACCGCTTTTCGGACCCGCTGGACGGCCCTGCATGTGTTTGTGAACGTTCCGTCCTTTTCGGCCCAGCACGCGGCAGGGAGGACAACATTCGCCATCTGGGCGGTCTCTGTCAGGAAGATATCCTGGACAACAAGGAAATCGAGGTGCTCAAGAGCGTGACGGACATGATTTGTGTTCGGGTCGCTCACCATCGGGTTCTCTCCCATGACGAAAAGACCCTTTATCTCGCCGCTGGCGGCTCCTTCCATGACCTTTACGATCGTTTTCCCGGGGCTTGTCGGAAGATCCGAGTTCCAGATCCTGCGGACCTTCTCCCTGGCATCGTCCGTCTTCTTTGCGATATTCAGGTAACCGGGCAGTACCGCGGGGAGACAGCCCATGTCGCAGGCACCCTGGACGTTGTTCTGTCCGCGGAGGGGGTTGACACCGGTTCCCTTCCTGCCCAGCATTCCGCAGAGCAGCGCAAGGTTGGCCACGGTTCTGACGTTGTTGGTCCCATACTTGTGCTGGGTGATGCCCATGGTGTAGAAGATCGCCGAGTTCGGACCTTTGGCGTAGGTTCTGGCGGCTTCCTTAAGTGTTTCCTCCGGCACACCGGTGATAGCGCTGACCTTCCCGGGAGTGTACTCGGCCACCAGGGCCTTGAGATCGTCGAACTTCTCGACGTTCTTTTCGATGAACTCACTGTCGTAAAGCCCCTCGGCAATGATTATGTTCATCAGGCCGTTGAGCAGGGCAACGTCGCTGCCTGAGCGCTGTCTTACCTTGATGTCCGCAAGACCATCAAGTTCTATCTTTCTGGGATCGCAGACAATAAGTCTTGCTTTGCCGCTCATCTTCTGTTCCTTGATCCATGAACCGATGACAGGGTGGTTCTCTGTCGTATTTGAGCCTATTACCAGGAGCACATCCGCGTGCTTGATCGACTCGTAATCGTTCGTCATAGCTCCGCTTCCGAGGGTCTCGCCGAGACCCGCAACTGTGGGGCTGTGTCAGAGATGGGCACAGTGGTCGACGTTATTAGTGCCCATCACCTCCCTTGCGAAGCGCTGAAGCAGGTAGTTTTCCTCGTTCGTGCATCGCGCCGACGTAAAGAAGGCGACCGAATCGGAGCCGCTGGTGTCCCGGTAACCCGTGAATTTTTTGGCTATCAGGCCTATGGCCTCGTTCCAGGATGCTTCCCTGAAGACGCCGTCCTCCTTGATGAGAGGCTTTGTGAGCCGGTCCCTGCTGTGGATGAAACTCCAGCCGAAACGCCCCTTGACGCAGCACCTGCCTTCGTTCTGGGATGTAGTGCTGTCGTAGTCCGTCGTAACGTTCCAGACCTTGCCGGTCAGTTCGTCGACGTGGATGTTGAGCTCACAGCCAACACCGCAATAGGTGCAGGTCGTTTTTACCACCCTGGAGTATGAGGGGCGGCTGATCCCATGGACCGAGTTCTCGGTCAGGGCTCCTGTGGGGCAGAGCTGGACACACTGTCCGCAGAAGACGCAGGCGGAGTTGTCGATGCTTCTTTCGAGCCCGGGGCCGATAAGTGTATCCATGCCCCGGTTCTGGAAATCAATGGCGCTGTAGAGGGCTTTCTGGCTGCATGCCCTTACACAGACCCCGCACTGGATGCACTTGTCCATGTTCCTGAGGTAATAACTGTTCGCCTCCAATGTCCTGGAAGGTCTGGAGTACTCCTCTTTGGAAAATGTCTCGGGCAAAGCCTCGTAATCGGTGCCGTACTGGCGGAGTTTGCATTCGTATACATCGGCACAACCGCACTTCATGCAGCGGCTTCCGTCCCTGTTGACCTGCTCCTCCGTAAGCCCCATGTTGTACTCCTGGAACGGTTTTGAGAGGCGGACTTCGCCGGGGCAGTGTACCGGGTGTTCCTGGGGCTGTTTTTCCTCTTCAAGGAAATCCTCAGGACCGAGATCGTCACGGACCACATCGCACTCGAACGGGCGGTGAGGAACGCCTTCCATGATGAAGTGGTTTATGGATTCGGCGGCCCAGTGGCCTTCACCTATTGCGGAGGCGGCAATATCCGGGCCTGTTTTGAGGTCCCCGCAGACGAAAACGCCTTCGGTCTGAGTTGCGAAATGTTCATCGGATCTGACGCGCTTCCCGTCGTGAAGATCCTTCGGGAGATTGGACAGGTCTGCGCCCTGGCCTATAGCAGCAATTACGGAATCCACTTCGAGTGTGAACTGCTCGCCCGTCGGAACAGGGCGCCTGCGCCCGGATGCGTCCGGTTCTCCGAGTTTCATCTTTTCGCAGACGATGCGTTCGACCCTGCCGTCACCCTCGACGGCTACGGGGGCGGAAAGGAAGACGAACTCGATTCCTTCCTCCATTGCCTCGTCGATCTCGATATTTTCAGCGGGCATTTCCTCGCGGGTGCGCCTGTAGAGAACATAAACCTGCTCCGCGCCATTGCGCAGTGCGCATCGGCAGGCGTCCATTGCTGTATTGCCGCCGCCTACCACAGCGACCTTTTTGCCAAGGTCGACCTTATTCCCCTTGTTGACCTCATATAAATAATCGATACCGCCCAATACGCCCTTGAGGTCCTCCCCAGGCACTCTCATCGGCATTGATTTCCAGCAGCCGATAGCGAGGAGCACCGAATCGTAGTCTTTTCTCAGTTCGTCAAGGGTCACATCGCGTCCCAGCGCGGTGTTCAGTTTTGTTTCGATCCCGTGTGCCAGGATCCAGTCTATCTCCTTCTGGAGGATCTGCTGGGGGAGTCTGTAGTCGGGTATGCCGTACCTCATCATGCCGCCCAGGCTAGCCTCTTTGTCGAATATAGTTACTGCGTAACCCATCTTCCGGAGGTAGTAGGCGGCCGAAACCCCGGCTGGGCCTCCGCCGATTATCGCTACTTTCCTGCCGTTCTCCCTGACCTCGGGGATCTTGCCGAGGTCGTTCTGGTTGATCCCCCAGTCCCCGACGAACCTTTTGATCTCGCGGATCGAGACCGGTTCCTCGTCGACAAAGTTCCTGCGGCACTTTTCTTCGCATGGTGCCGGACAGACACGTCCGATCGATGCCGGGAGTGTGATGTTGTCATGGAGCGCGTCAAGAGAGGCGCGATATTCGCCTTCTGCCGCATAGTTGACGTATCCTTTGACATCTCCCCGTGCCGGACAGGTCAACTGGCACGGGGGACGGCAGTCGCCGACGTGGTCGGAAAGGAGCAACTGAAGCGCCAGTTGCCTGGCCCCATAGACCCTTTCGGTATTTGTCTGGACCTCCATGCCGTCACTTATGGGCATCGCGCACGCTCTGACCAGACTTTTCGCGCCCTTGACCTCGACGAGGCAGATCGAACAGCCTCCGTGAAGCGACAGGTGCGGGTCATAGCAGAGCGTGGGGATCTCGACGCCGTTTTCAGCGCAAAGTTCCAGGATCTTCTGGTCGCGATACCCGAAGACCTCTTTTCCGTTAAGGATTACTTTCAAGCTTCGATCCATCGTTTTAAGATCCTCCTTATTCAACGCTGATCGCCTTGACCGGGCAGACCTTGATGCACTGGCCGCAGCGAACGCAGGCGTCCTGGTCGATCACATGGAGCTTCTTGATCTCGCCGCTGATCGCGTTCACGGGACACTGGCGCGCGCATTTGGTGCACCCGATGCACTTTTCAGGGTCGATCGTGTAATGGATAAGGGCAGTACAGACCTTGGCGGGGCATCGTTTGTCGTTGATATGGGCCTCGTACTCGTCCCTGAAATACTTTATGGTCGTAAGCACGGGGTTCGGGGCGGTCTGGCCGAGTCCACAGAGAGAACCGTCCTTTACCTTGTAAGCCATGTCCTCGAGGAGTCCAATGTCTTCCGGTTTGCCCTTGCCGGAACAGATGCGCTCCAGGATCTCGAGCATTCTCTTTGTGCCTATCCTGCAGAACGGGCACTTCCCGCAGGACTCATTCTGGACAAAGGTGAGGAAGAACTTGGCGACGTCTACAATGCACGTGTCCTCGTCCATTACGACCATCCCGCCTGATCCCATGATCGCGCCGGTTGCGTTTATAGATTCGTAATCGACCGGAGTGTCAAGCATGGATTCAGGAAGGCAACCGCCTGAAGGTCCTCCAAGCTGTACAGCCTTGAATTTCTTTCCGTTGGGGATGCCGCCGCCGACGTCGAAGATGACGTCACGGATCGGCATGCCCATGGGAACCTCTACAAGGCCGCCCTTGCTGATCTTGCCAGCGAGTGCAAAGACCTTGGAGCCCTTGCTTTTTTCGGTCCCGTAGGCCGCAAAGGCCTTGCCGCCGTTAAGGATGATCCAGGCGATATTGGCGAAGGTCTCCACGTTGTTGATGTTCGTCGGTTTTCCGTAGACCCCCCTGTTTGCGGGGAACGGAGGCCTTGGCCGCGGCATGCCGCGACGTCCCTCGATGGAGGCCATGAGGGCGGTCTCTTCTCCGCATACAAAAGCTCCGGCACCCTCCTTGATGTAGATGTCGAATTCGAAGCCCATGCCCATTATGTTCTTGCCGAGGAGGTTTTTCTCCCTGGCCTGGTCAAGGGCTATGCTCAGGTTCTTGATGGCGAGCGGGTACTCGGCGCGGCAGTATATGACACCGTGAGTGGAGCCTATGGCGTAGCCGCAGACTGCCATTCCTTCAATAATGCTGTGCGGATCCCCCTCAAGGACAGAACGGTCCATGAAGGCGCCCGGGTCGCCTTCGTCCGCGTTACAGACGACATACTTCTCGTCGCCCCTGGACGCGCGCGCGAACTTCCACTTCAGGCCGGTGGGGAATCCTGCGCCTCCGCGGCCGCGAAGGCCGCTGGCAAGGATCTCCTCGATAACCTGTTCCGGGGTCATGGAGCTGAGGGCTTTTTTGAGAGCCTCGTAACCCTGTCTGGCGATGTACTCCTCGATCCTGGTCGGGTCGATCAGGCCTGAGTTCCTCAGGACTACCCTGACCTGCCTTTCCACCATCCGGTTTTCGCATGCGTCTGTCTCGTCGCTGAGTATGGCTCGATCCTCCAGGATCTTTCCGCCGTCTATATGTTCCGAGACGATCCTTGCCGCGATCTCGGGAGTAACCTCTCCATAAACTGTCCGCTTGCCGTTTTGATCGACCTCGACAAGAGGTTCGTGGAAACAGAGACCGAGGCAGCCGACTTCCTTGATCTCTACTTCGCTTCGGCCTGCCAGTGTCTTCTGGAGCTCCTTGAGAACCGGCCGTGATCCTGCCGCGATCCCGCAGCTTGCCATACCGACCTTTACGGTGATCTTATCCATGTTAATGATCCTCCTAAGCCTTCGAACGGTATGATTCCAGGACTTCCACTGCCAGTTCAGGCGAAAGGCGTCCATGGACCGTTCCGTTTACCATCATGACCGGAGCGAGGCTGCAGCAGCCGAGGCAGGCGACGTAGTGGAGAGAGAACATGTTGTCCTCTGTCGTTCCGCCCTCGGGGATGCCGAAGTGTCTCTGCAACTGCTCTCCGATCAGCCATGAACCCTGGACGTGGCAGGCTGTCCCGCGGCAAAGGCGGACGACATACTTCCCCTCCGGTTTGAAACGGAACATGGCATAAAACGACGCGACCCCGTAGATCTCTGCCGAGGGAAGGTTCAGGACCCTTGAGACATGATCTACAGCGTCTTCGGGAATGTACCCGAATGTGGTCTGGATGTCGGAAAGCAGGGAGATGGTGTTCCCCTTCTTTTCCCGGTATCTTTTGATGACCGGTTCAAGGGCCTTGGCGACATCTTTCGGTGTTTCTTTTGGAACTGTCTTCATCTGTTTCCCCCCTAAACGATAATGCTCGCAAAGACGCAAAAATTCCATGGTGTATAATTATACTTGAAATTGCGTTGTGAATGATAACAAGTTCACGATCTTTCGCAAGGCCAAATATACCACAATTTTCCCGCAAATGATATTTTGTTCACTAATATATCATTTTCGGTTTTTTCATAGCGTGGCGGATCTCTTCCGATTTTTTGCATGGATCCCGGGGCTGCGCAGGGAACCTGAGTGGACTGCCTTGACAAGCCGGCGGAGGGAACTATAATACCCTAGGTGGGTATTTTTAAAATGCAAGATGCAAAATAATCCCGGAGGTGGAAGATTATGGCGAAAGTAAAGGTTTACTCTACACCGACCTGCCCGTGGTGTGTGAAGCTCAAGGATTATCTCAAGTCCCAGAATGTGGAATTCGAGGACATCGATGTCAGTGCCGACAAAGAGGCTGCAATGGCGATGGTCAAGAAGACAGGGCAGATGGGTGTTCCGGTGGCTCTTATCGGAGATGTTTACATAGTTGGTTTCGATCAGGCAAAGATCGACGAGGAACTGGCGAAAAACAAGTAAAACGTCTTCCCCGGGATCCTTCCCGAAAAATATCATTGACGGAGCCGCGTATATGCGGCTCCGCTTTTTTTTGTCGCGCAGTGTGGTTACAATAACACTGCCCCGATCCTGATCCTGTTGAAAATTTCCGGAAGGTGGTGTTTTTTTTGAACGACGATCTTCTACGCATCGGCTTTGGTGCGGCTTTTCAGGGTGTGGAGGCCGGGCTGGACCCTGGCCGCATGAATGAGCTTTTCCGGCGCTCCGCCGAGGTACTTCATAAAGGCGGTGAGGAGGGCAGCGACGGTTTCGGCTGGTTCGGCCTTCCTGACCAGTCTCCCGCACCACTGAATGAAACGATATCCTGGCTTCGCGGTTTCGACACAGTGGTACAGATAGGGATCGGAGGCTCGGCCCTGGGAAACCAGATGCTCTCCGGTGCTCTATGTCACCCTTTCTACAATGAACTGACCAGGAAGGAGCGGAAAGGGCCAAGATTCTACGTTGCCGACAACGCCGACCCGGAAGGAACTGCGGCGATACTCGACATGATAGACCCTTCCAGGACAGCTTTCATAGCCGTAAGCAAATCCGGTGCTACGGCCGAGACCATGGCAAATTTTCTTTTCTTTCTTGAAGCTTTGAAAAAGAACGGCATCAACGATCCATCGGAGAACGTCCTGGTCATAACCGACCCCGTAAAGGGTGCTCTCAGGGCCTTTGCGGCCGAGACCGGCTGTCGCAGCCTTACGATCCCCGGATCGGTAGGAGGCAGATTCTCGGTTCTGTCCGCCGTGGGACTGCTCTCTGCCGGAGCGCAGGGTGCCGACATAGGATCCCTCCTCATGGGCGCGTCCGCAATGAAAAGGAACCTGGTCGAAGCGGACACATTTGAAAAGAACCCGGCCTGGATACTCGCGGAAGCCTCCATGCTCAATTATCAGCACGGCAGGAACATGATCGTCCTGATGCCCTATGCGGACAGCCTCAATTCATTTTCCGAATGGTTCTGTCAGCTGTGGGGAGAAAGTCTCGGCAAGGCCTTGCAGGGAAGCACTCCGGTAAGGGCGCTCGGAGCCATAGACCAGCACTCCCAGGTGCAGCTCTATGCCGAGGGTCCTGACGACAAGTTTTTTTTGATACTGACTCCCACCGCACGCCACGACACCCTGATGTCGAGCCCAGGGTTCCAAAGCCTGGAAAGCCTTGAGTACCTTGAGGGCAAAGGGATGGGATCCATGCTCGAACTGGAGGCGAGAGCCACCGCGGCAGCCCTGATAAAGGCCGGAAAACCGGTCCTCTGGATGGAGATTCCCGTCGTGGATGCCTACCGGTTGGGTTCCCTGATATTTTTCTTCGAATACGCTACGGCTCTCGCCGGTCTGGCCATGGGATTGAACCCCTTTGATCAGCCGGGAGTCGAACAGGGAAAGAAATATACATACGGCCTTATGGGGCGCCCCGGTTTTGAAAAGGACGCGGATGAGGCGCAGGAAAGATTTTCTTCCGCAATGAGTCTATCCGTAAATGTCTAGTTCGGAGAGGTCGGTATAAAGATGCCGCATATAGCTGGAACTGCTGAGCAAGCGAGGGGTTTTCTCTCTCAGCATGTCGGCGCCGGTAGCAGCGTAGGTCTCGTCCCAACGATGGGATTTCTGCACGAGGGACACCTCTCCCTTGTCCGTCGCGCCAAAAGGGAAAACGACATCTGCTCTGTCTCCATATTTGTCAATCCATTGCAGTTTGGTCCCTCCGAGGATCTTGCAGCCTACCCCCGCGACATGAAAAGAGATCTGGAACTGCTCTCCGCAGAGGGGGTCGACCTGGTCTATTCTCCTTCACACGAATCCATGTACCTCCCGGACAGGTCGACCCTCGTCACGGAAAACTACCTGAGCCGTGTGCTCTGTGGGGCAGCGCGCCCGGGACATTTCGATGGCGTCTGTACAGTTGTCCTCAAACTTTTCAATATCATTACCCCTGACAGGGCATACTTCGGCGAGAAGGACTACCAGCAGCTTCAGGTTATCAAAAGAATGGCAAGAGACCTCGACCTTCCGGTGGAGATCGTCGGATGCCCCATTGTCCGGGAAAGCGATGGTCTCGCCCTGAGCAGCCGGAACATCTATCTGGGGGAAAAGGACCGTGCTGAGGCGCTTGTACTCTCACGTTCCCTTGACAAGGCGGAAGATCTTGTACGGGTCGGGGAAACAGGGGTAAAGAGCATATTGGCGGCTGTCAGAGAGGTAATATCCGGCAGTCCTTCCGTTGCGCTCGAATACGCCGAGATACGTGACGCTGATGACCTTGCCCCGATCGACCGCATAGAAAAAAGAGCAGTGTGCGCCCTTGCCGCCAGGGTAGGCAGGGCAAGACTGATAGACAATAGGATCCTCGAGAGGAGAGACTCATGAATAAACCTGCAGGCATACCGGAACTGATGCGCATGAAGGGCAGCGGGGAAAAAATAGTCATGGTTACCGCATATAACCACTGGCAGATGAGGCTGGCGGAGGAGTCTGGAGCCGATACTGTCCTGGTTGGTGATTCTCTGGGAATGGTGGAACATGGCCTGCCCGACACGCTCGGTGTGACCATGGAGATGATGACACTGCACTGCCGGGCGGTGATGAGAGCGCGCAAGAGGGCCTTCGTGGTCGGGGATCTGCCTTTTATGAGTTACGAGATCGACGAAAAAGAAGCGGTCCGCAACGCGGGGGCACTTGTCAAATCCACCGGGGTCGATGCTGTGAAGCTGGAGGGCGGAGCAAAAAGAGCTTCTACCGTCAGGGCAATAGTTACGGCTGGTGTTGCCGTTGTCGGCCACATCGGGCTTACCCCCCAGACAGCGACGCAGCTTGGCGGATACAGGGTTCAGGGGCGGGACCCGGCCGGTGCTGCCTGTCTCCTGAGGGATGCCGTGGCGATAGAGGAGGCTGGTGCATGCGCGCTGGTCCTTGAATGCGTCCCGTCGGAGGTTGCGGCATTCGTAAGCAAGCGTCTTTCCATCCCGACGATCGGGATCGGTGCGGGTCCTGATTGCGATGGCCAGGTCCTGGTCTTTCATGACATCGTCACTCTCTACGGGGAGTTCAAGCCGAAGTTCGTCAAGCGCTTTTCGGACGGGGGAGGTTCCATACTTGATGGGCTTTTGTCCTTCGCAAAAGAGGTCAGGGAGGGCGGATTCCCGGCGGCGGAGCACTCGTTCAAGGCAGACGGGGGAACCCTGGGACATCTGGAGACGCTCTCGGAATAAATGACGCTCCAACGGGAAGCCGGAACAGTGTGGGCCTGGCGTTCAGCATTTCCTGTCCGCCCCCTGGAGCGAAATGGACCGCATGTTCCAGGTGTCATCGATCCGGGCTCCACGCAGGGCATGAAGCACCTGGGAGCGGATGTCGGGTATCTCCTTCTCAAGAGTCTCCACCAGCTTCTTGATCCGGGTCCGTTTACTCTCCCTGGAGAAAGGACACATTGGAGAGATGGTCTTAACTCCCAGGCGTCTTATCTCTTCGGCTATCGAACTCTCAGGAAGATAGACGAGGGGCCTGACCAGCCAGAGGTCGGTACGGCTTCTCCAGGATATCGGGGCGAAACAGCGGAAACTTCCGGCATAAAAAAGATTCAGAAGGGCTGTCTCAACCGCGTCGTCGAGATTATGACCCATGGCGACAGCCGTCGCGCCCTTCTTTTTCGCGTGGTTGAAGAGTATCCCCCCGCGCATGTTGGCGCAGAAGCTGCAGGGTGATCTCTCATCCCGGGTGCTCAGGATCTCCAGCACGGGGTATGGAACTACTTCGAATTCAACCCCCAGGCTTTCGCAAAGATCCTTCATCGGGCCGGTCTCCGTATCGCCTCCGGTGATATCGACAAGGCAGGCGTCAAGATGAAAATTCACGTGGCTTTTTCCTCTCAGCACAGCGAGAGCGGCGAGAAGAAGGGCGCTGTCCTTTCCGCCCGAAAGCCCCAGTGTGATCCTGCTCCCCGGTTCTATCATTTTGAAGTCGCGGATGGATCTTGAGATCTTTGAAAATATCTTGGGGGAAAGATCTGGAAAATTTCTTTTTTTCAGGATTTTCTCCTCCCTCTTTCCGAACCTGGCTGAGGCACGCACGACCTCAATAGGTTATAATGCCCTTTATAGGTTTGTCTCATACTGATCTTCCGTTCTGCTTTTGAACTATACCATTGTCTGGGGTCGCAGGTTGAGATCTTTGCTCTCTCCGGTATTTTTCAAAGAAACATTCCGTCTTTGCGATCTCCTGGAGGTGGTTTTTTTGGATAAGACGCGCGTTCTTCTGACAACCCCGCACAGACTGCTTCGCGAAGCCCTTGGAAAAGCTATTGGACAGGAAGACGACATGTCGGTAGTGGCTGCCGCCGATGACGGATCAGAATCCTTTCGCCTGGTACGGGAGCATCGTCCGGATGTTGTACTGTTCGATCTTGACTCAGTGAAGAGCGACTGGGTTCAGCTTGTGAGGGATCTCTCCGTTTCGTGCAGAGGGATCCGCTTCATGGCCATTTCCGAGGACGGGCGCCAGGAAAAGATATCCGATCTTTTCGAGGCCGGCATTCACGGATGCGTCTCCTTCTCCTCCTCCTTTTCTGATCTTGTCAGGGGCCTCAGGAGTGTCTCGGGCGGCGAACTCTTTTTCGACGACAGGATCTCGGCCGAACTTCCCGAGATCCTCACCAGGGTCAATGAGGGTGCCCTTCTCCTAAGGTGTCTTACCGCCAGGGAAAAAGAGGTGGTCTACCTCGTCTCCCAGGGATTCAGCAATAAGCAGATAGCAAAAGAGATGGTTCTCTCCGAAAAGACCGTGAAAAACCATATCAGTCACATTCTTCGTAAACTTGAACTCAAGGACCGGACCCAGATCGCCATCCTTGCGTGGAAGACAGGTCTAGCAGAAAATGGTCTTTAGGTATTCCGCAGGGACTGAAATTTCAGATTAATACGGCCAGTGGGTTAATCGGTATCGAAGATCAGAGGCAGATCGAGGATCGGGAGGAATAAGTTTGCCCGTAAGAAGAGGTTTGGCCGCTTTCGTTGGGCTCTCTTTCGGCGTAAGCGCAATAGTGTTGATCTACAGTATAGACGGATCGACCTTCCAGATGATAAGCCACGCCCACAAACTGCGTTTGGCCTACGCGCTTCTTCTTGTAGGATCAGCCTGGATGTTTGATGCCCTCAAGCTTTATTTTGTGGTTAAGGCCGCAGGGGAGCGCATCTCCTTCAAACTCGCCGTTCTACTTAACTGGCTGCGCTACTTCGGGTGCGCCATCACTCCGATGCAGAGCGGGGGAGGCCCCTTCCAGGTCTACTTCCTCTTCAAAAACAGGATCCCCATAGGCAAGGGCGTTGCCATCACCCTCACAAGCACTCTTATGACCCTTTTTCAGCTGGGGCTGATCGTTCCGGTCGCTCTTTTCCTTCAGCCCGAGCTCCTTCAGGGGAGGAAGTTCCTGCAGGGGGTCTTTTCATACGTGCTTGTCTTTGTTCTCTTCTCATGGACCATTGTCGCACTCAGCCTCCTCCGTCCCAGGATAATCAAGAAGTTTGCCGGAGGCCTGACGCTGATCCTGAAACGGTGGGGTTTCTTCAAACCGGTCAAGGTGCTGCGTATCGTCCGCCGGATCAACCATGAGATCGACACCTACAACAGGAACTTCAGGCTCTTCTTCTCCTCCGGCAGGTCTTTGTTCGCCGTCGGCTTCATTTTTTCCTGCCTCCAGATGATAGCGCTCTTTTCGATCCTGCCCTGCCTGATATGGTCCATTGATATCGAAGTCAATTTTATCGAGGCTTTTCTGGCCCAGGCACTCTTCCTCTTCATCCTTTATTTTGTGCCTACCCCAGGGGGCAGCGGAGTGGCCGAAGGCGGGGGGGCCGCGATCTTCAGCCTCCTCGTACCCTGGAACATTGCCGGTGTTATGGCCATTGTGTGGCGCTTTTTTACTGAGTATCTTTCCATAGCCATGGGGGCGGCCGTAGCGGTAAAGATGATCGGATGGGGAATGGCCGACGAACTTATCAAGACGGACCCGGAGTTGATAAAGGATGAATGATACCTGCCCCGGGGCGCTCGCATTCCGCTTTCGCGGTGGAGTCTGGACGCTCTTTTTTCTGGCTGTCCTTCTTCTTTCAAACCCCGGGAGTGCGATCATCCTGCCGGGTCTTTTCATGGTCGCTTTTGGACAGGCGGTCCGCTTCTGGGCAGCTGGTACTATCACGAAATATCGCGGCGAGAAGGTCGGCGCAGATACTCTTGTGACATGGGGGCCCTACGCCCTGGCGAGAAACCCTCTTTACGTCGGGAATGCCCTTATTGGTGCTGGATGGTGCCTCCTTTCAGGGAGTTTCCCGGCCTTTTCGGTTTTTGTCGTTGTCTTTTATGTTCTTTACGCGCTGTTGGTGATACCATTTGAGGAATCATTTTTGACAGAAAAATTTCCCGGTGATTTCGCGGAGTACTCAAGGAAAGTCGGAAGGTTCTTCCCGCGTCTGTTCCCCGGGAAAGCTGACATTTCGGGACCTTTTGATCTCCATGTCTTATGGAGGAGCGAGAGACACTCTCTCTGGGTTACGATAACAGGAACACTTCTCATTCTTTCGCGGAGGTGGTGGTGATGCTTTCCTGGCACAGGAGAGACAGGGAAGAGGAGATCTCCGTCTCATACCTTGATTCCCCCTGCGGCAAGTGGGTTGTAAAGTGGGTTGCGAAGGGATTATACGGTGTTTTTTCGGAGAGGCCTTCAAAATTTGAGAGAAAATTTACGGACATTCTGCCCATCTGGCTTGAGAAAACATGGGCAATGTTCTGGCAGGGCCAGCGACCGCAGATCACCTACTGCTTCGACCGTCCGCTCTCCGCGTTCACAAGGCAGGTATACCAGGTGGTCTCGGAAATCCCCTTCGGAGAGATCATGACATACGGACAGGTCGCCGAGGCAGCAGGAAATCCCAAGGCTGCAAGAGGAGTGGGGTCCATAATGCGGTCCANNCCAACCCGTGGGCCCTCTTCATCCCCTGCCACAGGGTGATAGGAAGTGACGGAAGTCTTCGGGGGTACGGAGGGCCGAAGGGGATATCCTTAAAAAAGAGGATCCTTGCCTACGAGAAAAAACACAAAAATGACCCAGGGCTATTGGACAGTCAAATCAAACACCGTGATTCGTACCCTGGCTAAGAACGCCGGGCATTTTGCAAATTGTAAACCGGCATTGCAAACAAAACAGGGCCGGAGCGAGATCGCTCCGGCCCTGTTTCATGTCTTGAGTTTTCAGGTTCCCGATTCACTGTTCACTGTTCACTATTCANNCCGGCCCCTCATATCCTTATCATCTGGTTGCCGTAAAGGGTTTGCCAGAGGTTGTTGTATATCTCCCCTTTAGGTACCTCTTTCGCCGCGAACCCCTCCGCGATGGCTGCCTGTCCCACGGCCTCGGCTACACGTGGGCCACATTCATCGCAGAAGACATCCGGCATTATCTTTTTTGGTCCCAGTCTGCGCCTGTCGACAACGTTTGCAAGGGCTCTCGAAGCGGCAAGAAGCATGTTCTGGTTCAGGAGCGTCGCTCTCACATCCAGCAATCCTCTCATGATCCCCGGAGATGAGAGGACATTAGGCATGGCGTTGGGGTAGTCCGCGAGTCCAGTCGCCACTATGGCTGCTCCGGCCGCCATCGCTGCCTCGGGGCTTATCTCCGGCTCTGGAAGGGCCATTGCCATCAGTATCGGATCCTTGTCCATCCGCCTGATGAGATCGGGGGAGAAAAGTCTCTCTTTGGAGAGTCCGATAAAAAGGTTTGCCCCGGCTATTGCCTCCTCAAGCCCATTCTGTTTCTTGTCCGGGTTTGTTCTGGTGGAGAGCTCCTGCTGGATGTGGTTCATCCTCGGGTTGTTTTCATTGAGGATCCCCGCGCTGTTCAGTACGGTTATGTTCCTGGCTCCAGCCTTCAGAAGGAGCTCTGTTACGGCTATCCCGGCGGCACCTGCCCCGTTCACGACGATCTGCATCTCCTCGAGTTTACGGCCCTGTACTTCGAGTGCGTTCCATATTCCGGCCAGGACGATCACAGCGGTTCCGTGCTGGTCATCGCAGAGAACAGGTATGTTGACCCGGGTCCTCAGTTCCCGGACTATGGTAAATGTCTGGGGACTTGCTATGTCCTCGATGTTGATGCCCCCGAGTGTCGGAGCCATGAGCGTACAGAAGTGGATGATATCATCCGGGTCCTGTGTATCCAGACAGACCGGGTACGCGTTAACGTCGCCGAACAGCTTGAAGAGCAGGCATTTGCCCTCTATCACCGGGAGGGCCGCGTGGGGGCCGACATTGCCCAGGCCCAGGACAGCGCTTCCGTCGCTAATGACGGCAATACNNTCCCTCGTCCTGCTGGATCGCAAGCGCCGGGGGTACGCTCCCCGGGATATATGCCAGGGCCAGATCTTCCTCGTTATGGATGTTGATCGTGGGGTAGATCCTGATCTTGCCTCTTGCCCTTCTGTGAAGTTCCATTGCTCTTGCCCTGTCGACAGGCATTTTCTTTTCCTCCCTGTTTTGGTCTTTTCTGGTCTTTCAGCTCTTGAACATGGGGAGCATGGTTTTGAACTGCTCGGTACCGGCTCGCCCCAACATCTGGTAGACTACGCTTTCAACTGGAACCAAAAGTGCTCCAGCTGCGGCCATTGCGTCGCAGGCCATCCTGTGATGCTCCGGATCGCGGCTGGAGCATGCGTCCGCCGCTACAACCACCTTATGATCCTTTGCAAGAAGATCCATCACGGTGCCCAGAACACAGATATGG
>DFYG01000116.1 GCA_002382605.1 Synergistaceae bacterium UBA4088 | reverse complement strand
CACGGGTTCACCGTTCACTGTTTACGATTCACGATTAACGACTTACGATTCACGATTCACGATTAGAAGATCCGACGCCATCGATGTCCCTATCCGGTCGGCACCGAGGGCTTTGAGAATTTCTGCCGCGGCATAGGTTTTGATCCCGCCTTCCGCCTTTATCTTCATTGAATCAGAGGCTGCGGTTCGCAAAAGAGCTACCTGATAAAACGTCACGGCTCCGCTGAAGCCCGTGCATGTCTTGACGAAATCCACCCCGGCCTGCTCAGCCAGCCTTAGCGTGTTGATAGCCTGGGAGTCATCAAGGAGCGGCATTTCGAGAATTACCTTGAGTACTGCACCAGAGGCGGCTTCCCGGAGGGAAAAAAGTTCATCGCGGACGTGTTGCTTTTCTCCTCCCCTTATTGCCGAAAGATCCAGCACAACGTCCACCTCATCGGCTCCGTGTTCGAGAGCCCAGGATATCTCGGCGCTCTTGATCGAAACAGGGGTCGTCCCCAGAGGAAAGGCGGCTAAAGTTCCAACCTTCACGTTAGATCCCTTCAGAACGCGGTATGCTTCCGGGACCGAAGTCATCGGGATGCATACGGACGCGAACCCGAATTTCACGGCTTCATCGCAATGGATCGCTATCTCCGCGGGAGTTGATGCGGGAGAGAGCAGCGTGTGGTCTATTGCCCCGATTATTGACTCTCTGGCCGGGTGATCGAAGAATCCCGCCTCGGCACGGGCGGCCTTTAACCTGGCTCTTTTAGACAGGAGTTCAATATCAGTCAAGACAGTCACTCACCTTTCATGCAGCTGCAGATATCTTCGTTACGACCGCTGCCTTTTTCCACTCCGACATCAGTGATGGATATCGTGCCCTGGCGGTGAAGGTGCAGGAGCACTCCCAGAAGGGTGGATCCGGATATGCCAATCTCCTCTGCCCTGGCGGTTATGTCGATATTTCCGGGTAGTTCCTGTTCCCTGGTTATCTGGCGGCCTATGATATCAAGCCATTCGCCGAACATCTCCTGCATCTGCGGAGTTGCCAGGGACGACAACTGAGCTGTCCTGGAAACAGATTCCAGCAGGCGGGCGGCTGCTTTGGCGCATTCTTCCGCTATACTCTTTTCCTGCAGTTCATCTTTTTCTTTCATTTTGAATAGGCCTCCATGGGGTTTATGATCTACGCAGGTTAAAGTTCGAAAAATTGCAAAGGAAGCGATGTCGTATATTTCATGACAGAAGCAATGATATCATAGACGGAAACGGATAACTGTCCGGGGGCTCATCTGGAGGTCTAAAGACGTGAGAATACTTCTTCTTGGCTTTGGGAACGTAGGAAGAGCTTTTTGCGAACTCGTACAGAACAAAAAAGAGGTTTTAAGAAGCAGTTACGGCATAGATTGCCGTTTCACAGGCATTGCCACCCGTTCACGGGGATGTGTTTCCGATCCCGGCGGGATCCGGATCCAGGATCTGCTGGAAAAGGATTCGTCCACCGGGAGGCTCGATTCCGGAGCCTCCGGAATATCCGCCCTGTCGGTGGATGACATGGTCTCAGGCATGGAGTACGACCTTCTTGTGGTCTGTACATCCACAACCATCAGGTCACCCGAGATCCCGACCGCCTATATCAGGAGCGCTCTGGACAGGGGTATTGCGGTCGTTACATCCAACAAGGGGCCTCTCTTCCTTGCCTGCCGTGAACTTGTGGATCTTGCAAAAAGAAGAAGGACCCACTTCCTTTTCGAGGCGGCGGTTCTTGGAGGAACCCCCTTCTTCTCTTTTGCAAGACACTGCCTGACGAGTTCGAAGATCCTTTCCTGCGAGGGGGTCATGAATACGACTTCAAATTACATTCTCGATCTGATGCTCTCGGGTTCCTCTTTCGATGATGCGCTCCTCGATGCCACGAGAAGGGGTTTCGCCGAAGCCGATCCTACCTTCGATATTGAGGGTTGGGACAGCGCGGTAAAAGGATCTATCATTGCCCAGGCACTGATGGGCGCGCCACCGGTGTCACTGGAAAGCATCGATGTGCAGGGTATAACCCAGATCAGCGTCGGACTTCTCCAGGAGGCTGCCAGATCAGGCGGAGCGCTCCGGCTGATAACGCGGGTCGAAGCCAATTGCGATGCAGTCTCCGTATCTGTCAGGCCCGAGGTCCTTCCGGCGGCAAACCCCTTGTCAAGAGTTCACGGGACCACAAATGGAGCCCTCTTCCTGACCGATACCCTCGGGGAGATATTTGTGGCCGGGGGAGGAGTAGGGCCAAGACATACCGCCTACTCCATGCTCAGGGATCTTATTGAGGTCGCGGAACTGATCCATGCCAAAAAATAACGCTGTTCCCGCATGGCTTATTCTGATCCTGGGCCTGGCCGGAGCTGCCCTGACAGGCATTTCGGTAGTTGCCGGGCTGCCTGTTCTTTTTGCGGGTTCAGCGGGTTTTTCGGTCTTTCTGCTTCTGAATACCAATGTTCCTTTATGGTGCAAGTTCGGTGCTCCGGCTGCCCTGGTCACTGTCGGGATAATGCTCCTCGGGTTCCCCCCCTTTGAAATGCTTGCCTACGGTCTGCTGTTTGCAATAGCCTGTCTTCTCTGGCATCAGGAACGAAGTTCCGCCCTGGGGGAGATCCAACTTTTTGAGACCCTCAGTGATTCCCTCTCCGGGGCAAAAGACCCTTCCGAAGTTGCCATGATCGTGGTCAATTCGCTGGGCTCTATCGCTGGAATTGATAACGCGGCGGTGTTCGTTCATGACGCCAGGAAAAAAAGACTCATCCTTCTTTCGGGCTCGAGAACATACAGACCCTTTTTGTCCATACCCGTCTCAAGCGGTATCTGTGGAAGAGCCGTCAGGTTGAAAGAACCGCAGTTGGTTCTCAACGTTCTTGAAGACGCCGATTACATCGACATCGGCCCGGCCTCTGTATCCAGGTTCGCAATACCCCTGTTCTGGCGAGGCTCTGTCGTAGGGCTCCTTAACGCCGACTTCCTGTCAAAAGGGGAGATGACACCTCAAAGGATATTCCTTCTCGGGAAAGCAGCGACCGTCATCTCATCTTTCCTGGGCCAGGCGGTGCGTCAGGAGCGTTTCGACCGCTCCTTCAGAAGGGTTCTGAATGCCTACCGCGAACAGAAATCATGGCGGCACTGGCTCGCCGCAAGGCAGGAAGAGGAAGCCATGATAAACAGGAGTGGAGCGGCAAAGGAACGGCTCGCCCTGCTTCTTCTGGATATCTTCAGGGAACCGGGCGCTCTCCTTGAGACAGAGATGCTTTGCAGGAACCTTGTCGATCAGATCTTCGAAAAACTGGGTTACCCGAATATCAATATCGTCGTGAAGGATAACCTCCAGACCGATACCGGGGTGAACTCCTTCCATATCGCGGCTCAATGCGGTATTTCACAGGCCCAGTATGTCCATGTCCTGAGGGAAGACAACCTCAAAGGCATATGGGGCAAAGTGATCGAAAGCAAAGAGCCTTATCTTTGCAGTGACTGCGAGAGTGACCCCTGTTACATTATGGGCAACCCGGCGACAAAGTGCGAGCTGGCAGTACCGATCGTTCTCAATGAGACCGTATGGGGGCTTATTGATCTTCAGAGCGACGAGAAAAATGCCTTCTCTTACGACGACATCAGGGTAATGTCCTTTATAGCCACGAACCTTGCCATCCTTTTCGAGAACACGAATGTCATAAGCATGATGGAGCAGAGGGGCGAGAGGATGAGGCTGCTTCACGATGTCGTACAGTCACTGGCGTTTTCTCCGACGGTTGCCGATCTTTGCGACAGAGTGGTTGATTATGTGTCGGGAACGCTGGGCTTTGCAGCGGTGTCCATATACAAGGTCGTCGAAGACCTTATTCCGCAGGTCGTCGCATCCTCGGCCTACCCTGCGTCCGAGTACGGAAGGGTGAACGAGATCATGCGGAAGGGGAACAGCCTTGTCGGGAAAACGGCCAGGGATGGAAAGATACGGAACACCCGGGATGTCTACCTTGACGACTCATGGATACCTGTCGTCCCCTCGGCAAGAAGTCAGCTTGATGTTCCTATCGAGTTCGGCGGTACTCTTTTCGGGGTGCTCGTCTTCGAGGACGATTCGGTCAACGCCTTCTCCAGAATGGATGAGGAGCTTTTCTCGGTCATGGCAAGACATATCGCGGCCGCCTGGAAGATGCACACGATCCTCGATTCGCTTAAGGAACAAACGCTTCGCGATCCTATGACCGGCCTGTGGAATACGCGCTACCTGAAAGGCCGGATAGAGGAGGAACTCGCCAGGTCGCGAAGGCACGGGACTCCCTTTTCTGTAGTGATGATCGATGTTGGGGATTTCAAGAGAATTAACGACAGGCATGGGCACCTTGAGGGGGACGCGTTCATCAGGATGATCGGGGAAAAACTCCTGGCAGAGGTCCGGCAGTACGACGCTGTCGCAAGATACGGAGGGGACGAATTCGTCATCGTTCTCCCCGGGACCTCCCGGGAGGAGACCGAAATTCTTCTCGAAAGGATCACGCAGTTCGAGGTTGAGACAGACAACGGAGCCAGAGAGATCATCCACCTCGATTCAGGGATCGCTGTGTCAGGGGAGAACGGAGAAACGATCGGCGAGATCCTCAGAGAGGCCGATCTCGCAATGTACCGCATGAAGGAGATCAGCAAAAGGAGCTGACGGTCGTGATATCGGTCGATCTGCACACTCACAGCACATTCAGCGACGGGACCTTTACCCCGGAGGCGCTGGTCCGTCGTGCGGCGAAAAGGCATATTGTGATACTCAGCCTGACCGACCACGACACGACGAGCGGTCTGGAAAGGTTCATGAGCGCCTGCAGGAAAGAGGGGATCCAGGGAGTACCGGGTGTTGAACTGTCCGCGGACGCCCCGTTCACCCTGCACATAATGGGATACCGGATAGACAGACTGAACCCCTCTCTTCAGAAAAAACTCGAAAACCTGAGAATAAACCGCCGGAAGAGAAACGAGGAGATGATAGAAAAACTTGTCTCTCTCGGGATCCCCATTTCGATGGAGGATGTGATCGCTGAATCTGGAGGAGAGGTCGTCGCCAGGCCTCACATAGCGAGGGTCATGGTAAGCAGGGGTTTTGTCCCTGACATGGCCGGAGCCTTCAGAAGATACATAGGCCGCGATTGCCCCGCTTATGTCCCGAGCCTGAGGCTTGCCCCGAAAGATTGCCTTTCAGTCATTCGTGAGGCCGGAGGGCTTCCCGTGCTCGGGCACCCAGGTCTTATGGGTCTTGACGAAGATGAACTTTTCAGACTCCTGGGGGGCCTGGCGGATCAGGGGCTGTGGGGCCTCGAGTGCATCTCTGGACATCACGGAGCAGGAGAAATATATTACTGGCTCAAAGTGGCGGACAGATTCGGTCTTTTCCCTACGGCGGGGTCGGATTTCCACGGCGCGGACAGGCCTGTGTCCGAACTTGGAGTTTCGGTGACAGAGGGGCTTCTCCCCTGGGCCCGCCTCGGGGTCAGGATCTGAACTCTCCTGACTCTCGCTCGTTTATGCAGTGACGGAACCTCTTTCTGTCTCCCCGCTCCGGATATGCGTCACGGAACCGGTTCAAAGCTGCGCTAAACAGGGTCGAAGGTTGAAATGATGTTATTATATCTGCAATAATCGGGTTTCCGGATGTCTGGGACCCTACGCGGGGAGGTTTGAGGAGAAATGAGTTTGATAGACCTCAGAAGCGACACTGTCACAAAACCGACCGATGAAATGCGTTCCGCAATGGCATCAGCCGAAGTGGGGGACGATGTCTACGGAGAAGATCCCACGGTCAACGAACTTGAGAGGGAATCCGCCGCTGTGACCGGCCATGAAGCCGGGCTTTTCGTCACATCGGGGACTCAGGGCAACCTTGTTGCCCTTCTTACCCATTGCTCCCGGGGAGATGGGGCCATACTCGGGGCCGACAGCCATATCTACATCTACGAGGGCGGAGGGCTTTCTGCCATGGGTGGGATACTTCCGCTCATCGCGGACGATAAAAATGGCATAGTCTCCCCTGAAAGTGTCGCCGCCTGGTGTCGCCCCGCCAACGTCCACTTTGCGCCAGCCAGGCTGCTGTGTGTTGAGAATACTCACAACAGGGCCGGAGGTATTGCAGTCTCCCCTGAAGATTTCGGGGCCACTGTGGATGTTGCCAGAACCAGNNCGGTGCCACTGTGGATGTTGCCAGGACCAGCGGGCTGAAGATCCACCTCGACGGGGCGCGCGTATTCAACGCCGCAGCCGCGTGGAGTGTAGACGTCAAAAAATTCACGGCAACCGTCGACTCGGTCCAATTCTGCCTTTCCAAGGGGTTGGGAGCTCCCGTCGGGTCTTTGCTCTGTGGGAGCTCGGATTTTATCGCAAGAGCCCGCCACTGGAGAAAGCGCCTTGGCGGAGGTTTGAGACAGGCGGGAGTAATTGCCGCCGCCGGACTAATAGCGTTGAAAGATATGACGGGGCGCCTTGCGGAAGACCACGAGAACGCCGACAGGCTTTCGGCGATCCTGCGGTCCGGGGGGCTGACGGTCGAGGAAGTAAGCAGACCCACCAACATGGTTTATGTGCGGCTCGGCCTGTCAGGCCCCGATGCCGCCGAGCTTTCCCGCAGGTGTGCCGCCCGCGGAGTCCTGTTCGGGGCGGTTTCAGAAAGAAGATTCCGTCTTGTCACCCATTTCGGAGTTACATCGGCGGATGTGGACAGGGCAGGGAAGGTCATAATGGAGGAGATGAAGGCCTCTTGATGCAGATCCCCGGGAAACGGGAGGTAGAGCTGATCGCGGAATGGCTGATCGAGGCGGCCCTGAAAAAGGGAGCCGTCATGGCCGATGTGCTTTACTCCGCTGGCAGTTCCGCCCAATTTTCCCTCAGGGACGGTTCACCGGAAAAGGACACTCAGGGCGCGTCTTTCCGTATAGGCTGCAGGGTTATCGACGAACAGGGGCGTCAGGGAGTTGCGGATATGAACAGCCTCTCCAGGGATATCCCTGAAAAACTGATCGAAGCCTGCATGTCGAACTGCAGTGCATCCGAGCCGGAAGCTGATCTCTACCTCTTTAAAGGCGGCAGCTCTGAAAGAGAGGGACCGCCTGTCTTCGATCCTGAAGCAGGCAGAATATCCCATGAAGAAAGAGAGCGCCGCTGCAGGGAGATGTCGGATCTTGCCGCGGCGGCTGATAAAAGAGTGGTTTCCGTCAGGCAGTCATCATGGGGCGACGGTTTCGGCGAGACGATGTACGCCTCGAGTGAGAACATCCTGAGATGGTATGGAGACTCTTTTGCCGCCTGCTCCGTCACTGTTGTGATGGAAGAGGGAGAATGCCTTGAAATGGGTGGCGCTTCGGAAGAAAGCAGGCGGGTCAGTGATGTGGACCATCTGTTTGCTGCCCGTGAGGCCGTGGAGAGGACGGCCCTGACCCTTGGAGGCAAGCCTGAGCCAACCGGCAGATACGATGTCGTTCTTGACCCTGAAGCGGCGGCCTCGCTGGTCGAGTCGGCAGGAGAGCTTTTCCTGGCCTCGGCGGTCTACAAGAACCGCTCCCTGCTTAAAGGCAGGATGGGTGAGAAGATAGGAAGCGGATGTCTTTCTCTGGTAGATGACGGAACTCTGCCATGGGGGATAGGTTCAGCTCCATGGGACGGTGAAGGAGTTCCCACGGGGAGAACCGTGCTCATGGATCGCGGAATGACCTCCTCGTTCCTCTACGACCTCAAGTACGCAAGGAGGTTTGGGACAGCTCCCACGGGAAACGCTTCCAGGAGCCCGGGGTCGCTGCCGGGAGTGGGATTTACGAACATGTTCATTCTTCCCGGCACAAGAGGGATAGGAGATATGCTTGGTGACAACAGCGGCGGTATTCTTGTGACGGAACTTATGGGGGTACACACGATCGATCCCGTCAGTGGAGATTTCTCTCTGGGGATCAAGGGCGCCCTGATCGGGAAGGATGGATCCCCCGTAAGACCGGTTGCAGGGATGACAATAGCCGGAAACCTGCTGGGTCTCCTTGCGAACATATCCGAGGTCGGAAGGGACCTGCGCTTCTTCGGCGATATCGGGGGGTGCCCGCTGGTGGTAAAAGATGTCTCGATGGCCGGCTCCTAGATCTTTTTTCATTCTCCTGGCTGCTCTTTTCGCGGTTATTTTCTTTTCAGTACCATCCCGGGCCGCGGATCAATGGGAATTGCTCAGGAAAGGCGTGTCTGTGGGGAGGGTCCCTGTCATATCGCGCAACGGTGGATATCTTGTTGCGCTGGACGCCGCTTCCCGGATCCTCGGGTTTGCCGTTGATGAGAAAGGGGATACTCTGGTCATCAAGGGGACATCTTCAACCCTGCGGGTCTTCCCGGGAGCAGCCGCGGCCATTTCAGGCGGGGAGATAATCCCGATAGCGAACGAAGTGCTCAGATCACAGGGGCACTGGTGGGTCGACCCTGAGAGCACACTCTCACTTATCGGGCGCGTCGCTGAGGGCAATGTCCAGAGCGGCTATTTTGCCTGGCGCGGCGAAGGCTATAAGCCGGCATCCCCGTCCCCCCTAGCGGCAAAACCCGCTCCATCCGCCGTGGAGAAGCCCTCTCCTGCTTCTCCCGTTGACGTGAACGCTCCGGCGGTGACCGTCAGTTCCATCCGATGGGGGCGCCAGGATTTTGGTATCCGTGCAGTTATTGACCTTTCCGCTCATGCTCCGGTCAGGATCGACCTTGCTCAGGGAAGCGTCACCGTAACGATCCCGGGGATACTGGCAAGGGGGACCTCCGGTTCGGTCTCACCCTATCCGGCTGAGATCAGAACGGGAGTCACGCAGTTCGGGGATCGAGTCGTCTTCGTGTTAAAGCACAACGCCTCCAGCGTGAAGCACTTCACGCTGGATTCGCCTCGACGGCAGGTGATCGACTTTTACAACCCCGCTCCGTTGGCTGCCGCCCCTGCTTTGCCGCTTCCCGCTGAAACGGCCCCGGTCGGTGTCGAGCTCCCTGGAGAGGAGACTGTTACGCAGATCCCGGAACCGTCCCAGAGCCCCAAGGTCTCCCATCCCGTCAAGGGAGCCTCCAGTAAGGTGAAAACTGTCGTTCTGGATGCTGGACACGGGGGAAAGGATCCCGGAGCCGTGGCGAACGGCATACGGGAGAAGGATATCAACCTGAGGGTCGCCAGTCTGATGTCCGGTATCCTCAGGAAGAAGGGCATGAAAGTTGTCCTGACCCGCGGTAATGATGTTTACCTGAAACTGTCCGACAGGACCGGCAGGGCCGTAAGTGAAAATGCCGATGCCTTCGTAAGCCTCCACTGCAACGCCCTTCCCAAGGGGAGAAGCGCGGAGGGGGTAGAAATTTACCTCATGGCGCTTCCGACGGACAAACACGCTATGGAGCTGGCTCTGATAGAAAATCGCGAACTTGCGGACGGCGGTCTCGAGAACGATCAGGCTGCTGACAAACGGACCCGTACCCTCCTGAAGATACTCGGGGACATGCAGCAGAACGCAAAGATCCAGGAGAGCACATCCTTCGCAGAGATCCTTTTCAATACGGGAAAATCCCGCAGGATCTCGATGCGCCGGGTAGCCCAGGCCCCATTTTACGTTCTCAGAGGAGCAGCGATGCCTTCAGTTCTTGTAGAAATGGGTTTTTTGACAAACTCGGCAGAGGCCGCGAAACTGAGAAACTCCAAATACCAGCAGCAGATGGCTGAAGCACTCTCCGCGGGCATCGTGGAGTTTCTGGAGAGAAACGATTATAATTAGGAGCTGTCTTGCGACCTGAAAAAAAATGAGAGCATTCGGAGGGAGACGCAATGACGGATTTCCGGGATCAGGAGAGAAGACCTCGAAGGCCGCTTTGGGATGAGGAAGAACGAGAAGACCTCTACGAGGAGGAAGAAGAAGAGACATCAAGAGCACCTCTTGCCTATCGGGTGGTTGCGTGGGTATCTGTGATTGTTCTTCTGTTCGCTGCGGGCTACTGGGGAACATCTCTGGTGCTTAAATTGCTGAACAGTAACCATATAATGGAGCAGGAGAACGTCGCCAGGACCCCCGAAGATGCAGAACGGATAGAGGGGGACCAGTCGTCTGCTTCCGGGATAGCCGGAAGACGCTCCGGGTTCGAGATATTCGTCCCGAAGGGGGAAACACTTGTAACCCAGCCTGTCTCCCATGTTCCCGGTCTTCTGGAAGATGACGTCAAGAAGGTGGTCACGGGCCTACTTGAGGCGATGAGGGCGGAGAACACCATCTCGGAACATGTCCGTGTGCTTCACGTGTTCCGCAACGGCGACCTGCTCTACCTGGACCTCAACGACCCGTTTACAGGCGCGCTCCAGAAGCTTTCCGGACCGCGTGCCAATCTTGTCATGACTTCGCTTGTGAGGACCATCGTCCATAACTTCTCCCCCGTGACCAGGGTGCGTCTTCTCATAAACGGCAAAGACCCGGATATGAAAACTCCCGTGGACCTTACCATGTCATGGCAGCTGAAGACTTCGTCCTGATGCGCGCCGATGGACGAACCCCGCAGGACCTCCGGAAGATAACCATCACCCGGAACTGCAGCAGATTCGCCGAGGGTTCTGCCATGGTCAGTTTCGGCGACACAAAGGTCATCTGTACCGCCACCGTTGAGGACAAGGTCCCCCAGTTCCTGCGGGGTTCGGGGCAGGGGTGGGTCACGGCGGAGTATTCAATGCTGCCCAGGGCAACCCTGGTCCGAACGACCCGCGACAGCACCAGGGGGAGGGTAAGCGGCAGAAGTCACGAGATACAGAGGCTCATCGGGAGGTCCCTGAGGGCGGGCACGGCGCTAGGCCTGCTGGGAGAGAGAACGATATGGATAGACTGCGACGTCCTTCAGGCCGACGGTGGAACAAGGACGGCTGCAGTTACCGGCGGGTTCGTTGCCCTTGTCGACTCTCTCAGGGGTCTGTTCAGGGCAGGAGCGATCGACTGCATTCCCATAACCGGCTTCATAGCGGCTTTGAGTATCGGGAAGCTGGGGGGGAGAATACTGGCGGACCTCTGTTACGAGGAGGACAGCCGTGCCGGGGTTGACTGCAACATAGTAATGAACGAATTCGGGGAGTTCATCGAGGTCCAGGGGACAGCGGAGAGCGCTCCCTTCACCAGACAGGAGTTCAATGAAATGCTCGATCTTGCCGAACGTGGCATTTCTTCAATAATAAAACTCCAGAAGGGATCGCTTGATCTGGGTGAGAACGAACAAAAAGCCGTTGATATCGCGAAAGATCGTCTTCGCGAGCTCCAACAGGCATAAATTCGAAGAGATACGCGCCATGCTAGCCCCAGCGGAGGTGGACCTGCTCTTCGGTCCCGATACCCTTTCGCGCGGGCTGGTACCGGATGTTGTAGAGAATGCTCCGTCCTATGCCGGAAACTCCATGAAGAAGGCCCTCGCGTGGAGCCGAAGCCTTGGAATGCCGGTGTTGGCGGACGACAGCGGGCTGGAAGTCCGATCCCTCGGTTGGGCTCCCGGTATAATGTCGGCAAGGGTGGCTCCCGATGACCGCGGCAGGATAGACTGGCTGCTTGAAAGGCTTGAGGGTGTTGCCGACAGGTGTGCCCGCTTCGTAGCGGTGCTTGCCTTTTTTGACGCTGACAGGCGAGAATGGCTCCTGGCGGAAGGGGTCTGCCCCGGATCGATCTCAGGTGAACCGTCGGGCGGCTCCGGATTCGGGTATGACCCTGTTTTTGTCCCGGAAGGTTACGAAAAGACCCTCGCAGCGCTGGGCCCGGATGTAAAGTCGAAGATCTCCCACAGGGCCATTGCCGCCGGAGCTCTTTCCCGTATGCTTGAAAAAGGTTGTATGGTAGAATATGTTTTCGTTTCACGGAAAGAATCATCTGGGAGGTGCAGCGGTTGAAGGTTTTTCTCACGGTCGTTCATATTATAGTCGCTATTTCGGTAATGGCCGTAATCCTTATGCAGCAGCGCAAACAGGGCGGTTTCACCGGTGTCTTCGGAGGCGGGACCCAGGCCGATCACTCAGGGGGGCAGTGGCAGAGGTTCACAGTTCTTACCAAGGCCACGATCTTTCTTATGGCGGTCTTCCTTTTGACATCACTTGTCCTGGTAATAATGAACTGACATCAGGCTGCGGGCGATGAGTTTCTCGAGACTGGAAAGGCTCTCGGACGTTACAGCGTTCAAACCGGAAGAAGGACGCCTTTTCAGTGCCACTCACGAGGAAATACTTTCGGGCCGGACCACAGATGTCTACTTCGTCAAGACAAGGGACATTCTTGATGCCTGCGGAATGCTCGATACCCCGGTGATCGCGGAGATCTTCACCCGCAGGCCAGGGGTATTTGCGGGCATTCCCGAAGTGATCCGTCTTTTGGAGAACAGTCCAGTAGAGCTCCTTTCGCTGAAAGAGGGAGACAGCTTCGCCTCCAGGGATGTTGTCACCAGGATCAGCGGTCCCTATTCCGCCTTCGGCATGTTCGAGACGGTCATCCTGGGGATGCTTGCCAGTTCCACTGGCTGGGCCACCGCGGCCAGAGAGTGTGTGGAGGCTGCTGAAGGCAAGCCGGTCCTCTCCTTCGGGGCCAGACATGTTCACCCGGCGGTTTCGTCTGTCATGGAAAGAGCGGCAGTTGTCGCCGGAGGCTGTGCAGGGGCTAGTTGCGTGCTCGGTGCCAAGCTTGCCGGCATAGAGCCGAAGGGAACGATCCCGCATGCCGCGATACTTATCGCCGGAGATACCGTCAAGCTTGCCAGGGTATACGACGAGTTCCTGCCGGAGGGCGAACCCAGGGTTATCCTTGTGGACACATTTCATGACGAAGCCGAGGAGTCACTGAGGGTTGCGGATATCCTCGGGAAAAGACTCTCCGGCATCAGGCTGGATACGCCTTCGGAGCGGGGCGGAGTAACCCCGGATCTTGTCAGGGAGGTCCGCCGGAGACTCGACATGGCCGGAGCCGGGCATGTCGACATCATCGTATCCGGAGGTCTGGATCCGGAGAGGATAAGGATCCTTTCCGACGCCGGGGCCTCGGCATTCGGAGTCGGCAGTTACATAGCGCACGCGTCTCCCAGGGATATGACGATGGATATCAAGGAAGTGGACGGAAAACCTCTGGCCAAGCGCGGCAGGATACCGGGTATAACGGAAAACCCGGCCCTCGTTCGTGTTCTCTGAAAAGATCACTCCCCCGTTTTCCTTGACACCCGGCAACCGCTTCGATAGAATAGGCTCCGCTCTGCGTTTTTCGTGATTGGTGCAGAGCAGGTAGATCATCGTGTCCGTCGTCCATCGGCGGCCTGATAAGGAGAGGACTTCGGGAAATGGCTGTTTACTCAACCTATATGGCAAAAAAAGAACAGGTAGAGAGAAAATGGTTTGTCGTCGATGCTACCGACAAGGTTCTCGGCAGACTGGCGGCCCAGGTTTCAATGATCCTTCAGGGTAAAAACAAGCCGACTTATACTCCCCATGTGGACACCGGGGATTTTGTCGTTGTGATAAACGCCGACAAGATCAGGATCACCGGAAGAAAACTGGAGAGGAAATTCGTCTACCGCCACAGCGGCTACCAGGGGGGACTGAGGGCGGTTTCCTACGGTACATTCATGGAGAAGTATCCCAACCGTCTTTTCGAGAGGGTCGTCAAGGGAATGCTTCCCCATAACCGGCTTCACTTTGAGAAGAAACTGAAAGTCTATGCCGGCGCGGAGCATCCGCACGCGGCGCAGAAGCCCGAACCGCTGGAACTCTAGAGCCAGCACAGAGAAAGGAGGGAAAACAGGATGAAGCAATCCGAATACTACTGGGGTACGGGGAGGCGCAAGGTCGCTCTTGCCAGAGTCAGAGTGCGTGCCGGAAGCGGAACCGTCAAGATCAACGAGCGCCCCGCGGAAGAATACTTCCCTCGTATTATCTGGCAGGCTCAGGCTCTCGAAGCACTCAAGACCGCCGGTCTGGAAGGTAAGGTAGACGTCTTCGCCAATGCGAGCGGTGGAGGGCTTACCGGGCAATCCGGCGCCGTCAGGCTTGGTTTGGCAAGGGCTCTTCTTAAGATGAACCCGGATCTCCGTCCGGCTCTCAAAAAGTCGGGTCTTCTTACAAGGGATTCCAGGATGGTTGAGAGGAAAAAGTTCGGTCAGAAAGGTGCCCGCGGCAAGAGGCAGTTCTCCAAGCGTTAGGACACCGCCGGACATACTGATAGATCGGGCGCCCGCTTCATCGGGGCGCCCTTTTTTATTGACCGCTGAAAGTGTTGTTCCCCTGGTTCTCTTCATCCCGCTTCCGTTCACCGTTCGTCCCCGCAGAAACCCCGGGACTTCGCGTTTACTGTTTGCGCCTTCGACATTTCGATCCCGACTAGCCGGTTTTAGTGTTGACTGACCGACCGGTCTGTGATATCGTCTCCAGATCAAACGGACTTTCCGGTCTGGAGGGTTTTCATGTCCGATCCCGCAGGAACGAAGGAAAAGATCCTGGGGGTGGCCCGGAGCCACTTTGCCAGGAATGGATACCACGGAACAAGCATGGATTCGATAGTAAAGGGGACAAATCTCAGCAAGGGAGCCATCTACTGGCACTTCACGAGCAAGGGGGATCTCTTTGCTTCAGTCCTCAAAAAAGAAGTTGAAAGTATCATTCAGAACTACGTTGAAGGACCCTCGGAAGCCGAGAAGGACGTAAACGTCTTCGTTACCCTCAGGGGAGAGCGCATTATCGATATGCTCTGGGGCGATCACGAGATGCGTCTCCTTTTTTTCACCCTTTTCATAGAGAGGCTCAGGGGCGAAGAAGAGAGCAGGGAACTCTCGAATATTGCGGGAGACCTGCTGGGTTCCATTCAGGAAAAACTCTGGCCCATTGCAAGGGGCGCCATACCTGCCTTCCGGAACAGCGAGGCCAGGGACCTATACAGGAAAGTTCTTATGACCCTGCGTTTCCTGATGCACGGAATAATTATGGAAATGGGTTTCAATCTGGATCTTGATTCGGCGAAAGAGTGCTGGCGGTTCGCCATGAGCCGTTTCGATTTCAAAAGCGAGGGTTTGAAATGATTCAGCAGAGAAGGATCATTGCGATATCCCTGGTAATGTTGTCCTTGTTCGTTATAGCCCTGGGGCGGAGGGCCTGGGCGGACGAATCTGTTGTCCTGACGGAGGATCTTGTGGTCTCCCTTGCCCTGGAGAACAATCCCCAGGTAGGAATTGCCGAAAAGAGGGTGGAACAGGCTGAGGCACGGATAAGGGCCGCTTCTTCTGCAAAGGCTCCCGTTATCTCCGCCGCGGCCCTCTACCAGGAAACCTATCGGGAACCCCAATATCCCCTTGTGACAAATGACCCCTTTCTTCAGGGGTATGCCCTGGCAGGTTTTCGAGAGACCTGGAGGACCGCCCTGACTCTTTCGTGGCTTGTCTACAGCAGCGGGGCCGTCGAAAACAACATCCGTGCAACACAGCTGGCCGCCGAAGCAGCCCGGGCAGAATCTGAAAGGGTCTCCCAGGCGGTATCTCATGCCGCCAGGAGCGCTTTCTACGGGCTGCAGAGGACCAGGGCGAGGGCATCCGTGGCAGAGGAGGCCCTTTCGCTTGTGCAGGAGCACAGGAAACAGGTGAAAGCTCTTTACAGGAACGGCATTGTGGCAAAGAACGAACTGTTGAGGGCCGAGGTGACCGTATCCGACGCGGAACTGGACCTTATAAGGGCCACGAGCGGTACGGAAGTAGCTTTTAGCGCCCTTGAAAGGGCTATCGGGACATCCGTAAGGGGCAGATACAGCCTTCCCGGCCCGGAGTCGGAACCAGGGGAAATGGATATCCCGCTGGATCCGGTCACCGAAGCCATCGCAAACCGTCCGGAGTTCAGGGCCCTGGAGTTCTCCGAACGTTCCGCTCGATCTCTTGCGGCTGCAGCCCTGGGGGAAAAGGGTCCATCGGTATACCTTCAAGGTGATGCCTACTCGGTGGGGCAGACCTTCTATCCCGATGCCATGGACGACTGGAAGATATCCATAATCGCAGAATGGAAGCTCTACGATGGAGGAAAGGCCAAAGCCCGGAGAGATGAAGCCGTGGCGGTCGCTGAGGAGCTTATAAAGCGAATGGAAGACATGAAGCGCCAGGTTGACCTGGAGATATCCGTGGCTACCCTGGATCTCCGTTCTGCCCGGCAGCGTCTGGAAGTTGCCCGTTCCCAGGTTGCCCTGGCGGAGGAGGACTACCGCATGGCGGTGGCGAGATACTCGGCACAGGTGGGCACCAATATAGATGTACTGGACGCCAGGATGGCCCTTTCCGCTTCCAGGACCCAGCTGGTGGATGCCGTTTACGATGCTATGCAGGCCTACGAGGACATAAAGTTCGCCATAGGCGAAAAGACTATACCTACCCACGGGGATAACAGGTGATCAGGATGAAAAAAACATTGGTATTACTGCTTATCGTAGCGGTTTTTGCGGGACTTATTGCTTTCAGGGGATACCAGCAGAAACAGGTTGGAAGCCTGGTCCCGGAAGAGGAGACAGTAAGGGTTGAGGTTGTCACCCTGAAGGAGATGGACCTTTCCGATGTTGTGGAGTTCTCTGCCACGATAGAACCGGAAGAGCAGTCCGCAGTCGTCCCTAAGGTACCGGGCAGGACTGTCCTTGAGGTCTTTGTATCCGAGGGCGACAAGGTAAAGGAGGGGCAGCCCCTGGCGTCTCTGGATACCAGCCTGATCCGGCAGCAGCTTGAAGAGGCCAGGACCTTTTACGAGACCGCTGCTGCCGACAACAAGCGTTACCAGGCCCTCTACGAGGAAGAGGTCGTAAGCCGCCAGGTAGCTGACCAGGCAAGGGCACGTTACACGCAGGCCAGGTCAGCCTGGGAACAGGCAAGGATCATGAGCGGGTACCATACCGTAACAGCCCCGACGGAAGGAGTTATAGCAAGGCGTCTTATCGACCCCGGCGATTCCGCTCCCCAGGGGCCTGCATTCCTGATCTTCAGGCAGGAGAAAGTAAAGGCTGTGGGCTCGGTCCCGGAGCGGAATTATCATGCAGTTCGACCGGGGCAGAGGGTCGTTCTTTCCGTCGATGCAGTACCCGGGAGGCATTTTGAGGCTGAAATAACCAGAATTTCCCCTGTTATAGATCCTGTAACTCGAACGGCAAAAATTGAGGTGACCCTTCCCTCTGAAGGACTGGTTCTCCCGGGAATGTTCGCCAGGGCAACGATAACCGCCGGCGAAAGAAAAGCCTCGATGCTTCCGCTGGAAGCCGTCAGCCGCCTCGCTGGAACCGGCGAGACGGTGTGCTACGTTGCAGAAGGAGGCCAGGCCTTTCTTCGTATCATCAGCACCGGTCTGGAGCAGGAGGGTTTCGTAGAGGTCACCGAAGGCCTCGAACCCGGTGAAGAAGTGATCACCACCAGGTCCAGGAACATAAAGGACGGGACCAGGATAGAGGTGTACCGAAGGTGAATCTCCCCGAGATCTCCGTCAAACGCCCTATTATGACCTTGATGGTCTTTCTTGCCGTCCTGGTCATAGGTTCCATATCTTTTCTCAACCTCCAGCTCGACCTTCTGCCGGAGATAGAGCCTCCCGTCATTACAGTGATAACTCCTTGGCCCGGGGCCTCGGCAAGCGATGTGGAGCAGAGGATCACGAAAGAGATGGAGAACAGCCTCTCCATGCTGGAGGGGGTTGACGACATAATCTCCAAGTCCATGGACAACGTCTCCGTGGTCTCGGTGAAGTTCAAGTGGGGTGTGGACCTGGACGTCCGGACCGGCGATGTGAGGGACGCCGTTAATTTCGCGAAAAGGGAACTTCCCTCCGATGCGGAGGAGTCGGTTGTCCTCAGGATAACCTCGGGTACTATCCCCGTCGTGCAGGTCACCATGACCGCCGAAAGGTCCTACCAGGGGCTCTTCCACTTCATTGACAAGAGCGTCGTCGAGGAGCTGTCCAGGGTTCCTGGAGTAGGCCAGGTCCTGGTCTTCGGAGGCGTTGGGAGGGAGATCCAGGTCCTTCTCGATGTCGACAGGATCGAGGCCTTCCGTTTGTCACCCGATACCATAGCAGATGTTCTGGAGAGTGAGAACCTCAACATACCTGCCGGGTCCCTTAAAGAAGGACAGACGGAGTACTTCATCAGGGTGCCGGGAAGATTCTCATCGATGGAGGAGATAAGGAACACCATCGTGGGGATTCACAACGGAAGCCCCGTCAAGGTCGGAGACATAGCCGATGTCAGGGACGGATACAAGGAACTTACCATGAATGCGTGGCAGGGGGACAAGTCATCGGTTGTCCTGATAATCATGAAGAACAGCGACGCCAACACCATCGAGGTCTCCCGGATGGTACTGGAAAGGCTGGCCTCTCTCAAGGAGGGGAGCTTCCCCTCTGACGTTGAGTACGAGGTGGTCATGAACACCGCCGACTTCATCATGAACGCCATATCCAACCTCGGAAGGTCACTGATGGCAGGGATCGTGCTGGTCTTTCTGGTCACCTGGGCGTTCCTGAAGAGATTCCGGGCATCGCTTATCGTTGCCGGGGCCATTCCCTTCTCGCTGATCATTACCTTTATCGCCATGGGGCGTCTTGACTACACGATCAACATATTCACCCTCTCGGCTCTCGCCATGGCGAGCGGCATGGTTGTGGACAACGCCATCGTCGCCACCGACCAGATCATCTTCCACATAGAGCAGGGCACCCGGCGGCGGGTCGCGGCGGTACTTGGAGCCAGCGAGATCGGCTCGGCGCTCTTCGCTTCGACGCTGACGACGATAGTGGTGCTCCTGCCCCTGGCCTTCCTTTCCGGACTGGTGGGTGTTTTCTTCTCGGCCCTGACGGTTGTCATGGTGCTGGCCGTATCGGCATCGCTCTTCGTGAGCCTGACCTTTATACCCATGATGGCGAGCAAGTTTTTTGGGAGGGAGCCGGGGAAACTGAGGATACACCAGGTCACGGAGAGATTCTTCTCCGCCATGGAGGATATCTACTCATCCATGCTGGTCTGGGGTCTGGAGAACCGCAAGAAGGTCATCGCATCGGCGTTACTTTTGCTGCTTCTCACTTTCCTGGGATTCCGCACCATAGGTACTGAACTTACCCCGGACCCTGACACGGGAGACATCTCCATAACCTTCTCCCTTCACGAGGGCACCAGGCTGGAGGTAACCGACGAACTCGTCAGGGAGATCGTCGCCTACTGCATGGATTCTATACCGGAAGCGAAGATCGTTTTCGGGATGGATGGAATGGATGAGGGGGGTTTTACCGTCGCCGTGGGGCAGCAGGCGGGCCCTAACGTGGGGACCCTGGGTATCAAGCTCGTCGACAAGGACAAGAGGGACAGGTCTGCCTTCGAAATAGCCAACGATATCCGGAACTGGATCCGTACAAAGCCGGGCATCGAGGATATGACCGTGCTGGTCAGTTCGCCGATCAAGACGATGTTCATGGGCTCCAAGCCGCTGGACATAGAGATCTACGGGGACGACCTGAAGCAGGTGACGGGAGTTGCAGAGATGATCGCATCGGGGCTTGCCGAGATACCAGGCACGGCCGACATCTCCGTCAGCCGCAGGCAGGATCGACCGGAACTCTGGGTGGAGCCCGACAGGGAAAAGGCTGCGCACCTGGGCGTTAACACCGCCGCGGTCTCACGTACTGCAAGGATCTATTTCGCCGGTTACGAAACAAGCGAATCCTTCTGGGAGGGTGAGAACGACTTCCCGATCAGGGTGAGGCTCAGAGAAGAGCAGAGGAACAACAGGGATATATTCAGCAGGCTGACCGTGCCATCGGCATCGGGGGTTCCTGTCCGGCTGTCGTCGGTGGCGACTATGAAGGATGAGGTCGGCCCGCCGCAGATCGAGCGCAAGAACAGGCAGAGGTACGTCACCGTCGGTGCCAACGTTCACGGGCGTTCTTTGGGAGAGGTGACAGCCGATGCCCGGAGGATGGTCGACGCCGTTGAGATCCCCGAGAGCGTGAGGGTATCCTTCGGAGGTCAGGTACGGGAACAGCAGGATGCCTTCCAGCAGATGGGCCTTCTGGTCCTGCTCGGCGTAATGCTCGTCTATATGGTTATGGCGGGTCAGTACGAGGCCTACCTGGACCCGTTCGTTATACTCTTCAGCATCCCCTTTGCGCTTTCGGGAGTTGTTCTCGCATTTCTCATCACGGGTCTTTACATATCCATGCAAGCCCTGCTGGGGATCATCATGCTCGTGGGGATCGTGGTCAATATAGCAATAGTTCTGGTCGATTACATAAACCTGGTAAGGGCCCGAGGCCTAAAACTCAGGGACGCCATTGTCGAGGCCGGTCACCGTCGCCTGAGGCCGGCCTTCATGACGACGCTTACGACCTTCTGCGGCATGCTCCCCATGGCCGTAAGCAGGGGACAGGGTGCGGAGATATGGCGACCCCTGGCTGTTTCGGTCATGGGCGGGCTGGTCGTGTCGATGCTTGTAACCATGCTTCTGGTTCCCGTGATTTACAGCATAGTTGAGGAAAATATAAGAAAAACACCGAGGTTCGTCGAGGCCAGGGAGGCTGCAAGATCATGAGAATGCTGTGGATAATGTGCAACGAAAGCATTGGCGAAGAACTTATGGAAAAGGTGCTCGACAATAACGGTGTCGAAGGCTACACCGTGTGGCGCGATGTGCTGGGAAAGGACAACGTGGGGAACAAGACCCACTGGGGGGATGCCGTTTTCCCCGGACGCAACTGGGTATTCATGATCTTCGGGACCGACGAAACACTCGAAGGGGTTATGGAACACTACAGGAAATTCAAAGAAGAGCCTTATGTAAGGAAAGCAGGGATAAAGGCCTTTATTAACAATGCCAAAGAGGTTGTCTGATCCCGTTCAGGTTACAGAGGCCACACCAGCAGGAGCATTGGTGCCGCAGCCAGGATCACTACAAGGGCCACTGCAGAATGGCCTTTTGTCATGTTCCCGGGGGGAACCTGGCAAGCAGGCCCACCCCTTGGACGAGGCCCGTGAAAACGCAGGCCAGGAGAGCGCCCATTGCGACAACGTCATGGCGCACCTGCCCCACATTAAAAGCACCATGGCAGCAGGTATTATTGCCAGAACGATGATCTGGGGAAAGGTCATGAAAACTGACCCCTTCAAGGTGTTCACGAAGGAAGGTCAGGAACTCGCGGTCATAATTTCGTAATAACTACAATCCAGAGAAGGAGGGTTTTTTGCCCGGCTCAAGTTGACAAGCCTGTTTCGCACGATATAATACTTGAGCGTTCCGCCGGCGTAGCTCAGTTGGTAGAGCAGCTGACTTGTAATCAGCAGGTCGTCCGTTCAAGTCGGATCGCCGGCTCCAGAGAATAGCGAAAACGTGGGGGGATGGCCGAGCGGTCAAAGGCAGCAGACTGTAAATCTGCCGACTCCGTCTACGGAGGTTCGAATCCTCCTCCCCCCACCATTCGATCTCCGAATTCGCCGACTTAGCTCAGCAGGTAGAGCACATCCATGGTAAGGATGGGGTCTCCGGTTCGAGTCCGGAAGTCGGCTCCAGAATTTTTGAGATCCGGGGCGGTTCGAAGCCGGTTCCGGGTCTCTTTGGTATGCCTCAGGTTGCCCGAAAGGGCAGGAAAACAATGGGACAGGAGGGTACAACAAGATGGCGAAACAACATTTTGACAGGACGAAGCCGCACTTGAACATAGGAACGATCGGTCACATAGACCACGGCAAGACGACACTGACAGCGGCGATCACGAAGACGCTGGCGTCGGTCGGTTGGGCGGACTTCACGCCGTTCGACCAGATCGACAAGGCGCCGGAGGAGCGGGAGCGCGGCATCACGATCAACATAGCGCACGTGGAATACCAGACCGAGAAGCGTCACTACGCCCATATCGACTGCCCGGGACACGCGGACTACATCAAGAACATGATCACCGGAGCGGCACAGATGGACGGAGCGATCCTGGTGGTATCTGCGGCGGACGGTCCCATGCCCCAGACGAGGGAGCACGTATTGCTGGCGCGCCAGGTCAACGTGCCTGCGCTTGTGGTGTACATGAACAAGGTGGACATGGTTGACGACGCGGAGCTACTGGACCTGGTCGAGATGGAAGTGAGAGACCTTCTGAACAAGTACAACTTTCCCGGAGACGACATTCCTGTAGTGCGTGGATCGGCGCTGAAGGCACTGGAGAGCGACGACCCGAGCCGAGAGGGAGAATGGTCGAAGTCCATCTGGGAGCTCATGGATGCCTGCGACAACTACATACCGCAGCCGGAGAGGGAAGTGGACAAGCCGTTTTTGATGCCGATCGAGGACGTATTCACGATCACCGGCCGAGGGACAGTGGTAACGGGCAGGGTGGAGAGAGGCATGATCAAGGGCGGNNGAAATGTTCAGGAAGATCCTTGACGACGCGCGTGCCGGGGACAACGTTGGAGTTCTTCTCAGGGGAGTGGCCAAGGAAGACGTGGAGCGTGGCCAGGTACTGGCGAAGCCGAACAGCATCAAGCCTCACAAGCACTTCAAGTCGGAAGTATACGTACTGAAGAAGGAAGAGGGCGGCCGTCACACACCGTTCTTCACGGGCTACAAGCC
>DFYG01000024.1 GCA_002382605.1 Synergistaceae bacterium UBA4088 | reverse complement strand
ATGCGATGGAGACCTCTTGTGACTTTTTCATCTCGTCAACCCCTCCAGCATCCCCTCCGCCTCCTTCTCCAGCTTCCAGAACTCCGTGCGCTATATGGTGCATACGGGTCAGGTCTTGCATTTCAGCATTTAGTCAAACTGCTTCTAAGAATCATAAGACGGCAATCAGTGTTTATGCTTAAATGCAAAACGTGATATCCTATCCACTTTTGACAAGCCTGGCGAGTTCCTTTTCCGTAAGCTTGGGCCGCCTGACCAGCGCCTTTGCCCGCTTCGCCTCGCGCCAGGCAAGCAGCACGCACTCCAGCCTCCGGATGACGATGATGGGCAGGATGACGCCCTGGTATTCGTAGGCTTTGAACTTGCCGCGAAGGCGTTCGGCGGATTTCCAGATATCGCCGGCGAGATTGTCGAGTTTAGGCTTGTCGAGGGAAAGGGACATATAAGTTTCCTTCTGTCAATGTTGCAACGCCAGTCGCTCGGATACGGGACACAAGCGGTGTCCTGTTTGTCCAGTTTATGTCCAGTTTGTAACTTTGCTTACCTCATGTCTTGTTTGTCCGCTTTGTGTCCGGTTTGCGAACCAGGACATAGAAGATGCTCCGCCCCGTGGTCCCAACTTTCTGAAGCACACCTTTACCGACAAGGTCCTCAAGATCTCGGGAAATAGTCCTTATCACCACGCCGGTCTCTTCGCGCAGATCCTGGTTCGTAATGCGGCCTTTGACTTTAACAAGAGCAAGGGCTTGCCGCTGCCGGTCATTGAGGTCAAGTCGGACAGTTGCTTCCGTCGTCAGCCAGTCCCGCCAGGGGGTGATGACGAACGAACCCCCGCGTTGCTCGAACTGCGGCTCGGGCAGACCGGCATCGCCAAGGAGGAAGGCTTTCAAGTTCGGACGAATTTGCTTAAATTCTTTCTGGACGCTGCTGATGAATATTTTCAGACGGGTGGCCGGCATCTTGTCTCACAGGTGCTTCGGTGTGCAGGCGGTTCCGAATCTCTCTTCCAGCGCTGTTGCCACACATGTTCGGTGGCATTGCTCGGGCAGCCGCTCATAACAGGTGAGCGCCACCCGTTCGCCCTTTTCGATCCAGCCCTTGATTCTCGTCAGTGCATGCTCTTGCTTCGACAGTCTCTCGCGGGCATAGGCATCAAACAACGCATCGTAGTCCGCCTGGGTTTTCAGCTCCCGCCTGTACTCGGATGGGATGCCCAGTTCCGGAAGGTGTACATACCGGATACCAACGCCCGCTGCTCCGTTCATCAGCGTGCTCTTTGAAAACCCATATTTTCGGCTTAAAGGATTTCGCCGCACGTCGCACAGGACCGTCACACCGTCCCCGATCAGAAGGTTCAAATACCCTTCCAGGGAGCGACCCTCGTAACCGATGGTGCAAAGTCCGGGGCTACTCTTCGACAGGCGTGCAGCCGCAATCGCGTTAAGGGTTGCCGTGTCTCCGGTGAGCAGCCGCTCCGCAATCTCGCTGCGAATTGCATAGTAAGGATGCCGCCTGTAGGTCTCTGCCACAAGGGCATCCCCGCGCAGTCCCGAGTACCGCTTTGAGAACCGATTCATCCTCGTACGTACGGATTCAGTGACAGTCACAGCCTTCCCGGCCGGGGTCAACTTCCAGGCCCGGTCCTCGTCAACAAGCAGGCCTTTTTCTATCAATCGCCTTTTGTCAGCGTAGGACGTAAAGGAGAAACCGCCGAATCTGTAAGGCACAAACTCATACGCAGGCGCCTCCTCTGCTTCATGGCAGTATAGAAGGAGCAGCTTTTGAAAATCCAGGCCGCCGATATCGCCCCCAAGAGCGTCTACCAATGCAAGGATGAGTTTTTGGCGTTCGAAAAGCATAATCAATAATATCCTGTTGCTGCCTCTCCGATTGTCTCGCCGCTTATTAATCGCTCCTGCGGCAGCAAGACAATGGGACGGTCACTCTCGTTCCCTTTTCTTTCTCTTCCACGACCCGGCCTTACGGACATCCTCCCCGGAGATCCTGAAGGCCGCCGTTTTCTCCCGGATCTCATCGAGCGACCCGTCGGCAGGCATCATCAGGACGGGGGTCAGGACGATGCGGCGCTTCTCCACGACGGCATCGAAATACTCAATGCCCGGGAATTCCTTCACGATGTCCTTCGGCAGGGTCAGTTGGTTCTTGGTTGTTTTCTTGGCCAGCATGTTCTTACCTCACGGAAGTACGGATACCTTACTTCCTTACCGCCACCAAGTCAATGGAAATAAAATAGATGTTAATCTTGCACGGCATGTGAGTGATGATGCTATTCGTCTAGCTGATTTCTCTCACCAGCGGTGAGAGTTTTCGTTGCCTCTGTAGGCCCGGTAGAGCTGCCGCATCCGTCAGGAATTTTGGAGAGCAGCAGACGCTGGCTGCAGGCCTCATGCTTTTTTCGTAGGGTTTCCTACTACTTTCGGCTGACTGAAATCATACTTTACATTTTCGGAGGCTATGCCTATAAGCCCTTCAGGTCATTTCGTCATCCCTGCGCAGGCGGGGATCCAGTCCGATAGTGGATTCCTGGACGAGACAGGAATGACGTCCTTACATGCTTAATGCCCGATGTCGTGTTTCACGGGAACGAAAGAACAGGCAGGAAAGCAGGATAGTCCTTATGAAACTCACGGACAGAAAGAAATGGGGCATTGCGATCGTTGCGACCCCGATCCTGGCCGCTGCTCTTCTCTACGTCTACGCGATCCTCCCCGAAAAGGAGGATATCCCTCCTGCTACGGGCGAAGTCAGGGAAATCGCCCCCTCCTGGATCGACCGCGCCTTCTCGGCGTGGTACGAAAAAAAGACCGACGAGCCCATCGTCGCCANNGTATATCGCCACAGGGGGGAGCATCATCCGCGACACGGAGATCTCGAGCATTGCGGAAAAACGCGTCGTCCGGGAGCTCGCGATCAATTCCGGAAACGTGCTTGCCGTCGCTTTCAGCCCCGACGGCCGATACCTGGCAACGGGCCGGGGATTTATGGCAAACATACGCCACAATGAATCGGTCGAAATATGGGATGTGCAAAGCGGCAGGTTGATCCGGACGCTTCCCGGGCCCGCAGGCCCGGAGAAAATCGAGAACGATGTCACCGCCCTTNNCGAGTTCTTGTCTTTCATCCTTCAAGGGCTGCGGCCGGTCGTTTCTTTTTCTTTAACGGAGGCAATTATCTGGGATACGAGGATTTTGGTGGGAATTTCAATTTGCATGAGTTGAATACAGGAAACCGTAAGCAACAGTTGCCGGAAATTGGAATCTGCGCTCTAAGTCCAGACGGTCAATACTTGGCCGCCAGATCAAACATTGAGCAACATCTCAGGATCATCGACCGCAAGACAGGCAGGGAAGTCAGGGTCCTGGACACTGGTAAAGGGTACTACCGCGTGCTCGCCTACAGCCCCGACGGCCGCTACCTTGCCGTGAACAGCGATGACGGATTATTGCTCTGGGACCTGTCGGCCGGCAGAATCGTGAGGCAATTGAAAGGGCACCCGGACGTCGTGGGCAACTGGATCGGCTTCGATGCCGAGGGGAAATATTTCGCGGCCGTGTGCAACAAATACGTGGTCGTGTGGGATTTCAAAAAACT
>DFYG01000155.1 GCA_002382605.1 Synergistaceae bacterium UBA4088 | reverse complement strand
GTAGTGGGAATCCGATAAGTTTCTGCTCATTCTGCACTCGACATTTTCTTAATTGTGTGGTTTGATTGTTAATGAATATTCCAATAACTCTGATCGAAAGGAAGGAGAGACACCATGAAGATCCTCATCATTGAGGACAACAGGGATCTAGTCCAGGTTCTCTCGGAGGGATTCGCTGAGAACGGCTTTGACGTAGACAGCGCTTACGACGGAATAGAAGGGATCGGCAAAATACGAAGCACAGACTATGATTGCATCGTGCTGGACATAATGATCCCGGGTATCGACGGTTATGAAGTGGTGGAGAAGGCAAGAGAAGAAGGGAAAGACACCCCTGTGATAATGCTGACAGCCAAGGACTCTATCGAAGACAGGGTGGAAGGTCTCAACAAGGGAGCGGACGATTACCTTGTTAAACCCTTTGATTTCCGTGAACTGGTCGCGAGGATCAATGCTCTCACAAGAAGGCACTCCGAACTGAAACGGCCGATCCTCAACTGTGGCCCCCTGATGCTGGATCCTATCGCAAGGGAGTGCAAGGCTGACGGAGAGATCATTCCCCTGAGGCGGCGGGAGTTCGACATCCTTGAACTTCTTATGCGCTTTGAGAATCAGGTCTTCACCAGAGAGAGGATAATTGCCCACGTCTGGAAAAAGGAGTATGACGGGACAAGCAACGTCGTCGATGTTCACGTAAAGTATCTCAGGGACAAACTTCGCCCCTTCAACCTCGACGTGGTTGTCGTAACGGTCAGGGGTGTAGGATATAAGGTTATCTGCCCGGCCTACGAATAAGCTCCCGCATATTCTTTGGGATGGGAGTCCCGGGGGATGGAAGATCAATGGAAAAAATCACTGACGGGCGGTGGCCGGTAAGGCTCCGCTCGTTTCGTTACAGGCTCGTTTTTTTCTCTTCCCTGACGATAACGGCCATTATCGCCTTGTTCGGGATGGCGGTATTCACTCTTTTCACCTTTATGGAGATCGACAGGGTGGATAAAGCTCTTGCTTCCTCTTCGGCGGAAATTTCGGATTTCTTCGAGACAACAGGAAGACTTCCGGCCCTTTTCTGGCAGGAACGGACCATGACCGCGGTATTTCAGATCTACGATGAAGATATGTCCCTTCTTTTCCACCTCCCTCCCGGCGTTAACGCCCCGATCATTTCCTCTTCGATATTCCCGCGATCTGAAGATCTGAATGAACTGTTTACCTTAGACACCGGAAATAACCGTTTCCTCCAGAAACTCTGGTGGGTTTTCCCCTGGAAGTATCTTAACGACCGCGATCTTTGGAGAGTATCGGTAACCCCGACTACCTTGTCCGGAGATCAGGCGTTCCTTGTCGCCATGATACCTCTGACCTACCTTCTGAAATCCAGGTATCTCCTTTTCTGGATGATCCTGATGGCTGGCGCGGCCGGGATACTGTTGTCCCTCCTCGTTGGCAGAATGGTCGCGGGGCAGGCTATGAAACCTCTGAAGGCCATCAACCACGCCCTTTCAAGGGTATCGATAGAGAATATGAGCATAGAATCCCCCCTCGGGGAGACCGACACGGAGATACTCGAGATAGTGCAACAGATCAGGAACATGCTTCAGGGACTCAACCAGAGCGTAAAGAACCTTCAGCAGTTCACTTCGGACGCCAGTCATGAGCTCAGGACACCTCTCGCGATCATGAGAGGAACAGTCGACGTGGCTCTTCTAAAGGAGCGCGATGGCGACTACTACGTCAGAAAGTTCCAGGAGATCATATACAGCATCGATAATATGCAGAACCTCGTAGGAGCGCTGCTGGAACTGGCAAGGCTTGATAACGTGAGAGGGCTGGACAGCAAGGAGCCAGCCGACCTTCTGATAGTAGCCGAAGACGCAATATCAGATATCTCTCCTCTGATATCCAAAAGGGGGCAGATCCTCAAAGAGGATCTTGAACCTGCACCAACCGCAGGAAGGGAGGCCATGATACTTCGGCTTGTTAACAACCTTCTGGAAAACGCCTCCAAGCACTCCCCTCCCGGGAGCTCAGTAGGAGTAAGAACCTGTATCGACACTACACGCGACGAGTCCGTAATTGAGGTATGGGATCACGGCCCGGGTCTTGACCCTGAGGAGATCAAGCTATGCTTTGAACGTTTCTGGAGAGCGGAGAACTCGAGAACGACCCCCGGGTTCGGACTGGGGCTTCCCCTTGTGCAGCGGATAGCGCAGATCCACGGCGCAACGATAGAGATTGAATCCCAAAAAGGGAAAGGTTCTCTTTTCCGGGTCCGCTTCCCCCTTGACAAGGATGCGCTTGAGGATTACGACTTTGAATGACAGGAGGGGGCCGGCAATGGCCCCCTCCATCTATTGCCCCGCGATCAACCGGGTAACCGGATCTAGAGATTGGCGGAAACGAAAAAGGTTCGACCCTCGCGAAGGATGAGCAGAACTACCGTTTGGGGATCTTTTGAAAGGATCTCCTCCCATTTGCCGACGCCGGTAACTGTCTGGCCATTTATCTCAAGTACCGCATCACCCTTCCTCAACCCCAGCCTCTGCCCGGTAGACTCAGGCTGGACATCCGTAACCACGACCCCGCTGTCCACGGAGATGTCGAACTCCTTCCTGAGTTCGGGAGTGTTGCCGGATACCGTAATGCCAAGCCTTGATGATCTCTGGGGTTCCGGAACCGCCGAGGCCCCGGAGACATCGGTGGACGGTACCGGAGCAAGTGTAACCTTGATCTTTTTTGGGGCACCCTTGCGGAGGATCACAATATCAACCTTGTCGCCGGAAAGGTGCTGACGAATCCCCACCACAACGTCCCTGTGATCCTTTATCTTGCGGCCATCCATTTCAGTTATTACATCACCCCTGATGATACCGGCCCTGTCCGCCGGGGACTCATTGACCACGTCGCTTACGACAGCACCTTCTCCTGCCTTGATGCCGTAAGCAGTGGCAAACTCCTTTGTCAGCGGCTGTAGATATACTCCAAGCCACCCCCGGTTCACCTTTCCGAACTTTACCAGATCTTCCATTATCTGCTTCGCCATGTTGACCGGAACTGCAAAACCGATACCCTGGGCATAGGGGATTATGGCAGTGTTGATACCGACCACCTCACCGTCGAGATTCAGAAGGGGACCGCCGCTGTTCCCGGGATTGATCGCGGCATCGGTCTGCAGGAATCCGTCAAAATTGAGATCCCTGGCTCTCACAGAGCGGTTTTTTGCGGATATCACGCCTACCGTTACGCTGCTCTCAAATCCAAATGGATTCCCTATAGCTATGGCCCATTCCCCGACCTCAACTTTGTCGGAGTCCCCGAGCGGTATGGTCGGAAGCCCCTCTGCATCGATCTTGATGACCGCCAGGTCGAACGTGGGATCCCTTCCGATCACTCTGGCCGGATGGGTGCTGCCGTCTGAAAGGGTGACTTCGATCCTGATATTGGCAGGACCGTCAATAACATGGTTGTTCGTCAGTATATAGCCGTCCCCGGTAACGATGAAACCGGAACCTTTCCCTCTCATCGGCACCTCCCGGGAAAAACTGTCGAATCGGTCACCGAACAACTCCCTGAAGAAGGGATCATTGGGAAATGGGGAGACCGACCTCTGCACCATGGCCTCGGTATCAATATTGACCACGGCAGGAGACGATAGTCTTACTATCCTTGCCACGGGATTGCCGGTAAAAGCATCCTGTGCTGCTGAGGATAGGGGGGGGGACATAAATACACCCGCAGCTAGAAGCATCGAGAGAAGGAAAACGACCAGGAGCTTTTGTCCGGGTATTTTTTTCATTCAGAACACCTCCTTGACCCTTTTCCTGTAATTATGCTCTTCCATCCCTTTCAGGGAATCGTAAATTCTACGGATACGGGGTCTCCGGGCTTGAACCCGAGGATGTCCGACGCCCTTCCCCTGTTGACGGCTATCGAAACGAATCCCCAACTGTCCTCCAGCGCCACAAGCTCACCCGAATTTACATCAGAGAACGTGCTTCCTATCGGAATGCTGAAAAGCCAACCGCAACTTATTCTCATCCCGGACTCCCCCACGTTCCCGAGCGAGGTCCAGGGTATGTTAGTCCTTATGGTCCCGAAGGTGTCAACCAGGGCGACATGGCCGGATATCTTCCCGGGGGTTGTATGAGGGGCAGGCAGTGGGAAGGATGTCATATCCCCCCGGGTCAGAGATATTCCGCACTCTTCGGGAGGCATCCCCGCAACGAGGTCCGCGACGACCGGGGCCATAATATCTCTTGCGTGGAATGTTGTTGAGGCTGTCTCTATTCCGGAGGCCGGCCTTTCAACCGACCAGCAGGCGCTTACACCTCCGGTCCTCTCTGCCGCCGGTATGAGAAGCCCGTTATCAGGACCCACCAGGAGGTCTCCCCGGGAGCTTTTGACTACAAGTATGTTCCTCCTTGTTCCCACACCCGGGTCAACAACAGCAAGATGGACCCCGACTGGCATGTAGAGGATGGCTCCCGCCAGCATCCAGCCGCCGGAGATAACATCGAAAGGAGGAACTTCGTGACTTATGTCGATCAGCGGCAGATCGACCCCCCTCCGGAGAAGAAGCCCCTTGCAGCAGGCAACTGTTTCGTCGGCCATACCGAAATCGGAAAGAAATGTCACACACCTGAAAGAACCGGTCATATCAAAACCCCTCCTCCCGTTTACTATATCACCCTGAGCAAAAAGCGAGAATTCAGAAATGGAATACCCATTACAGCAAAAGACCCGCGGCATGGAAAACCGTGGGCCTGAAAAAGACTATGGGGGCGTGGATACATGGCAGGAGGATTCAGTCCGCTCTTGAGCCACCCTTTCTCCGGGGAGAAACGACGACTCTCCTGGTTGGTTCCGTACCCGTGGAACTCGTCTCCACATCCTCGCGTTCCTTCAGCGTGATATGAACGATCCTTCGCTCCCAACTGCTCATTGGTTCGAGGCGTATCGGCCTGCCCTTTCTCTGCACTTCCCTGGCAGCGGCCAGGGCTACCTTTTCAACGCTCTCCTGCCTCCGCATTCTGTATCCGTCACTGTCCAGTCTGATCCTGCTTCCCGGTTCCCGATCACGGAGAACAAGGTTAGTTATGAACTCCATTGCTTTCAGCGTCTCTCCGTAGCGCCCTATGACGATCCCCGCATCCTCGCCCGTGAGATTGATGTTCCCGCCATCTCCTGCAACCGGTTCGACAGACATATCCATCCGGGCAAGCAATTCCTCCAGGAAAGGAGATGGATCCGGATCGGATTTTCCAGTCCCGCGGGATACCGAAACGCGCATCTTCTTCCCAAGCAGACCGAAGAGCCTCTTCCCTTCATCCAGGACCTCAACATCAAGTCCGGAGGGATCAACCGACCATCTTAAAGAACCTATATGACGAGCTTCTTCAACTGAATTGACTTCCACAACGAATGTTTCCTTATCTTCCACAGGACACTACCCCCCTCCTGTCAACCATGCGATACTACACCCTTGAACCCTTCCTGGTGGGCTTATCCTTCAGCAGAACAGGCTTCTCCTGCATCTCCACCTCGGTCTTTCGCTTTACATACCACTGCTGGGCGACACCGATCAGGGATGAAACTCCCCAATAGAGAAGTACCCCGCCCGGAAGGCTGAGGCATATGAAAGTAAGGAAGAGCGGCATGAACCAGCTCATGAACTGCATCTGGGGGTTGGCACCGCTGCCGCTCAGCTTCTGCTGGAACCATGTGAGGAACCCGACTGCCAAAAGCAGAACAAGATTGGCCCCGTAAGTGAAAATGTTCAAAAGACCAGCCGGATTAGCCGTTATCCCGGAAAAGATAGCGCCTATTCCTATGGCCTCTGAAGGAAGTCCCAATGCCTGGCCGAGGGTCGAAAGGACAGACCCTTCCAGACTGATGCCCAGGAAGGTGGCTCCACCAAGATCAAGGTTCATGAGAACGCGGAACAGAAGTATCAATATCGGCAACTGTACAAGGAGCGGAAGGCACCCTGCAGCAGGATTGACCTTGTTCTCCTTGTAGAGCTTCATTATCTCCTTGTTCAGCGTCTCCTTGTCGTCAGCGTATTTTTCCTGAAGGATCTTCATCCTGGGCTGAAGCTTCTGCATCATCTGCATGCTGACGAGCTGTTTGTGTGAGAGAGGTTGCAACACGATCTTGATAAGGATCGTAAGCACGATAATGGCTATTCCATACGAGTTCGTGAAAGAATAAATGCTGTTAAGGATAAAAAGCAGAAAATCGCCCGCCGCTTTCCATATTGCGCTCAAAGGATTCACCTTCCCCTGGGAAAATATTCTCTACGATGGAAAACCCTGCAAGAAAACGGAGGCAATACATCAGGGACCGGATCATAGCCGCCGCCGTTCCAGGGACCGCATTTCATTATACGAAATAACGAGAGGATCATACCTCTCAGCAGGCCGAACCTCTCTATGCTTTCCATCGCGTATCGGGAGCATGAGGGATAGAACCTGCAGTTGTCTCCAAGAAAGGGGGAGACACAGATCTGATAGAATCTTAAAAGCCGGATGGCTATCCTGGAAGATATGCTTTTCATGCGGAACCCTCCTTGTCGATGTTCCAGTCGACACCGGGCCAGTCAGCTTTCATAAGTCCCGCCCTCGAGGCAACCTTTGCGAGATCCTCGTAGACCCCCCTTGCGTCCCTGTCGAGAGCAGCGTTCCTCAGCATGCATATTATGTAGAACCCCTCCCTGACCCAGGGTCGAAGCCTTCTCAGGGATTCCCGCAATACACGTTTGCCTCGGGACCTTACAGGGGATGAACCCTGCTGTTTACCTACGGCCACACCGAAGCAGGTCCTGCCGTCGGGGGAGGGAACAAACAGCAACCGCACCAACTCGCCATTCACCCGGCGGCCGGTGCGGAAAACAAGATCAAACTGCCAGCCCTTGCGAAGCCTGTCCTGACGAGGGTATCTGAAAGACAGCCGCAATTATACCGTCAGCTTCTTCCTGCCCTTGTTTCTCCTGTTCTGGAGAACTCGTCTGCCGCCCGGAGAGCTTGAGCGCTGGAGGAAACCAAGCTTTCTCTTTCTTTTTCTATTGTGTGGCTGGAAGGTCTGTTTCAATTTCGGCACCTCCTCGTACATTTATCTGTCCACATAAGACGCCAGCAAAAAACCAGCCCGGATACTATATCACACCGGAGCAAGAATCGTAAACAGGGAACAGGCAAAGGTGAAAAACAGGATACTGCCAGAAGAAAAACCTTGTGATCAAAGCCGATCATACATTCCCAAAAGGATATGTTCCAGAGCCGTGAGAAATTCAGGCATGCCTCTGGTTTTTTGAACCTTCGGTCTCCGGTCTCTTTGTCTCCTGCCTCCTCGAAGGTGCTCCGACGAAGTCCCAGACCTGGTACCCGATGATCTTGCCGGGGGCACCTTTTTCGGGGAGCAGCCCGACAGGGTACGGATCGCGATTTTCGATTTACGGTTCATGATTCAGGATTCACGGACTTCGATCCTTCTGTACGGCACCTTCGGGAGGGCATCGGTGATCTTCCAGTCGCCCCTGGACAGGACCCGGGCGTCCAGGATCACAACCTTGCCGCTATCGCTTCCGCTGCGGATGAGCCTTCCAGCTGCCTGTTTAAGAAGCAGTTTTGCCCATGGAAGTATAACTTTCGCGAAGATGGCCCTGCCCTCAAGAGCCCTTCTCGTCACAAGCAGGGGATCACCCGGGTGCGGGAAGGGGATCCGGTCTATTATGACCTGTGTAAGCCCTTCGCCTGGAACATCGATCCCTTCCCTGAATGAGACGCTTCCGACCAGAACGGAAGATATATCCTCCCTGAAGCGTTTTAAAAGTTCATTTCTTGGAAGATCTCCCTGGACAAGGACCGAATAGGACCGGTCGGCTGACTTGAGCCTGCCTGCTACCGCCCTCATCAGCCTTATCGAACTGAGAAGGACCAGTGTTCTGCCACCGTTTTCATCGCACAGTTTTTCGACTGTCGCTCCCACGTGGCTGTCGTAGCCTTTGTCTGTCACAGAAAGCCCTATGTCTACGACCCATACGGACATCTGCTCCTCAAGACGAAAGGGGGAATCCAGGACCATGCTTTCCGTAGAGCGAAGTCCAGTCTCACGCTCCCAGAAAGAAAAATCATCTCCGATAGCGAAGGTCGCGGAAACAGCGACAAGAGCATCAAGCGGGCGGGGGAAGAGCCAGTTCCTGATAAATTCGTCACACTCTGTCGGTGCGCTCATAAGCGCTTTCCCATCCCACCAGTAGGCCCATTCGGGGAATTTGCCCACTTTCGTACACCATTGCAGGGAGCGGGCAATATCACTGACCCCATCCCTCCACTGCGAAAGTATCCCTGAAATCTCCCTCAATTGAGCATCATTTTCACCGTGTTCGGGCGGGAGCCTCAAAAAACGCAGCATATCCTGCGCTCTTTCAAGGAGTTCTTCCGGGTCTCCGGGAGGAGTGTTTTCGTCGCTGAAAACTTCACCCTGACTTATCTCCCTCTTCCAAAGGAAGAAAAGTCTTTCAGACTCCTGCCTCACCCTCTCGGCGGCGGCGGCACCGTCACCACGCTCGCTTTCCGTAAGCCAATCCAGCCTTGGTATGACCCTGGTTTTTCCGTAATCCATCATACGGGACCAATCTTCCGGCGAGGAACTTATAGTGGCCGCCGTCCTCGCCGCTTCCGTCAGCCTGTGAGCCTCGTCGCAGACAACCGCGTCGAACGGGACCGGGAATCCCCTTCCTGAAGCCGCGGAGTGTGAGAAAAAGAGGTGGTAGTTCCCCACGATTATCTTCCACTCCTGGGCCTGCTGAAGGACCTTTTTCAAAAAACAGGAATCGCGGAAGGGGCACGCACTGCCGCGGCACACATCTGTACCGGCGGCTATTGCTTTTATCACCGGATGAGAGGGAGGGATCGCGATCTCGGAAAAATCTCCATTTTCGGTACTTTCGATCCATGCCACGAGATCATCCAGAAGATCTGGTTCCATCATAGAAAGAAGTTCCCTCTCACCGATCTCCTTGCCTCTCAATCTGCAAAGATAGTTCCCTTTGCCCTTGATAAGTCCGAAGGGGAGTCCATCCACCCCGAGACATCGGCAGAGTTCAGGAAGATCCCTCTGGACGATCTGTTCCTGGAGGGGTATGCCGGAGGTCAGAAAGAGGACCTTTTTATCGTTTTCGAGGGACCAGTAGATCGAAGGGACCAGGAGCGCGTGGGTCTTGCCGATGCCGGTAGGAGCCTCGGCAAGCAGTATGTCCCCCTCTCCCGAATCAAGGCACGTCCACACGGATTCAGCCAGAGTCTGCTGCTGGGGTCTGTATTCGAAACCGCGCAGCGAGCGGGAGAGGATACCTTTCTCGGAAAACATCTCACTGATGCGGTCTCTTTTCACTGAGCGAACGTCTCCTTCATGAACAGGTCCGTGACCTGCGGATCATCCGGAAGCCGATGACCCACATAGCGAAAACAAGAGTCATCGCTCCCGTTACCCCTTCCAGAGTTTCCTGGAGAAGAAGATAATTGTAGACACCGTGGGAAAGGACCGGAAACAGCAGGATCCGGAAGACCCTGAAAGGTCCGGAAGTTGTCATCTTCTGCCTTGCGGCCTCATAACCCATCACCAGGCCGCAAAGGGCATGCAGCGGCACCGAGAGAAAAGCTCTCCATCCTGCGACGGCCCACGGGTTGATCGATCCGACCACGTAAAAGAGGTTTTCAAGTGTGGCGAATCCGAGAGCAACACTGGTTCCGTAAACGATCCCGTCGTAACACTCGTCACATTCGGGAGATGTTATGAAGCGCCTGAGGGCCAGCCATTTGAAGTACTCCTCGATCAGGGCGATCCCGATCAGAGCTGACAGGAAGGGCGAAAAATCAAAAAAACCGCCGATGAGTTTTTCAACCAGCCCGGACGGGAAAACGAAAAGCATCCCTCTGAAAAAGGCTGCAAAGACAAGGGAGAGCGGCTCCGGATCAAGAACATCCCTGTTGTAGAACCACCACAAAAGAGCGAGCCCTGGCGCGACCGCTATTGCGGCTACCAGACCAGTATCTATTTCCACCCGTTTCACACGCCCTTTTACCGATCCGTGATAGAATTAACATGTTCCACCATGAATATTCTCCGCTTGTTGCGGATAACACAAGCACCATGATAGAATGTGTCCTGTTTGCAAAGGGGGTGACATTATGCCGAACAAGAAATCCGCCGAAAAAAGGGTGCGTACTTCCGAAAGGAACAGGATCTACAATCGCTACTGGACCAGCAGGTGCAAGACCTGCGCCAAAAAAGTCCTTGAAGCCGTCACCAGCAACGACAGGGAACTCGCTGTCAAAAAGCTCGACGAGGCCCAGTCAGCTATTGACAAGGCTGTCGTCAAGGGTGTTATCCACCGGAATACCGCTGCCCGGCGAAAATCAAGACTTACCAGGGCCGTCAAGACCCTTGAACTGCAGGCCTGATCTATCCGATTATGAACTGATATCGGGGATACGGGCAACTTTCGCCCACGGGGAGACTTTTCTTCCCGTGGTGTTGTTATTTGCGACTGGCCAGAAGCCTTAGTATCTCCAGTTCCAGACCATCCCATCCGCTTCCAAGGCCGCTCTTGCCCAAAGCGCTCTCTCGGGCCATCCCGAGTACAAAATCACGGATGGCGCCTGGCGGGAAGGTCCGGGCAGCTTCCAGAGCGACCCGGCCTTGATAGGGTTTTATTTCCAGGGCTGTTTCGGCGGCTTTCCTGAGATCCCCCTGAGCCTTCGAGAGATACATGGCAAAGCGCATCCTCTTGTGAAGCGCGCTCAGTATCTTGAGGGGTTCTTCTCTTTTCCGGAGACTGGCGAGCGCCTCCAGAACGGTACCGGTCTCACCCCGGCAAATTCCGTCAAGAAGAGCAAGCATCTGCCTTCCCCCTTCGTCGACGGTAAGCGCCCTTACCATATCCTCGTCGACGGTCGCTCCGCCGGAGGCAAGACCAAGCTTGTCGAGCTCACCGCTCATCTCCTCCGGATCCTCCACGCACTCCGCCAACAGGTAGAGGGCCTTTTGAGTCGCCTTTATCCTTCGGGACCTCGCCTCGCGCTCCAGCCACTGAACCCGGCTGTCCATCCAGTATGGTATCCTGGGGGGCTTCCGGATCGAGATGCGTCCGCCCAGACCCGGAGGGAGCGTTTTGAATGGGTCTTCATCGAAAACAAGCAGGTAGACAACACTGGATCCCGCACCGGTCACATCTCCAAAGAACTCTTCGGGAAATGGACCGAGCTCATCGGCTGATTCCACAACCACGGCCCGGCGATCCTCGAAGAGGCCTCCTGTGCGGGAGATATCGAGAAGATCCTGCCAGCTCTCACCCGAAAAGCGCTCGAAGGACTCGAACCCCTTGGCCCTGAGCTCTCCGATGCTATCGGAAAGCAGCCTTCTCTGTGTCGAGCCGGAACCGGTCAAGGCAATAAAATGAGGCAACTCTAGCCTTTCACCACCACATTTATCAGTTTGTCGGGCACGGTGATCATTTTGATCACTTCCTTACCCTCAAGGCGTCTTGCTACCGCAGGGTTTGAAAGAACCGCCAGGCGCATCTCACCGGGATCCAGCCCGGCAGGAAGGTCCATCTGCTCCCTGACCTTTCCGTTGACCTGAAATACTACAGTGACCGTATCAGCGGCAAGCGCGCTTTGGTCTATGGCTGGCCATACACGGGTAGAAATGAACCCTTTATGCCCCATCATGCTCCAGAGTTCTTCGCAGATATGAGGAGCTATGGGTGTGAGGCAGGTGATCAGAGCCTCCGTCCCCTCCCTGAAAAGAGACCACTCCTCTTCCGTCAGGGGGGAGAATGATCCGAGAGCGTTCGAAAGTTCCATAAGCCGGGCGACAGCCGTATTGAACTGCTTTTCAACCTCGATGTCCCTTGTGACGCTATTGATAGTGTAATGGATCCTTCTCTTAAGGTCCCTGGACTTCTTATCCTGGATGCCGGACATGGGCAGGGCGCTGTCCGAAGCTTTTCTGAGGCCGTCAAGGTTGGTCTCGACCAGCCTCCATACTCTCTGCAGGAAACGGTGAGCCCCTTCCACCCCCTGGTCGGACCAGTCAAGATCCTTTTCGGGGGGCGAGGCAAAAAGAATGAAAAGTCTTGCGGTGTCGGCTCCCCATTTCCTGATGATCTCGTCGGGATCGACTACGTTCCCCCTGGATTTCGACATCTTGGCTCCGTCCTTTATGACCATGCCCTGTGTCAGAAGGTTGGTGAAAGGCTCACGCGCCTTCAGCATCCCAAGATCGGCCAGAAACTTGGTGAAGAATCTGGCGTAGATGAGGTGGAGGCAGGCGTGCTCTATCCCCCCGATGTATTGGTCAACAGGCATCCAGTAGTCGACATCCCCGCCCTCGAAAGGGAGTGAGTCATTCCATGGCGAGGTGAAGCGGAGAAAATACCAGGATGAACATATGAAGGTGTCCATTGTATCGGTTTCCCTGATCCCCTCTCCCCCGCATTCGGGACACCGGGCCCTCTTCCACTCGCCAGCCCCGGCCAGGGGGTTCTCTCCGGTCTTCATCTGGATATCGAGCGGAAGCTCGACAGGCAGTTCGCTTTCAGGGACCGGAACAGCTCCGCATTTTTCACAGTATATGACAGGGATCGGCGCACCCCAGTAACGCTGCCTTGAGATCAGCCAGTCCCTGAGGCGGAAGTTTATCTCTCTTACGCCCCAGCCGTTCTCCACAAACCAGTCCGTCATGGCTGGAAGCGATCCGGAAGTGGGCATTCCGTCGAAATGACCGGAGTTGCACTGGATTCCGTCCTCCTCGAAAGATGTTGACATATCGTCTCCGTTGAGAGGTTCTTCACCCGGAGGGGTAATGACAGGCCTGACCGGTATGTCATACTTTCTGGCAAACTCGAAGTCGCGCTGGTCGTGAGCAGGGACTCCCATTATTGCTCCGGTACCGTACTCCATGAGGATGTAGTTGGCTATCCATACCGGGACCCTCTCTCCGTTGACGGGATTGATCGCCATAAGGCCCGTGTCGATACCATCCTTTTCGCCTCCCGCCGCGGCGCGGTCCCTTTCACTGCGTGCTGAACAGCTCTCAACGAAAACGGCCATATCAGTTTTCCGGGGAGATATCCCCGAGATGATCGAAACCGCCGGGTGTTCCGGCGAAAGGGCCAGAAAGGTGACTCCGAATATCGTGTCTATCCTGGTCGTGAAGGTCTCTATCTCCATGTCCATTCCATCGATGCGGAAAGAGAGCCTGACCCCCTCTGAGCGGCCGATCCAGTTGCGCTGCATGAGTTTAACCCTTTCGGGCCATCCGGGAAGGTCTTCAAGGGATTCCAGTAGTTCCTGTGCGTAATCTGTGATCCGGAGGAACCACTGCTCCAGATTCTTCTTGATGACCGGGGTGGCGCATCGCCAGCAGTGGCCGTCGTTTATTACCTGCTCGTTGGCCAGGACCGTACCGCAGCTCTCGCACCAGTTGACCGGGGCTGTTTTTCTGTACGCGAGTCCTTTTTTGTAAAACTGGAGGAACAGCCATTGCGTCCACCGGTAGTANNCAGGTCTCTATCCTGCGGCGCCAGTCATAACTGCAGCCCATCCGCTTAAGCTGGTCGGTCATGTGCTCGATGTTGTCCCAGGTCCACTTGTTCGGATGAGTCTCGTATTTGATGGCCGCGTTTTCGGCGGGGAGGCCGAAGGCATCGTAACCCATGGGGTGCAGAACATTCCTGCCGCGCATTATCAGATGTCGGGCGAGCATGTCTCCGATCGAATAGTTCCTGAGATGCCCCATGTGCAGGGCGCCGCTGGGATAAGGGAACATCTCCAGGCAGTAGAATTTCTCCCTGTCAGGATCCTTGTCCACATTGAAGGTCCCTTCCCTTTCCCACCTTTCCTGCCACTTCTTTTCGATCGACAAAAATTCATAGCCCATACCAAGTCCTCCTCGATGCGGCGCACATCCCGGCCCCGTTTTTCACGATCGCAACATATTATATCCGCCATGACCTCAAGTCGCAAAAAAACGCAAAAAACGCCCGGGGCTGACCGAAAACCCCGGGCGCTCCAGAACCCTAAAAACATTCAGGATCCTGGCCCTAATTTTTCCCCTTGCTTTCGAGAAAGACTTTTATCAAATCAATTGGAATTGGGAACAACGTTGTCGAGTTGTTCTCGGAAGCGATCTCCTTAAGCGTCTGAAGATATCTCAGCTGGATGGTAATCGGCGATTCTTCCATCATTACGGCGGCCTGGGTGAGTTTCTCGGCAGCCTGCAGTTCCCCTTCAGCGGCAATGATCTTCGCGCGGCGCTCCCTCTCGGCCTCAGCCTGGCGCGCCATAGCCCTCTTCATCCCCTCGGGAAGCTCAAGCTCCTTGACTTCGACCGCGCTTACCTTGATCCCCCAGGGATCCGTCTTCTCATCAATTATCTGCTGAAGTTCCAGATTGATCTTGTCCCTGGCGGACAGGACATCGTCAAGATCGGCCCGTCCTACGACAGATCTGAGCGTCGTCTGGGAAAGCTGGCTCGTTGCCATGATGTAGTTTTCGATCTCGATGACTGATTTTGCCGGATCGATCACACGGAAATATATGACTGCGTTAACCTTAACCGGGACATTGTCTTTCGTAATGACCTCCTGGTAGGGAACATCGAGCGTGACTACCCTCAGATCCACCTTGAAGATCTTGTCGATCACCGGAATGACAATGACCAGACCGGGACCTTTTGTTCCCACATACCTTCCCAGCCGGAATACAACACCTCTCTGATATTCCGGAATGATGCGCAGAGCCGCCGCCAGCAGCACTATGATTATGATCAGTGCGCCGACATAACTTCCCATGCTTAAAAAAATATCAAGAATTGCCCTCAACATGAATCTCGCCTCCTTTTCGCGGTTACCCCCGATTTATTTCTAAAGATTCTCACTGACCTTGTCATCCGGCCTTACTAGAAGTGTAAGACCCTCCACTCTCACGACAACTCCCGGCGAACCCGATTCCAGGAACTTGTCCCCGAGGACCCTGGCTTTCCAGATCTCACCCCGGCAGAGCACATTGCCCTGCGGGGACAGATCCGATATGGCCATTACGGAAACTCCTGCAAGTCCATCGCTTCCAGAGACCGGCCTGTTCTTCATCGACTTCCAGACCGCCCAGGAAGCAAGGAGGAAAAATCCTGTGATAACGGCCACAGCTCCGGCCATAAGGCTGTATGAAACGTTCAAAAGCTCACCTCCAGGAGCTCTGAAAAGGATAAGCCCACCGACCACCACGCCCCCTGCACCCATAAGGCTCAATATTCCTACCCCCCCGACAGCCAGGTCCAGGATCATTACCGCGACACCGGCAAGCAGAAAGATGATCCCCGCCCAGTTGAAAGGGATCATCCTGAGGCCGTAGGCGCCGAACAGGACAAGCATGGCTCCGGAAACACCAAGGACGAATCCCCCTGGAGAAAGAACCTCGAAGACGATCGCAAAGATCCCGGCGACGAGGAACAGGTAGGCCACATCCGGGCGGGAGATGAATTGCAGGACGCGCAGTCTCGGGTTCATATCGAATTCGGCCACCCTGTAGCCGGAAATTTCAATTTTGGCATCCTCGCCTCTTATCCGGAAAGTCCTGCCGTTCATCCAGGAGACGATATCGTCAAGATCTTCGGCTATCAGATCGATAACTCCGGCTTTCAACGCTTCGGTTGATGTATACGAAACGCTCTCTGTTACCATCTTCGCCGCGGCCTCGGTGTTTCTGCCGCGCTGTTCCGCGAGAGAGCGCATCTGGGCCGCGAGATCGTTGAGCAACTTCTGCTTCATGTCCGAGTCGGGGATATCCCCTCCAGAGGCTACCACGGGGTGCGCCGCGCCGATGTTCGTACCAGGGGCCATTGCCGCAACGTGCGATGCCTGTACAAGAAAGGCTCCTGCGGAAGCGGCCCTGGACCCGGAGGGGGAAACCCATATTACGATCGGGAAAGGAGCGGCTTCTATCTGCTGAATGATCCCTCTCATGGATGAAGAGAGCCCTCCCGGTGTGTCCATGACAAGAACCAGGACAGCGGCTTTCTCAGCATCGGCGCTCCTGATGATCTCCTGCAGGTGTTCCTCAAGCGCTATGCCCACAACACCTTCGAGCGAACCCACTCCGACCACGGCGGTCTCTCCCGGTTCCTTTGCTTCCACCGGCGCAGACGGCTGGAGAAGAAACACCGCCGCCAGTAACGCCGACGCCATAACGAACGGCAGAGGTCTTTTCATCACCGCATCACCTTCAATGCCTCTTTGAGATCACCGACGCGGATGAGGCTTACCCCTTCCGGCATATCGTCGGTTTCATACCGGCTGATCATTGCCCTTTTGAATCCCAGCCTTCCCGCCTCCCGGATCCTGAGTGGGGTCCTTATCGCGGGTCTCACCTCGCCCGCAAGGCCGACTTCCCCTATGAAACAGCAATCGGGCGGGAGCGGGGCATCAAGTGCCGCCGAGGCCACCGCCAGGCAGAGTGAGAGATCGGCGTGGGGATCCTTCACCGTAAGCCCTCCGGCCACGTTAACGAATACATCAAGTGAACCGGAGGAGATCCCGCACCTCCGGTCAAGGACCGCCAGCATCAACTGGAGCCTCCCCGCGTCGACCCCTCTTGCAGTCCTTTTGGGGTACGGGAAAGGAGTCGGTGCCACGAGAGCCTGTATCTCGGCCACAAAGGGTCTCGATCCTTCCATGATCACGCCCATCGCGACCCCGGATACAGGGTCGCCGGCGGTACTCCAGAAAAGCCTGCTTGGATCCTGGACCGGAGTGAGCCCCTTGTCGCTCATCTCGAAGACTCCCAGTTCGTCCGTGCTGCCGAACCGGTTCTTCGAAGAGCGCAGAAGTCTGTAGGGTGAGGCCTTGTCCCCCGCGAACATGAGAACTACGTCAACCATGTGCTCAAGAAGTTTCGGGCCCGCTATGGAACCCTGTTTTGTAATATGACCCACGATGACCGCGGGAACATTCGCGGCTTTGGCTCTCTCGATTATCTTCTGCGCTACGCCCCTCACCTGGGTGGGGGTACCCGGAAAACCGCCCCCCTCCAGGGTCGTGAATGACTGGACGCTGTCGAATACCGCCACTGATCGCCCCGGAATGGACCCGAGCGAATCCTCGACGGAAGTTGAGCTGATGATGCCCAGCTTCCCGTCGGTCTCTTCACCGATCCTTCTTGCCCTGATCGCGACCTGGGAGAGGGATTCCTCGCCGGAGACGTAAAGGACGCTTCGCCCTTTAAATGCCATGGCTGCACATGCCTGAAGCAGAAGGGTGGATTTTCCTATTCCCGGTTCTCCTCCGAGAAGGGTGACAGTACCCGGAACAAACCCCCCTCCGAGGACCCTGTCGAACTCGCCGATCCCGCTGGAAGATCTTTCAGGTATCGTTATCTCCCCGATCAGGGAAGGCTTGATAGCAGGTCCATCAGAGATCTCAGAGATGGCGGGCATATCCTCCACCAATGAACCCCACTCGAGGCATGAAGGACACTTTCCCGTCCAGGTCTGGCTGATGTTCCCGCATTCCGAGCAACGAAACCTCTGTTCTTTCCTGGCCATGTATTATCCCCTGTCCGCGGCATCCGCCGAAACTGGAACTATGTAAATTTTCTTGTTTATCATAGCGCATCGCTCAAATTTTTGCACCCGGAAAATTACCTTCATTCCAGTACTGCGGCAGCCTTTCTATCAGGATCCGGCTCTGGCGGAGGATCCCCTCCCTGGGGTATCAAGCCCTGAATTTCATGTATTATTGTGATTGCCTGCAGGGGGTGGTTTTCTCTCAATGAATGTATTCGCTGCTTCCGCTGTTCTGATGATGTCCGCTTTCATTGTGGCCGGNNGTGGCCGGTATCTGGTTCGGCCGAAAGTCAAGCTCCTGCCATGATTACTCCATGGCAGGAAAGGAGTGCGGGACCCTGGGAGTCTCTGGAGTCCTTCTCGGCTCGCTTGTAGGAGGCGCATCGACCGTAGGCACTGTTCAGATGGCCTATCAGTGGGGCCTTTCCGCATGGTGGTTCACTCTCGGCGGAGGATTGGGGTGCCTGCTGCTGGGGGTCTGGTTCGCCGTTCCCCTGAGAAGGTCCGGAATGGAGACCATACCCGGTTTTCTCTCCCTTTCATACGGAAGAGCCGTTGGGAACGTCACTATCCTGGCCTCAGTTACGGGGACCTTCATCTCGATCGTGGCACAGTTCCTCTCCGGTGATGCGCTTCTCCGCGGAGTTTTCCCGGCCTCCGGACATGCCTCGATCCTCCTGATCGGGATCCTGATCCTCTCCTTCATCTTTATGGGGGGACTGAAGAGCTTCAGCGCCATAGGGGTCGGGAAGATAGTATTGCTTTACCTGACACTCGCTATCTGCGCTGCTGCAACCGTCCGGGGTCTCCTTTCATTCCAGGGGGTCCCTGTGCACCTCCCGATCGATCCATTCCTGAATATCTTCGGCCAGGGTATCGGCAAGGGGCTGAGTGCCGGATTATCTCTCATAACTGGCGTCCTTTGCACGCAGATCTATATCCAGGCTGTCTTTGCCGCATCCACCCCTGAAACCGCAAGAAAAGGAGCCCTCTTGTCCGCTCTTCTTATGCCCCCTCTCGGGATCCTGGGGGTGATCATAGGGATCGGCATGCGAAAGACCGGAGTTGTGGTCGAATCATCCTCCGCACTTTCGTATTTTATCGGTGTCAACTTCAACCCTTTGCTGGGAGGGCTTCTCTGGGGGGGCATCCTCATAACGGTTATCGGGACCGCCGCGGGGCTGACGCTGGGAGTCGCGACCAATATCGTATCCGACCTCGTGGTTCCTTCTCTCCGCCTCAAAGCGAGCGAAACCCGCAAAGCCTGGGCAACAAGGACAGCGGTCCTGATCATCGTGATAGCATCAGGCATGATCGGGATAATGGGGCAGGGAACAATGATACTCAGATGGAGCTATCTCAGCATGGGACTTCGGGCCTCGGGTACGATCTTCCCTCTTGCCGCTGCCGTGCTCGCACCGGAAAGGCTCTCTCCCCGCATGGCTTTGATCTCCGGATCCGCGGGCCTTCTGACCACACTCCTCTGGCCTCTCGCAAAGATCCCTCCCCAACCGCTTTTCGCCGGGCTGGCCGTATCGGGTCTTGTCGCGATCGCCGGGATATCATGCAGGAAGGGGAAGAACCCTCTCCCTCAGGATCCCTGAAGGGCTACCTTTTGTACCCGATGATCTTTCTCAGGAGGCTCTTGCGGTCTTCGATATCGGAACAGGTCTCGATGCCTCTGGCTGAAGATCCGTCGATAACGCCTGCCACTCCCCGCCCCTGCCCGCTTTCGAAGACCAGCACCTGAAGAGGGTTCGCAGTTGCCGCAAAGATCCGGCAAACCTCCTGTACCTGCTTGATCCCGTTCATTACGCTTATGGGGTAGCCGTTCCTCATCATTATTATGAATGAGTGACCGGCTGCCAGCCTCAGAGCGTTCCCGGAGGCAGACTCAACCAGGTCCTCAGCGTTGCCATCCTTTCTTACCAGGCACGGTTCGGATGCCTCACAGAACGCTATTCCGAAC
>DFYG01000078.1 GCA_002382605.1 Synergistaceae bacterium UBA4088 | reverse complement strand
TGATCCTGGTTTCTTTGGCATAGTCCGCCTCCTGTTTACATGGTTTCCGTTGAGATGTTTGGCTAAGATTGAATCAGCATCCTCTCCTCAGCATGGTCAACACGCCACTCCTTGCCTCGGTCATCGGTCAGGATCACGGTGAAAATGGACCTGCCAATCGAGGCAGAACGGCCGTCTTCCGAGTAGTCATCAATCCCGAAGTGGGCAGAGAGAGACGCCGTAACCACAGCGCCAGGTGGTGCCAGTTGCCCGGCGTTTCGGATGAGTGTTCTCTGACACATCCCGGCGAGAATCCGGTTCCTTTCAATGTCGAATTCAGCGGGTTCGATTCGCAGCTCCAGGAGGTCAATTGTCACCGTCGGCAACCGGTGCTGATACGCCAGCCAGGCATAATGCTGGGCCGAACAGGAAAACATATGAGCGATGCCGCTGGCAAAGCTCTTGATGTGTTTCCGACCCAATTTATTTGGCCCAAAAAGCGTATCTGGCGTTTCCACTGATCAATCCCCGCGCTTCGATTTGTTAACCTCGCCAATCATAATATGGTGTAATTTTTCAAGGTTCTTCTGGGTCAGGTCTTTTAGTGAGCCGACCGGTTTCTTCAATTCAAGTCGTGTTTGCGCAATCGCATAGAGTTCTTCTTTTGACATCCCAAGTTCGTTAGCTCGGGCATATATCGGCTTATAGAAACTTTGCTTCCACCGTTCCGGAGCCTTGCGCCTGATCTTCGGACGAGCCATGGCAATTTGAGCATACAACCATTGAATGGCTTCATCAGACTTCTCGGCCGGTATCTCCTTGTACGTGGTGACATTGAATTCCTTCTTGATGCCACTCCAAATACGCTGAGCAGCACGCTGGGGATCTTTTTCGGCCGCTGTATGGAGATCGATATATTCCTTTACAAGCTCTTGGATTTTTCGAGCTGTAGAATTTGCAATGTGCTTACCGCCCGGATCAGTCTGTACGACAGTCTTTTTGACCACTCTCTCGGTAACAATATTCAGGTCTCGACCGGCTACCATATTTCCTTTGCCATTCACGGCCTGAATAACGTGGACAGAATTCTCAGGACGTGGAAGCGGCGTATTTAGCTCGCGAACCATGCTGTACCAGTTGTCCCGATGTTTCCTGAGTTCCCCCTCCGAGAACTTGCGTCCTCGCGGATGGTTATTGTTGTAGTGTTCGACTTCCGCATGGCAATCAAAACAGAGGGGAATGCAGTTCTCAAGGCTGTCGTCACCACCAAGGTGCTTTGGTTTAAGATGGTGCGTCTCAATTCGTACCCCACAGAATTTGTGGCAAATGCAGCAAGATCGTCCACAGGCGACTAATGCATCTTCGACGATTTCCTTTGAAAAACTCATGCGGTCCCTCGTATCAATTGCTAATACCCTGAACAGACTTTGCCGGAGGCAGGATCAGTGCGTTTTCCTCGGCCGGTTCATCATTCAAAACAGTTTCCGGGGGTTGAAGCGAAATCAGCCAGTCGGCCAAATCCGCTGACTCATGATTACCGTTCTGGCTAAGGCTGAACAGCAGATCTTCCTGGCGGGGTTGACCGAAAACCATCCGATAGAGGGCCAACCCTTGCTTCAGCCGTTTGAGTTTCCCAACCTCCTTGCTGTACGGGAGCAGAGGAATGCGGCGCTCCACCCGGGCGGAACCATCCTCGAAGATCCAATACGGGATGAGATCGGAAAGCCCATTGGATTTGCCTTGGGCCGCGATCTGAAAAAGGGTCTGCCACGGATCGCCTCCCTCATGCGCCATGGAAAGAGCAGTCAGACCATACCGTTCCGCAACATTCTTTCTGACCGCATGGCCTTTATACCGATGAACCCGGCCTTCGCGCTGTTCAAGATCAACAGGATTGGAAGGCAGGTTCCAATGGACCACGGCATGGCACCAAGTGTGGAAGTCCAACCCTTCCTGACCAATTGAGGTCGACGCCAGAACGAAGGGACGAAACGGTGAGTTGAAGGCGTCCCGTACCGAGTCTGCGCGAACGAGAGCCTGGTTGTTGTCGTCTCGAATATCCCCGAACCGGAGCGCGAAACGACAGCGGGTGTTGAAATCATCAAGAGCAAAGCCGTCGCCCGACATCTTTATTTCGTCGATTCGAATCTGAGCGGTTCGCAGTGACAACACCGATTGGATGCATTCGGCTATGCCAGCCACCTGTCCTTCCGGTGAGTGCTCTTGGAGACCCAAAGACTCTCGAAGGACATGCACATATTCGTCGAGCATCGATTGGAGATTGCCGTCGATACCGTACTGAAGCGTTAACCGCCAATAAGTGTCCTCGCCGGAGCCTCGCAGCATGGCAATCGTCTCCGGCATATTGAAAAGAGATCGGAAGCCGGATGCGATTCTGGCTGCGGCCGACAGAAGGTTCGGATCGCCCGCATCGAGCCCGACACCGATACGGCGAAGTGCTCGCAAGGCACACACGCCTGGACCGGCAAGAGCCAGATCGCAAAGCACATCGACCAGATCATCTGGCTGAGGACCGAGAGGAATGTTGCCCTCCGCCATGCTGACCAGCAGGTCGATGTGATCTTTGAAACGGGTGCCTGATTCATGGTCCGGCGTAGCGGATCTCCATCCCGAATGGCTCTTACACCAGTCCAACAACCCATTATGGGAATCGAGAAGAATGGGAGCCGCCCAATACCATCGCTCATCAGCCCGCGTCCCTTCCCCGGCATCAGGCAGGGTCTCGACCAAACTGCGGCAAATAGCCTTGACCTCGTCCCTCAGCTCCTGGACGTCCAGTGGTCCGCTTCCACGGCCCAGAGCAATCTCAAGCGGGTCAATCTTGGTGGCAAGGGTTGGGGACGGCAGCAACCAGGCAATAACCGGCATACCAGTCAGGCGATTATCATTTGAGGCCACCGCAAATCGCAGCAATGGCTTAATCTTGTCATAGAGTTCGCTGTGGGAAACCGAGGTTCCGGCGATCATCTTCCGTTCGGCTTCGTAGGAGCAGATCGACGCAATCGCGTCTGGAACAGCACTCCAAGAGGAAAACACAAGGGCCTTGGTCAAACCATCCTTGTCCCGGTATGCGCCACCAGGTTTGAGATACGGCATGGACGGCGGCATCCATAAAAGCTGCCACATGCCTTTATCAATCGTGTCTTCAAAAAGTACGCGCATCCTCGGATTGGCAGGATCGAGAACCTGATAGCCTTCAAATTTACCCTTCGTCAGCAACTGCCCATTTGCCGACGAAAGAGTTCCGCGAAGAGCATCTGAAGGGGCATTCAACTGGGCATCCAGCTTATGCCGCAGCTCATAATGCTTCAGAAAGTTGATCAGGTAAGGCGCAGACTTCCAGTATTCGATTGGCTCCCCGGCCTTGACACAGATTGCCACCGCGTCAACCGTCGCGGCGTGCTGAAGGTCCGCTGGCGTAAGGGGAGCCATCCGTTCAATTTCGGTCAGCATCGAGTTATGATCACGAGTCGTCGCGACCCGTTCTGTTCGACACATGACCTTCAGGAGCGCTCGTTCAAGTTCGGCCTTTTTCCCCGGTTGACATACCGACCCCTTCGCGCAGGCATGGAGCGTCGTTCGATGTTCTGACAAGAGATTTTTGACCGCATCGACCTCACCGGAATCATTGAAGAGGAAGTTCAGCGTCCTGATGAAATCTGGATAGTGGTCGTCCTCGTCATTCTCCTGGTCGAGGGTGAACATCTTGTAGGGTGTTGCGGACAACAGGAGAACGCGAACGTCGGGATGTTCAAAGAGCGCGGTCGCCAGCATGGAGGCTTCGTCATCGCCATCCAACAGGTGCTTGAATCGTTGGAACTCATCAAGGATGACCAAATCGGGCTCAAGCGCGGAAAGGCACACTGAAGCCAGCTTACTTCTGAGTTTTCCGATCAGGTCGTAGCGAAGTTCGGAGTCCTCCCAGGGGATTCTGCTGTAGTCCCGGTAACGAGCAAAGCGTTCACAGCCTTCCTTAAGGGCCGCATACAGTTCGGCATCCTCAATAACTGCCCGGCGGAAGGCCTTGGAAAGGTCTGCATCCAGATCCTCTGCTGGGAGGTTTTTGGCCTTGGCTCGCCAGTTGTCCTTCCCTGCTGTCGCCTGAAGAATGTTGAGGAGGCCTACGCGCAGCCGTCTGCGTCGTTCATTTTGCGCCAGGGGCAAGTCGTACAGCATCCGATAGAGGATAGCCCGTTCGTCGGCATGCCCCCCTCGACTACGCGCATGGTCGAAGGCAGTGCCAGGCGTCAGGCTGATGAAATTTACCTTGTTCTTTCGTAGTGACCGCACTTGTCTGGGAAGGTAAGTCAGCCGCGTGGCGATTGAAAAACCATCAGTGTCGCTGACATTGAGCCGATTGACATTCTGGGTTGCGATGGCGGCATTGGAGCAGATGTAGATCACATCGACCCGATCCACCTCGTCCTGAAGGTGCTCCAAGGTCTTGGCGATGATTCCCCGGGCGACAAGCGTTTTCCCGAGTCCAACTTCATCGGCGATCAGAAAACGGGAAGTTGGGTCATCGCCATAGAGCCGCTTGAAGACGTAATCCACGGTCTTCCTCTGGAAATCTTTCAGACCGGCCAAGGCGGGAGTTGATAAAAAGCGGTTGCTACGCATCACGCCTCCCGATAGCTGATTCAAAAACCGTCCAGAGGTCTAAAAAATCCTCGGGGATAATCGCATTCTTGCTTCCCTTGGACAGATCACGAACCAGC
>DFYG01000040.1 GCA_002382605.1 Synergistaceae bacterium UBA4088 | reverse complement strand
AGCCCTTCAGGCCCGGCGTGTTCGCGTAAGGAGGAAAAGAGTGCGTCACGGTGTTGGCGGTAGGTCTCCGAGAGCGCCTTCAGATGTTCCGGAAGATCGATCCCCTTGACGAAGTCGACAATGGCATACTGGATCATTTCAGGGAGACATAGCGTTCCCATGATACGGAACTTGAGAAGCTTTTCGATAACCTCTTCCGGAGAGATGATCCAGCCGCACCGAAGACCGGGAGCTATGATCTTGGAAAAACTCCCGAGGTAGATAACCCGCCTGTCGTCTCCTGCCGCCTTGAGGTAGGTGCCACCGGGATGCCCATCAAAGGAGATGTTCCGGTAGGGGTCGTCCTCAAGGACCAGGAAGTCGTGCTTTTTGGCAAGATCGAGGATCCGGCGCTTTTTTTCGTCGCTCGTGGTGAATCCGCTGGGGTTCTGAAACGTCGGAATAGTGTAGAAGAACTTGACCTTTTTTCTGGCTAGAACAGTTTCCAGAGCTTCCATATCGGGTCCGTCGGATAAAAGAGGAACACCCAGGCATTCCGCCCCTGATTTCTGGAAAACCCCCAATGCTTCCGGATAGGAGGGGGATTCCACCAGAACCGCATCGCCGGGATCAAGGAAACATTCGGAAAGAAGGTAGATCCCTTCCTGTGAACCGTTTGTGATGAACAGGTTATCGGGAGTTACCCATTCCGGGGTGAGTCCGTCCCCGCTCATCCACTCCGCTATCCACTCACGAAGAAGCGGTACACCGGAGCGGGTGTTGCTGTAACCCCATACCGGCAGATCGGAAGACAGCACTCTCCTGAATGATCCCTGTAGATGTCCGATGGGATAGAGAGCACCGAAAGGCTCCCCGGCGGCAAGCGAAAGTGCTTTCTCCGCTGCGGCAACCTTCATGATCGCGGCAATTGCGGAATCCTCCAGTCGATCGTTGGTGCAATCGTTGAAATGTCCCGGCCAGTTCATTCCGGAATGATCCCTCCCGTGATGTATCGAATACGGCCCCCCCGGGAATGATCGGAGGGGCCGTTCATATTGTATAGTCTTCATGCATCAAGTGCTATTTCGTGTAGATACCCTCTCGGAGGTAAACGTTAAGCTGTTCCCTGTCCATGTGGTCTATATCAAGATCCTCAAGAGTTACACCGGTTTTCCAGAAATCCGTTCCGACCATGACCGAGGCAAGATTGATCATGGATTCTATCACCGGGACCTTGACCCCGAATTTTTTCGCCAGTTCATAGAAAATATGACACCCTACGGGGATATCCTCCGTAATATACCGGTTGTGGATCGAAAAAGGACCGGTGCCCATCGCGAGTTTGTACTGCTCGCTGAAGGGGACCACGAAGCGGTCTCCCATATGTTCCGACCCGAGAATATTCGACCTCGAGAAAAAGGCCTCCTCCCTGAAATCCTGGATCCCTACGCCCATCGCTTTCGCGATGGCACACTCCTCCCGGTAAAGAGCAAGCTGAACCTTCGAAATGGAAGGGCAATATGCATGCGAATAGATCGAGAAATCGTACTTGTCCTCGCCGTAGACAACACCCCAGTTTTCCATGGCCCCCACTCCGAGTATTGTTCCGGGGCAGTGAAGTATCGGGTTGACGTTGCTGAAGCCGATATCGGCAACGGTATCGCCCTTTACCGGATGAACGACCGAATCAAGCGAAGGCACATATTTTTTAGATTCGAAGAACGCGTCCTGATCGGCCATCGGCAAAGCGGCTCCCCTTAGAGATATGGCCCAGTAATTGACACTGACCTCGGGCATCTGTTCGCCGCCCGCGTTCTTGATCCTTATGCCATAGGGCTGGCTGCTCCATTCTCCGATGATGACCTTTTTCGTGCACCCCGCCTCGCGCATCATCTTGCGTAATACAAGCGACCCGAAGTTGGCCGTGGTGAAGTGAACTACCATTCCGTCCTCGAGGTGAGGGATCAGCTTCTCCAGAAAGGCCTTATAACCCACTGCCGGAAAGCTGATGATGATTATCCCTGCTCCATTTACTGCATTACAGACGTCGTCAGTGATGACATCGATCTTCGCCAGTCCCTCACGCTTGAAACCATAGAGGCTTTCCTGTCTGCCGCTGAGCCTGATCTCCCTGTTTTCCCTGATACAGCCCAACCCTGCAAAATATTCCGGCAGTTCGTAGAGCCTTACTTCGCGGCCGGCGAGAGCTGCGCATGCTGCATGTCCCCTTGCCGTTGCGCCTCCGCCTAGCACGGCGATCGGTTTGTCCTTCAAGAATTCCATGTTCGTCGTCATTGGAAGACCTCCTAGAGTCGGCCGCCAAGAACCAGTCGCGGCAGCCAGAGAGCGAGTTCGGGTAAGTACGTGACCGCCAAAAGAGTCGGGAGCCACGCGAAAAAGATAAAGATCAGCGCCGGTTTCATCATTTGCGAAACCGGTGTTTTTGCCATTCTTGCACCGAAATAAAGCGTAGGCGCAGTGGGCGGGGTAACGTTACCCATGCCGAGGTTCGTCCCGATGATGGCCGCGAAGTGGATCGGATGAACTCCAAGCGCGGTTACGACCGGAAGCAGAATGGGCGTACACAGGAGCATTGCACTGACATCATCCATTATCATACCGATAATGATCATGAAAATATTCAGCATGAACAGGATGATGTTTCTGTTGTCTGAAACAGCGGTCAGAAAATTCATGATCAGAGAGGGAAGACGTTCCTGGACGTAAATGCGGCTGAGCATCATGATGCAATACATCATGAGCATCACAACCCCGGTCGTAGTGGCAGTTTCGATGATAACCCCGACGAAATTGTTCCTGTTCAGTCCCCTGTAGATCCAGAAACCGACAGGGATAGAGTAGAGCACCGCCACTGCCGCCGCTTCTGTAGGGGTCATGATGCCGCCGTAGATCCCTCCAAGAACGATGAAGGGCATGAACAGCGCCGGGGCGGCCCTTTTACCCCGATCCCTGAATATCTCCGTCTTTTCCTGGAAAGTCATGGGCGGTTTTACTTCAACGTGAGGATCGTTTCGGAGCATTATCAGGTTCAGAACGCTGAGAAGGATCGTAAGCACTATTCCGGGACCCACCGTGGCGAGAAAGCATGCAAGAACGGACTGCTGCCCGACCCAGGCATAGAGGATCATCTGGGAACTTGGCGGTATCAGAAGGCCCAGCGGAGCAGCGCACGACACCAGGGCTGCGCTGTGCCCCATCGGGTAACCTTTTTCCCGGAGCCT
>DFYG01000107.1 GCA_002382605.1 Synergistaceae bacterium UBA4088 | reverse complement strand
CTCATATCTCCTGTATCCAGGAACTGCCTCGACAAGATGCCTTTCGACCCTGAAGTCCGAAAGGTCGAATTCAGGGGTGTTGTAGAAGGAGTTGAGGAAATACTGGTCGGTGAGGATAAATACCGGAATATGGAACTCCGCGGCGAGGTTGAACGCTTCCCGGGAAAGACGGAACGCCTGCTCAAGACTCCCGGGAGCGAAGACAGCCCTCTGGATGTCGCCATGGCCGCAGAAGAGCGCAAGGTTGAGGTCTCCCTGCTCGGTCCGGGTAGCCATCCCCGTGGCCGGGCCCGGACGTTGTCCGATATGCAGAACCACCGGGACTTCGGTGATCCCCGCCAGGCTGACACCCTCGGACATCAGCGAAAGGCCGCCTCCCGAGGTACTGATCATTGACCTGGCACCCCCGTATGATGATCCGACAGCCATGTTTATCGCGGCTATTTCATCCTCGGCCTGCTCGACGGCTACCCCGAACTCCCGGGCGTGCCCTGCAAGGAAGGTAAGCACTGCCGTCGCGGGAGACATCGGGTAGGATGCTATGAAATCGCACCCCCCCGCCAGCGCGCCGAGCGCAACGGCGTCGGAGCCATTGATGACTATCTCGTTCTGATCAGGACCCGATCCAGGGATATCGACTTCTATATCACCAGAATCAATAAAATCCCTGGCGAGGCTCCTTCCTTTAGCAAGTGCGGTTACGTTGTTCCTGACGATGTCCTGGGATCTTGAGGAAAACTTCCGCTCTATATAGCTTTTCAGAAGGCCCTCCGGAATGTCCAGGAGACCCGCAACAAGTCCCCCGGCTACAACTCCTGTATAAACAGCCCCCCCCGATTCCCTGCCCTTCTCCATCAGGGGGACATTCAGAAAGTTCCCTCCCGAATCTCTGAGCTCATCCTTCAACTCCTCGATATCGCCTATGATCACTGTATCCCTGGAAATGCGTTTTCTTATGTTCGGTCTTATGCCACCGTTAAGGGGAAGCAGAATATCTATCCTGTCGACAAGGGCATTGACTCGTTCGGACGAAACCCTTATCTCCGTGGAATTGTTCCCTCCGCGAACCCGGGACATATACTCTCTGCTTGCAAAAATATTGAACCCGGCTCTTTTGAGAGAATCCACAAGGATCTCCTCTATGGTCTGCACACCCTGACCTGCCGCGCCGCACAGTACGATCGATATATCCCTGTTGCCATCAAGCGGGAAACGAAACATCGCAACTCCTCCTTCTGACAAAATACAGAGGCACCCTTTTCAATAACCGTTGATTTAAAGAACCATTTCAGACTAACACAATAGCCCGGGATTCTCAAGGATCCTGAGTCAAAGGCAAGTGCAAAAGAGCCTCAACGGCAGGCGTTGAAAGGAAAAGCAGACCCGGAAACCCGTAAAACCGGACGGCTGGCCAGGCTGCGTGACTATTTATCTGAAACCGGATAACCGGCTTCCTCCAGTGCTTTCAAAACCGCCTCAGGCAGCGGTGAATCCACGAAGATGAGTTTTCCATCAAGTGAAACATCGAAACCCTCAACACCCATCGAATCGAGTATCCCTGATATCCTTTTGACACAATGCTCGCAGGACATATCCGGAACATGAAATGAATACTTCGCTTTCATTCACGACCCCTCCTTTTTTATCCTGAGTGAGTTCAAAACCACGGAGATGGAGCTCATGGCCATCGCGATCTCTGCTATGGCGGGGTGCAGCAACCCGGCCATAGCGACCGGTATGGCAACAATGTTGTAGAGAAAAGCCCAGAAAAGATTCTGGGTAATTATCCTGAAGGTCTTTCCTGATATTTTAATGCATTCAAGGGCCCTGGATACACCTCCGCTCATCACGACAATGTCAGCACTGTCTATCGCGAGGTCCATTCCCGAGCCGATGGCCATGCCGATATCAGCTCCCTTCAGCGCAGCGGCATCGTTGATCCCGTCTCCGATCATAAGGATCTTCTTTCCGCTTGCCTGGTACTGCCTCACGATCTCCAGCTTTTCTTCGGGGCGGACCCCCGCATGGATCTCTGTAATTCCTACTCTTTCCGCAACTGCCCTTGCGGTGGTCTCGTTGTCTCCCGTTATCATCACCGGGGTGATCCCGATCCTTTTCATTTCTTCGACCGCTGACGCGGAATCTTCCCGGATCGGATCCTCCACTGCGAAAAACCCGGCAACTTCTCCATCCCTGACAACTTCAACGACGGTTTTGCCGCCGCCCAGCCAGGCCGTGTAATCTTCAAAGGAGCGTGGTTTGCCGATCTCAAAAAGTTTCCCTCCGACCATACCCCTGACTCCCTTTCCCGCGATCTCCTCTATGCTTTCCGGGTCAGGATCGGGGAGATCGCCTTCGACCGCGCTCCCGATCGCCTTGGCCAGAGGGTGGCCGGAACGCCTCTCGATAGCGGCGGCGGCGGCCAGGTCGGAAGAGGAAAGGTTGTGAAAGACCACAGAAGGATCTCCGGCGGTAAGGGTCCCGGTCTTGTCCATCAGTACAACTTCAATATCCTTGGTGGTCTGTATCGCTTCAGCGTTCCTGATAAGCAATCCACGCTTCGAGGCCATGCCTGTTCCCGCCACCAGCGCCATCGGTGTTGCCAGACCAAGGGCACAAGGGCACGCTATCACTATTGTCGCCACGAATACGAAGACACCGAAAGAAACCGCGCTGTCGGTTTCCAGCACCCATGGCAGATAATGGCGGATAGCCTCGAGGCGTGGATACAGGGCGGGAAAGAGGACAAACCAGGTCCCGCCCGCGATAGCGGCCAGGAGCGTCACAATCGGCACGAAAACTCTGGTTACGCCGTCAGCCAGTGCCTGTATTGGTATCTTTGAACCCTGCGCCTCCTGGACAAGCGAAACCATTTGGGACAGGAACGTGTCCTCCCCGGTTTTGGTAACGGAGACCAGAAGTTCTCCTGTAATGTTAAGGGCTCCCCCTGTCAGCAGGGCTCCATTTTCCTTGATGACGGGCATCGATTCCCCCGTTATCATGGATTCGTCTACGGAAGACCGGCCGGAAATGACATCCCCGTCGACAGGGATCCTTTCACCCGGCCGCACCTTGACTGTCATTCCCTTTGTTACGGCTTCAATAGGAACCATCAGCTCTTTTCCGTCAACAACAATTCTTGCCTCGGTCGCACGGAGTTTCAGCAGATTCTTTATCTCTTTGGCTGCCTTGTCTCGAAGTGAGGATTCGATAAAGCGACCCGAGACATGAAGAGCCACTATCATAGCCCCGATGCTGCCGAACGAGGCGATGGGGATGCCGGAAACATTGAGTAAAGTAGTTATCCAGGCCGCCACGGAACCAATGGATATCAGTGTATCCATGTTCGTGTGAAGGTGAGTGACGGCGATCCATGCCCCCTTGATACTCCCTCTTCCCACGTAGAAAATTACATAACCGGCCGCGACAAGCTCCAGCAACGGGAACCACGGCATGTGAATACCCAGCATGTGAAAAACCATCAGCACGGCCAGAGGTGTCGTTACAGCCAAAGCCAGGAGGAGATTTTTCCTTGAATCCAGATATCTCTTCCTGTCGAGTTCTTCGGGTATCTCCCTGGATACGCCGTAGCCGACACTTTCCACGGCCTTTCCGAGATCATCGAAAGTAACACCGCTTGAGTGGACAACGAAGGCAGTTTCCGTGGCAAGATTCACCGCCGCAAAATCTACTCCTTCCACCTTCCTTATGGCTCTTTCGACGGCGTTGGAACACGCGGCACATGTCATTCCTGTTATCCGGACCGTCGTCTTCGTTGTTTCCTTCTTATCGTTCTCATTTTGCATAATTTTGAAAACCTCCTATGCAAAAAGCATATTGAGCGTTTATACCCTTGATGGTATATTTACCACAAAGACAAAGTGATTGCAAAGATTTTCGAAAACAGGAGGACTGCATGAATTTAAGGCGCACATTCGCATACGCTCTTGTTGCCTTTGCTATTTTAGGCCTTGCAAAGGCCGGATCGGATATATATCATGATTTGTCTCTCCAGGGGAGATCCCCGTCAGTGGTTGCATCCGATCCTGACTATTCGGCGGATCAGGGGAGCTACGTTGTCTACTTTTTCGAAGGGAACGCGCCCTGCCCCGTCTGCGATCAGATCCGGGAGATGACAGCCGCAATGATGGCAACCCCCGCGGATCCTCTCAAACACTTCACTATGAGGGACATCAACGTTGAAGACCCGGGCAACGAGAGATATATTCTGGACCTTGGTCTTTACTCGACGTCAGTTGTCCTTGCCCAGGAGATCGACGGGAAGATCGTACGCTGGAAGAACCTGGAGAGCGTGTGGGACCTGGCGGGTAACGAACCGGGATTCAGGGAGTATATGCTCAGGGAGATCGATTCCTTTTATCGGGGGGAAGAAAGGCAATGACTCCTGTTGCCGTTTTTACGGCTCTATGGCTGGGAGTGCTTGCATCCGTAAGCCCTTGCCCTCTGGCAGCTAACCTGGCTGCGTTCTCATTCATCCAGAAGGACGGACCTTCTTCCCGAAGGGTTCTGATAGCAGGGGGGTTGTACTCGGCAGGAAGGATGCTGGCCTTCGCGCTTTTGGGCAGCCTGGTTATCTCAGGCCTTCTTGCGATCCCTGAGACCTCCATTATCATGCAGCGCCACATGAACAGGATCGTCGGACCTATCCTGATAATTGTCGGGGTTTTCGTCCTCGATCTTCTGGAAATCGGCAGTAACAGGGGTGCTGCGCAGCGTCTGGCTTCCAAAAGGATATTCCGCGGGCTGTCAGGCTCCTTTTTCATGGGGATCCTTTTTGCGATGGCACTGTGTCCGGTCTCGGCCGCTCTCTTCTTCGGAGGGCTTGTCCCGCTTGCCGCGGATTCCGGCTCCAAAGTGCTTTTTCCCGCACTTTTCGGTCTGGGAAGTGCTCTTCCTGTTGCAGTGCTTTCTCTCGTCTTTTCTTACGGAGCCATGACCGTCTCAAGAAGCTTGGGAGCCGTCTACACGATACAGAAGTTCATCCAGATCTCTTCAGGTGTGATAATTGTTCTTACCGGGATCTACTTCTCGCTCACGTCGACGTTCGGATTGATATGACGTTTACTGTTGATCGTGAGTCGCAAACCGGAAAACCGATCGGCTCTTGAAGAACGTCTTCCACTTTCCCCTCGTCCCCGTTATAATGCTACTGTCAGGTAACTCGCCAAAGTTCACGATGACGCAGGGAGGTGTTGGGTAATGAGAAAATACAGATGTCTCCACTGCAACCACGAGTTTGAAGTGGAGGAAAAATCACCGGCACTCAAGTGTCCGAAGTGCTTCAACCGTTTCGTCCAGCTTATCGAGGGCAATCCAGTTAAAGGGAAATCATGGGGCAGCAAGAGTTTCAGCGTCCCCAAGCGTGGGGACTAGGCCGGTCTTACAGGTTTTCCGTAAAGGATCCGGGAGAGCAGAAAAAGGAGAGGCGGCTTTTGCCGCCTCTCCTTTTTGTCGATCAGGGTATGGACTTTCCCGCCATTAAACCTCCGGCTTGGGGCCGTTGCCCGAAAGGGCTTTCTTCGCTTCCAGCACTAGCATTACTGCCAGGATCAAGAGCAGTACGGAGATACCGGAAAGAAGGAAGTTGTCGAGGTTTGTCTTTATCAGGAAGAACAGCGCGGCGAATGTAGTTGCAATCATGAAATAGAAAGGGTACATCATGAACTTGTTGTCCTTCTTGAGACCATTCTTGATCCAAACTGCAACTGCAAGCAAGGCAAGCGCGGCTACGAGCTGGTTGGAAGCTCCGAATACCGGCCAGATGAGGGCCCATGCAGATTTGCCGCCGGTCTTGTAGTAGAGGAGGAAGAGCGCGCCGACAACGCCTATGGCTGTTGCTACGTACCTGTTGAGCTTCATGTTGGTGAATTCCTGAAGCTGGTACCTTGCAAGCCTCGTCGCGGTATCGAGCGACGTCAGCAGGAAGCAGTTGAGCGCCAGAAGACCCAGGGAAGTTCCGACCTTCGGGTCGATTCCGATAAGACTTGCGAACTGCCCGATCCCGTGTCCGTAGGTGACAGTGGGACCGCCTTTCATTATGCCGCCCGCTACCATGACGGTTCCGATCGCTATCACGGCCACGAGACCCTCGATCAGCATCGAGCCGTAGCCGATGAGCTGGGTATCCTTCTCCGACTTGAGCTGTTTGGAGGTCGTTCCGCTACCGACCAACGAATGGAATCCCGAGATGGCTCCGCAGGCCACGATTACGAAGAGCATCGGCCAGAGATAGTTGGTACCGCCAGCATGGAAACTAGTGAAGGCAGGAAAATCGGTCGTAAATTTGGATCCGAAGATCATTCCTATCGCGCCCAGGAGAACCGAGAAATAGAGCATGAAGGAAGCGAGATAGTCGCGCGGCTGGAGAAGGAGCCAGACCGGGAGGACGGAGGCGAGAAATATGTAGACGGTCAGGACAAGGCGCCAGGTGTTGACATCGAACTTGAAGGATGTCTGCACCCACTCAGCGGAGCTTCCATAGAAGACGGCTCCGATGACGATGGGGACCATTATCAAAGTGGAGACGATCAGAGGTACTCCCTTCTTGTAGACCATGACGCCAAAGGCTATGGCAAGAAAGATGTAGAGCGTGCCGGAGAACGCCACAACAGGATCCGCGGCGAATGTGGCTGCCGACAACTCAAGGAAGACCGCAACGATCAGGACGAGGGTCAGCCAGGTAAATGTCAGGAAAAGCATTTTGCCTTTGCGGCCTATCCACTTGTCGACAACCTCTCCTATCGAAAGCCCCTTGTGGCGCATCGAAGCAACCAGAGCGCCCATGTCGTGGACGCCGCCGAAGAAGACGGAACCCAAAAGGCACCAGATGTACGTCGGCAGCCAGCCAAAGAGCGCCGCTGCGGTTATCGGACCTACGATCGGGCCCGCACCGGCTATGGAAGCAAAGTGGTGGCCAAGTAGCACTGAAGGATGGGCAGGTACGAAGTCGACCCCGTCGAAATATATCTCCGACGGCGGTTTGTTGTCGTTGCTAAGTCCGTAGAGCCTGGCCTGGAAGTTGCCGTATGTAAAATATGCTCCCACAAAAAAGACAACCGCGAAAAGAAACAGCATTGCAAGCACAACCGCTCACCTCCGGAAAAGATTTTTGAAGACATCAAAAGGAGCCGCTTTGCGAGACTTCCCTGGGACCACCCCCCTTTTCTTAAAATCCATGACCCTCTCCTTCACGGGATTGACACCTTCCTGCAGTTTCCCATAAACAATTCCGGCGTTGTTGACCAGTGTAGACAGATCGGCAAATTTGCGAATCGGGAGCGGATCTCCCGGGCTGTAGGCAAGAACTTCGACCCACCCCCTGAAGCCAAAACCAAAGCTCCTGTGAAGAGGCTCATCTCCGCTCTCGCTAGCAACAAGCAGAATTCTGTGCGACATCACGTCTTCCGCAGGCTTCCACCCTTCAATTATCTGTCGGCCCGTAACAGTGGAATCCGGAGCCCAGATGATGTAGTCATCGGAGAAGTAACGGGCAACCTCACCCATAAGAGAACTCTTCCTGAAGGTCACTCTTCTGAAAACACCCTGTAGCCCCAGGTCCGACCAATTGAGGAAACCGTATTCGTTCCAGAATATCTCAAGCATCTTGGGATCGACAAGAATATCCACCACTGCGTCACCTTCCATTCGAATACATTATACGTAATACCGTGGACAAATGACAGCGCCGATTCCTGACATTATCTGACGTTAACCGAGGGAAAACACGACAGCAATAAATAGCAAGTGTAAAATAATTATATCTTCAGATTAGCTTATCACAATAACTCTTTTCAGAAGCATCCGGAAAGACCGGGAACTCGTGGCCCATAACCTGAAGAGTTGCAGATTGAATATCGAGATCCGGAAAACCTTAAAACCGTCGTTTAAAACACAGTTGCGAGTCATGCCACAATACCGCCCCTGAAGCCCCTGTTGCCTCACGTAAGAATCTAAGTGAAATTGATTCGTTGCCCCTCAAGAATAAATCCAGGCGACACCTATAGAGCAGTCATCATTGTCGGAGCGTAATTTTGTCTTGTTCGAGTTTGCCCGTCTGGGTCTGCCATTAAGCCTGTCGATCTCTTTTTTCAGAGCAGCAGGATTCAGATTGTTGAACTGTTCCTGCAGAGAATATTTTACCTCTTCCGGCACGGATTCCGAGGCCATCAGGCTCTGATAAGGTGTCTGAGGTGTGTCGTAATGCTTCCTGACCTTTGCCCCGGTTCCCACCTTGTAGATCAGCTTGGCGGATGGCAGAAAGAAGTTGACGTAAAGCCTGTAGACATCATAAAGATCGTTCAGGATCTTCAATTCCTTCGGGAAGATGCTAACCTTTTCGGCTAGTTTTTCAGGTGAGGCAACGAATCCGTTTCGGCTAAATTTTAGATGAGGCAATTCGAGCCCTTGTAAATAAGCTCCTGCTGCGGATATAATGTCCCTTGTGATTTCGGGCGACTAGCTCAGCGGAAGAGCGCTTCCCTCACACGGAAGAGGTCACAGGTTCGAACCCTGTGTCGCCCACCACTTCTTCTCGACAATAAAATGAGGGGAACTGCCCCAGGGCAGTTCCCCTCATTTTATTGAAAGTCCCAACCGAAAGATAGCCGGATGCTACAACCCGATTATTATTGACTGCTCCCTGCCGGGGCCCACTCCGATAAGGACCACTGGGACCCCCGTCTCATTTTCTATGAAGCGGACATAATCCTGTGCCGCCGCCGGAAGATCTTCGAAACTGCGGCACTTCCCAAGATCCTTTTTCCAGCCGTCGAGGTTTTTACAGACCGGCTGAACCGATTCCAGGAAGGCCAGATTTCCGTTGAAGTGCTCTGTCTCCTTCCCATCACATGAATAGGCAACGCAGACCGGGATCTTGTCGAACCCCGAAAGCACATCAAGTTTCGTCAATGCCATGGCATGCATTCCGTTCACCCTGACGGCATATTTCAGGGCTACGAGGTCCAGCCAGCCGCATCTTCTCGGCCTTCCTGTAGTGGCCCCGAACTCGGCTCCCCTGGCGCGGAGTGTTTCTCCGTATTCGCCTGTATCCTCAGTGGGGAACGGTCCCTCACCGACACGGGTGCAGTAGGACTTGACCACTCCTGTGACCCTGCTGATAAGGGATGGCCCCAGGCCGGCGCCGACACAGCCTCCTCCCGCCACCGGGCTTGAACTTGTTACATAAGGGTAAGTCCCGTGATCAAGGTCCAGAAGGGTCCCCTGTGCTCCCTCAAGGAGAACATTGCTCCCGGATTCGATGGCGGTTGAAATCGTCAGAGATCCATCACCCACGTACGGGGCAAGTTGTTCTCCCCAGGTCCGGGCCTGATCGAAAACATCACCGAAGGCAAGAGGCGCCTCGCCGTAGATCCTTGTAAGATGCATGTTCTTGACTTCAAGGTTGAAGGAAAGCTTTTCCCTCAACAGATCCTCGCAAAGAAGATCCTCCACCCGGATCCCGCAGCGGTCGATCTTGTCCATGTAACAGGGTCCTATGCCACGCTGCGTGGTCCCGATCTTTCTGCCTCTTCCCCTGAGGCGCTCTTCCATCCCGTCCAGGATTTTGTGATAGGGCATGACAACATGCGCCGCACCGCTGATCACCAGGCGCGCGCGATCTCTGCCCCTGTCCTGGAGTTCCTTTAGTTCGTCGAGAAGCTGCCGGGGGTCGACAACCACTCCGTTCCCTATTACGCAAGTCTTTCCGGGATACAGCATTCCGGACGGGAGGAGATGGAAAATGTACTTCTGGCCGTCTACTATGACAGTATGTCCCGCGTTGGCGCCCCCCTGGTATCTGACCACGACATCTACGCGGGAAGCCAGTGCGTCGACCACTCTCCCCTTGCCCTCGTCACCCCACTGGGCTCCAATAATTGCTTCTGCCCGACCCTTCATGCGGTCATTCCTCCCAGCCGCCGATACTTTTTTGTTCAAGATACTCCGGCACGGTCACAAATTCTACATCCCCGGAAGCCTTTTCGTATAGTCCGGATAGAAATCTGATCGTTTCGGCCCTCACGTGGCATATCACGACCGCTCCTCCGCGCTTCAGGGCAATTGCTCGAGCCTTCTCGAACTGGCTCCACATGAAATCCTCTCTTGCCTCGTGGTCAAGAAAAATCCGGTTCATTGTTGCCGGAACTCCCATCTCAACAGCCATCAGGTAGGCCACGGAACCTCCGGAAGTTCTGCTATCGACGAAAAAAAGTCCTTCCGCGGCAACCTCCCGGAGAACCGACTCCATCACGGAACGGTTCCCGGTGGCTCTTGACCCACGGTGATTGTTCAATCCAGCGACACCGGGTAAGGACCATAATGCGTTTCTTACAGCCAAACGAATGGATTCATCCGACATCCCCACCCGAACCAGGGACTGGCGGGAATTTCCTTCAACTATTGCCTCCATGGGCAAATGAAGGATGAACGGCACCCCCTTTTTCCTGCACATTTCCGCCGTATCACGGCTGTGCTTCTGATAGGGGATGATCGCCCACGTCAGAGGGATGGACAACTTCGATATTTTTTCCGCCTCTTCGATCGAATAACCAAAATCATCCACTACAACCGCGATCAGGGGACGCCGTTCATCTCCCCAGGCGGATGAAGCCATCGGAAGGACAAAAGCGACCAGAACAAACAGGAGCATTATTTTGCGCAGCGGAGCCCCCATTCGTATCACCAAAGCAGCCTCCCGATCAGCGGTCGAGAAGTTCAGAGATAGCCCTCTTGAGCTGGGCGTCTTTTTCCCTCTCTTTTTCCGGCTCTCCTTCCACTATTATGTCGGGGGCCAGTCCAACCTTGTCTATCACCGTTCCAGATGGAGTAAAGTATTTGGCGATGGTCACGAAAACTCCGGAGTCGTCGGAGAGGTTGAACAGGGTCTGAACCGATCCCTTGCCAAAACTCTGCTTGCCTACTATCCTGGCCCTGCCGTGATCCTTGAGCGCTCCAGCCAGTATCTCCGACGCGCTCGCGCTTCCCTCGTTGATCAGAACCACCATCGGGAGCTTCGTTATGTTTCCAGGATGCGCGTAAAGAGTCTCATTGGCCCGTTCAAAGCGGCCCCTGGTGCTTACGATCACACCGCTGTCGATGAACATGTCCGCAATATCGACACAACTGCTGAGAAGCCCTCCGGGGTTGTTCCTAAGGTCGAGAACCAGGCCTTCGGTCCCCTCGTCGACAAGGTCGTAAACTGCCTTCCGGAATTCCGTGACGGTCCGCAGGTTGAACTGCACGATCCTCAGGAGGCCTATTTTGTCATGGAGCATCTCCGATTTGACGGTATGGATCCTTATATTCTCCCGTACTATCTCAAACTTGAGAAGATCGTCGACCTCCTCCCTGCGGATCCATATCGTTACTCCTGTCCCTGGTTCGCCCCTGAGTGTGTTCACGACCTCATTTTGTGTCCAACCCAGGATCACGTCGTCGCCGATCTTGACGATCTGGTCTTTTGGCTTCAACCCGACCCTGTCAGCCGGGGTGTCCTCTATCGGGCTGATCACGAGCGTTTTTCCGTCTCTCTGGCCGATGTAGATGCCGAGGCCTCCGTACTCCCCCTGCATCTCGATCTCTTCCTCCCCCAGTTCCTCAGGGTCTACAAAGCGGGTGTAGGGGTCGTCAAGTGCGGCCACCATACCGCGAATGGCTCCGTAGAGCAGTTTTTTATCATCTGCATCCTTTGTCCCTTCAACGTGGTAGGTCTCGACGATGACACGAGCCTGCTTCATCAGCCAGAGGTCCTGAAAACCAAAGGGAGCAGCCTTGAAGAGGTCCATCTCGGTGAAGGCGATGGCCGAGAATGCACCACCGGCAAGTATCGCCCCGATCACTACCCCGAACAAAACATCACGTATTCGCCGAATCATTGTTGAATGCCACCCCTCATTTTCTCGTTATCTGACCAGGTATTTTAACGGATCTTTTGCATCGCCGTTTATTCTCACCTCGAAATGAAGATGAGGCCCGGATGTAAGGCCGGTGCTTCCTACATTCCCTATTATCTCACCGTTCCTTACGGCCTTCCCCTCATCCACGCGGATCCGCGAGAGATGGGCATACACCGTGGTCAGATCACTTCCGTGGTCAAGGATCACTATCTGACCATAACCCCTGAGCCATCCCGCGAATAGAACCTCCCCGGCTGCCGGCGCTTTTACGGGAGTGCCGTCTCCAGCCTTTATGTCGATCCCGGTGTGCAGTATCTTTGTTTTGAAGACGGGATGGACCCTGGTACCGAAACTGCTGGTAATAGCGCCCCTCACAGGCCATGCAAGTCTCCCGCCGGCAGGGAATACCTGAGTCGTCACTCCTGCCCTTTTCTCCTGGATCTTCCTCTTCTGCGCCAGAAGTTGCTTGACCTTGTTCTGGAGTTCCCTCTGTGAATCCTCAAGTTCCTTTGCGGCCTTCTGGTGAAGCTGTTTCTGCCGGGTCAGGTTATCCAGTGATTTTTTCCTTTGCGCCTCTGTATCCTTCAAAGACGTACGTTGATTATTAAGAGAGCCCTTCTGCCTCTCGAGAAGAGCCTTTTGCTCCTCGATCTTCCGTTGGGCCGACTCGAGCCTCTTTTTGTTCTCGGACATTTCACGGATCCTTCGTTCATCCTCCCGTGCAATCCGGCCCAGCAGGAAAGCGTTGTTCATCGCCTCGTGCATACTCGCGGCCGAAAGCAGAAGGTTGAATTCGGCGACCCCTCCGTACTTGTAGATCGCACGGAACCTGCTCGCGAGATATTTACGGGTTTGAGCGAGATAAGCCTCTGTAACTTCAATTTCGGATCTGATCTCCCTGATCCTGATCTCGGTTTTCTCCCTCTGAAGATCCAGGACGGAGATCTTCTGGCTGATCAGGGTGGCGTTCTGGTTGATCCTGGAAAGATCATCAAGAAGTCCGCGTTCCTTCTTGCCGGCCGCTGTGATCTGACGCTGATGATACGCTATCTGCTTTTCGATAGCTTCGAGACGGCTTTCCTCGTTTTTGATCCGGGCATCGAACTCCGAGCTTTCCGTAGCGGCCTCGGAAGCAGGAATGGATCCGGAAATTGCAATGACAAGAACAAGGAGTGCAAGACAGGCTTTTATCTTCAATACATTCACCTTCCACGCCCTAGTGTGATCTGGACGCCAGCCTTATAAAGCGGGACGCAGCAAGCCAGCTGCAGATCCATCCGACAGCTACCCCCGCGGAAACCAGCACTGCTCCCAGGCGAAGAATAACTCCGGGGTCTGTAAGAAGATCCAGGAATGGAAGCGAGCGCTGGAGTGTTTCAATAGCGAATCCGTAGGAAAACCACAGAAAAACAGCGGAGATAAGCGCACCACAGGTTCCCAGTATCACTCCCTGGAACACATAGGGAAAGATTACGAAATTCCTGGTCGCTCCGACAAGGAGCATTGTATTGATCTCTTCTTTTCTACCGTAAGCGCTTATCCTGATGGTATTGAAAAGGACAAGGGAAGCGGATGCCATTGAGATGAACAGGATCACAAGCGAGAGCCTAGCGACAAATGAAGAAATCCTTTCGAGCCTCTCCACAACTGCGCCGGCGTAAACGACATCCTCGACCTCGGGCATGGATATGAGTTCCCTGACTATAACTGAGGCAAAGACAGCCCGCTTGACCTGGATCTCCACACTTGGGGGAAGCGGGTTCTCATCGAGAAGTGAGACCGCCTCGGCCTGCTTCCCCAACCTGGCTCTCAAACGCTCGAGAGCCTCATCCGAGGTTACGATCCTTACGGATGAGACGGAATCGTATGTTGAAGCCTTCCGTGCGACAGTTTCGAGAGCCTCGGGAGAATTGACTACATAGGCCTGGACAACAAGATCTCCCTCCACTGTCGCGACAAGATATCTGGTGTTCAGCACAAAAAGAAAACTGACACCGACAAGGAAGAAAACAGCGACAGAGGTCAAAAGAGTCAGAAGGCTCAAGCCCCAGTGTCTTGAAAGAAGCCTCCAGGTATCCCTGAGAATATATCTAAAGGTCGCCATCGACCTCGTACCTGCCCTTCTTTTCGTCCCGGACGATGCGCCCCTTCCGGAGCTCAACAACCCTCTGCTTGTATGCATCGACGATATGCTGGTTGTGTGTAGCGACAACCACCGTTGTCCCGGACGCGTTTATGGAAAGCAGAAGCTGCATTATCTCCTCCGCGGTGTGGATGTCAAGGTTGCCGGTCGGCTCGTCGGCAAGAAGGACGGACGGAGAGTTGGCGATTGCCCTTCCAATGGCGGCTCTCTGCTGTTCACCCCCGGATATCTGTTCGGGGTAGAGAAAACGTCTTCGCCAGAGTCCAAGCCTGTCCAGAACGTCGTTGGTCCTCTTCTTGACGTCGGCTGGCGGAACACCTATGTCCTCCTGTACAAAAGCAATATTTTCATAGACCGTCAGGCTCGGAAGCAGTCTGAAATCCTGGAACACCACCCCTATGTCCCTTCTGAGGTATGCCAGATCGTATGAGGACATCTTGCGGATGTTGACATCACCTACCGTGACCTGCCCCTTGGTTGGAAGCAACTCACGCGTCACGGTCCTCAGAATGGTCGTCTTGCCTGAACCGGTAGGCCCGACAAGATAGACGAACTCTCCCTTCGAGATCGTCAGGAAGATATCCTGGATAGCTACAATATCAGGAGGGAACTGCTTTGTGACACCCGCGAACCGTATCTCCATCTCCTACCTCCTGCGCATCGACCATGCCTGAGCGGCGGCCCCTACGATCTCACGAAACGTCAACCCGTAGTACTCTCGTAGCTCCTGTGGAGTGCCACTCTGCCCGTTTCGGTCGGATATTGCGACAAATCTCATGGGGACCGGGTTTTCGCCTGCGGCGAGTCCGGCGATCGCCTCGCAAAGACCCCCGATAAAATTGTGCTCCTCAGCGACCACACAACACCCCGTTCTTCTGAGGGATGCAAGGATCAACTGGTACGGAAGGGGTTTGAGGCTGAAACAGTCTATAACCTCGGCGCTGATACCCTGCCGGGAAAGAATTACGGCTGCTTTCACCGCTTCGTGGACCATGATACCACAGGCACATATGGTAACCCCATCGCCCTCCCTGACAAGACGGCCGCCGCCTGCCCTGATCTCGGTCTCTTTTGCTTCCGTGATGTCGGGGACTTCCTCCCCGCCAAGGCGGAGGTAGACCGGGCCGGGATTTTCGGAGGCTGCGAAAACCATCCTGAAGGCGGAATCAGCGTCTGATGGAACCATGACAGCCATATTGGGCAGACTTCGCATCAGGGCGATGTCCTGGTTCATCTGTTGGGCAACTCCTTCTTCACCTGCGGCAAGTCCGGAGTGCGTACCCACGATGACTCCCCCCAGGCGGGGGATGGCAAGGCACGTCCTTATCTGGTCAAATCCTCTTGTGGCCAGAAAAGCGGCACGCGAACAGGCAAAAGGCATCTTTCCCGTCATGGAGAGCCCCGCGGCTGTCATCACCATGTCCCGCTCCGAGATTCCGAAGTTGAAAGTCCTTCCCGGGAAAGCGTCAGCAAAGGGCAGAACCCCGGCCGATA
>DFYG01000100.1 GCA_002382605.1 Synergistaceae bacterium UBA4088 | reverse complement strand
GCCATAAACATGGTTTACGGCGGTGGCGCATGCGGGAAGAAGGTGATGACCTCATCATCGTCACCCGGCATAAGCCTGAAGCAGGAGGGTATCACCTACATAGCAGGCGCCGAGCTGCCCTGCCTCATCGTCAACGTGGTCCGCGGCGGCCCGGGTCTCGGTACCATCCAGCCGGCCCAGAGCGATTATTTCCAGGCTACCAAGGGCGGCGGGCACGGCGACTATCACCTGATAGTGCTTGCACCCGCCTCGGTGCAGGAGATGGCAGACTTCGTGGAATTGAGCTTCGATCTTGCATTCAAATACAGGAACCCGGTAATGATACTCGCGGATGGTTTTATGGGTCAGATGATGGAGGCGGTAGAGATCAAGGAGCACGTTTCAAAAGATCTTCCTCCGAGGGAGTCCTGGGCGCTAGGGTGTATGGGAGAACGCGGGGGCAGAAGAAGTATTCTCAAAAGCCTCTACCTTAATCCTGAAAATCTTGAACAGCACAATATCGACCTTCAGAAGAAATACAGGGAAATGGAAAAAGAGACACGCTTCGAGGCTTTTCAGTGCGACGACGCCGAGGTCATACTTGCCGCTTTCGGAACCACCGCGCGTATCGCAAGATCCGCGATCAACAACCTTCGCCGTGAGGGGGTAAAGGTCGGCTTGCTGAGACCGATCACTCTCTTCCCGTTCCCGAGCGAAAAGATCAACGATCTTGCGGCCAGTGCGAAACACGTCCTGGTTGTCGAAATGAACATGGGACAGATGGTCGAGGATGTCAGGGCAGCCGTATGCGGAAAGGCGCCGGTTTCCTTTTTCGGACATGCCGGAGGAATAGCTCCTTCCGTGAAGGAAATCGAAGATCAGATAAGAGCTATCCTTCAGGAATGGGAGGTGTAAGTGTGATGAAAGAGACGAAGATCTACGAAAGGCCGAAATCATGGGTCGACGGTGTTCACACTCATTACTGCCCGGGGTGCGGCCACGGTATTGCGCACAGGCTCCTTTGCGAGGTCATCGATGAACTTGGGATCCAGGAGGATACTATCGGGACTGCGCCTGTAGGTTGCGCGGCCCTGATGTACGATTACATAGATGTCGACTTTTGCGAGGCTGCCCACGGAAGGGCTCCTGCACTTGCGACCGGCATCAAGAGGACGAGGCCGGACAAGATAGTGTTCACCTACCAGGGTGACGGTGACCTTGCCTCGATCGGAACCGCGGAGATCGTTCACGTCGCGAACAGGGGAGAGAAACTGACGACAATATTCATCAACAATGCCATATATGGGATGACTGGCGGCCAGATGGCCCCAACAACACTTATCGGACAGAAAGCTACGACCTGCCCGTTCGGAAGGGATCCGGAGCTTGCCGGTTACCCGATGAGAGTGTGCGAGTTACTGGCAACGCTTGAGACCCCTGGTTACATCATCAGAGTTTCCGTAGCAAAGCCAAAACACGTCATTGAAGCGAAGAAGGCCATAAAACAGGCCTTCCAGAACCAGATCGACGGAAAAGGCTACTCTTTCGTGGAAGTTCTCTCCAACTGTCCCACAAACTGGGGTATGCAGCCCGTTCAGGCTTTCGAATGGACGGAGAGTACGATGATGCCCCATTATCCGCTGGGCGTCTTCAAGGATTTCAAATAAAGGGGGCTGCCGGTTATGTCTGCTTTTTTCAGAGGAATGATAGCCGCCGGTTTCGGCGGCCAGGGAATAATGGTTCTTGGGCAGCTGGTCGCGTATACTGCCATTAACGAAGGCAGGCACGTCACATGGATACCTTCGTATGGCCCTGAAATGCGTGGCGGGACCGCCAACTGCGGGGTTGCCATCAGCGACGAGGAGATAGCCTCTCCTGTTGTGGCCGAAGCCGATGTCACGGTAATTATGAACAATCCTTCCATGGCGCGGTTCGAAGGATCCGTGAAGCCCGGAGGACTTCTTCTGTACAACTCGGATCTCGTTCAATACCCCGATCCGAGGAAGGATGTAACAGTATTGCCGATCCCCGCTTACAGCATTGCCCTCGGACTTGGAAGTGAAAAGGTGTCCAACATTGTTGTTCTGGGAGCGATAGTCGAGTCCAGCGACCTGATAAGCAAAGAAGCCTGCATCGAGACCATCAGGGATAAACTCGGCAAGAGAAAGCCGCAGTTTCTTCCTATGAACCTCGAGGCATTCGAAAAGGGGCAGGAGATCGCAAGGAAACTCCTGGAAAAGTAGGTCTTTTATGTTGTCTGCAGAGAAGAAAGTCTCGGGCAACCTCGTATACAGGGGCCGGATAATCAATCTCAGGGTCGATAACATCAGGCTTCCCGGCGGAAGCCGGACAATAAGAGAGGTAGTTGAACATGCTCCCGCTGTCGGGATCATTGCGGAAGCTGAAAATGGCGATATCTTTCTTGTCCGGCAGTATCGATATCCTGCAGGTGAGTTTCTACTGGAGATACCCGCGGGAATAATCGAGGAGAGCGAGAAACCCTCGGATACGGCCAGGCGCGAGATGCAGGAGGAGATAGGTTTTAATGCCCGGAAGGTCAGTGAGGTAATGAGGTTTTACACCTCCCCGGGGTTCAGCAACGAGATGCTGGTGATCTTCCATGCCGAAGATCTTGTCCCGTCGGAGAAGGATCGCGACCCCGATGAATTTATGGATGTTGTTCGCCTTTCCATGGGTGAACTGCGCCAGGCTGTCGAATCCGGAAAAATCAAGGACGCAAAGACAATTTCGTCAATATTCTGGTATCTTGCCAACAGAAGTGATATCTCTCAGGGTGGGGGCGGGTAGTTCACCCGCCCTTTTCAGGAGGTGTCGAGGAGGGCATGGTGGGCGAAGTCCCCGATTTCCAGATTTTTTTCGGTTACCTGCGCTTTGAGAGAGGCTGCTCAGAGAACACCATCAAGGCATACGCCAGTGACCTTCGTGCCTGGGTGGGGTATTGTAAAGCAAATAAGATCGATCCTTCTCATCCTGATCCCGGGATCATTTCCGGCTTTCTGGCAGGTATGGCAGATGCCGGGAGCAGCAAGGCGTCCGTACAGCGCAAGGCGGCAACTTTAAGATCCTGGATGCGTTTTCTGGCCGCGGAAGGCTTTCTTGATGAGGGCGACAATCTCCCCCGCCTCCCGTCTCGGGAAAAGAAACTCCCGCAGGTGCTGACGGAAGGGGAGGTCGACAGGCTGCTTGAGGCATGCGAAGGAGATGAACCTTTATTAAGACGCGACCGCGCCGTTGTTGAACTGGGTTATGGATGCGGCCTCAGGGCTGGTGAGATAGCCCGCCTGACTCTCGAGGATGTAGGTATACAGGCGGGTTACGTAAGGATACAAGGTAAAGGCGGTAAGGAAAGGATCGTTCCCCTTGTCGGGAAGGTTCGCAGCAGAGTTGAAAGGTATCTTCAAACAGGGAGGAAGCAATTCCCCTTAAAAGATACGGACAGGTTTTTTGTTTCACAAAACGGACACCCTCTCAGGAGGGAGGATGTCTGGAGAATAATCAGGAAAAGGGGCAGCGCTGCCGGAATATCCAGTTCCAGGCTTTTCCCTCATATCCTCAGGCACTCCTTCGCGACCCACCTGCTCCGGCGCGGCATGGATCTGCGAACGCTTCAGGAACTCCTGGGGCACTCCTCTATAATGACGACTGAAAAATACACCCATTTTGATGTCGAATTACGTGATGTTTACGATAAAAGCCACCCCAGGGCCTGAAATGGGACATATTTTGTTAGTCAATGTCTGACTGAAAGGATGTGTTTCCATGTCCTGCAGGGAAAAGATCCAGAATGCAGTCGAGGTCATAAACAACAGAATTGGACAGCGCCCGGAAGCAGCGGTCGTGCTCGGTTCCGGACTGGGGGCCTTTGCGGAGTCAATCCAGGACAGGATCGAGATACCGTACGAAGAGATACCCGGCTGGCCTTCATCAACTGCCCCAGGCCATTCAGGCAAATTGATATCGGGAATATTCGGAGCCACGCCGGTCATTGTCATGCAGGGTAGACACCACTTTTATGAGGGTTATACGCTCCAGGAGGTTGTATTTCCCGTAAGGGTTTTCGGAGAGATGAAAATACCCTACTATTTTGCGACAAACGCATCGGGTGGAATAAGCCATTCCCTCTCTCCCGGAGATATTGTACTGATATATGACCATATCAATTTCCTGGGTCATAATCCGCTTCGCGGGCAAAATGATGATTCGTGGGGTCCAAGGTTCCCGGACATGACTTTTGCGTACGACAGGGAACTGATCAAATTGGCGGAGAGCGCGGCATCTTCCTTAAATATGCAGCTAAAAAAGGGGGTCTACGCTGCCTTCCCCGGACCATCATTTGAGACTCCGGCTGAGATCAGAATGCTTCGAACTCTTGGGGCGGACGTGGTGGGCATGTCCACCGTACCTGAGGTTATCACCGCAAAACAGATGGGAATGAGGATCTGTGTTATTTCATGTGTTGCAAACTATGCCGCGGGAATGACGGACGTTCCGCTTACGCATGAAGAAGTCCTCCTGGAGATGGACAAGGCATCCGGAAGACTTGTCGGGCTTCTTCAGGCGGTCATTATCAGGCTTCGGAATGAAGGATCATGAACCCTGTTGCCTTTATTGAAGCCAAGCGCGACGGGCTGCCGAACGAAGCAGGTCAGATAAGGGAGTTCGTAAGACTTGTCAGCAAGGGGGAACTTGCCGATTATCAGATATCGGCATGGCTTATGGCGGTTTTTTTCAACGGCCTGTCGGAAGAGGAGAACTCTGTCTTCACCGAGGCACTGGCGGGATCCGGCAGGAGAGTGCGTTTCCCTGACAGTTTCCTTGCTGTGGACAAACACAGCACCGGGGGTGTGGGAGACAAGACTACGCTTATCGTTGTTCCTCTTGCCGCAGCCTGTGGTGTTCCCGTAGCCAAACTTAGCGGCAGGGGGCTTGGTTTTACCGGCGGTACAATAGACAAACTTGAATCGATCCCCGGGTTCAGATCCCGCCTGGATATGGAGACTTTCATGAGGCAGGTCGAAGAAACAGGATGCGCTGTGAGCGGGCACTCCGGAGAACTGGCTCCCGCTGAGGCACGTTTTTACGAACTCAGGGATGTAACAGGAACAATTCCATCTATTCCGCTGATAACAAGCAGTATCGTAAGCAAGAAACTGGCCGGGGGTTCAAGTGCATTTGTCTTTGATGTAAAGTGCGGAAGCGGCGCATTCATGCAGGACCTTGTCTCCGCAAAAACCCTTGCAAAACAGCTGGTCTCTCTTTCTTCATTCCTGGGCAGGACCGCAATGGCTCTTGTTACGGACATGTCCCAGCCTCTTGGCAAATGGGTTGGCAATGCCGCCGAGGTAATGGAGGCGATAGAAGTTCTCAAGGGATCTGGCCCCCCTGACACGAGGCTCCTCTCGATAAAGCTGGCGGGTGCGATGCTCTTCCTTGGAGGCAGGGTGGAAGATCTTCTCCAGGGAGAGGAGGCCGCAGAGAGATCGCTCGATTCGGGCGAAGGTTTTGCCATGTTTGAAAGAATGGTCAAGGCCCAGGGGGGAGACATCCGGGAATTTATCAAGAATAGCAACAACAAAAATCTTCTGGCTCCTTCAGTACACGATGTCAGGGCAGACAGGGATGGATGGGTCAACCATTGTGATGCCAGGGCCATCGGTGAAGTCGTCCGCCTTCTGGACGGGGGAAGGCTCACCAGAGAACAGGAGATCGACCAGACTGTCTGCTGCGAACTCCTGGCAAAAACGGGAGACAGGATATGCAAGGGAGACATTGTCGCGCGTCTGTACTGTCAGAAAGATGACAGCAGGAAAAAGGAAGCGCTTGCAAGGCTGGAAGGAGCTTTCAGCCTCGGCGAAGAAGTCAGGCCGGGAGATATCGTGATAGATGTCGAAGGCCCTGTTTTCGCTGGATAAAGAAAGGTTGGACCTTTGCTTTGGGAATGAATTTGTGGGAAGAACCTGATCATGAGCTGCTGAAAAGATGCAAGACCGGGGAGGAGGAGGCTCTTGCGGAGCTTCTCGTGGCGTTTACTCCGCTGCTAAGGCACATAACCCGGGAATTTGCTGAAAATGGTAACGGGTCCGCGGATATCGACGATCTGCTGCAGGAGGGTTATATCTCTCTTATACGTGCCGTGAACGGCTATGAAAAGGAAAGGGGAAAGTTCTCATCCTACCTCTTCTCCTGCGCCCGTAACGGGATGATATCCTTTCTTCGAAAAAGCAGGGATAGATTGACAATGCTCCCGCTGTTCCCCGATACGGCCGAAAGGATGAATCTGACTGACGGGCCGGATGAAGAAGAGATCGCGGATCTTGCCCCGGAAGGACTTTTCAGGGGTCTCTCTTTCCTGGAAACCACTGTGCTTGACGCTTTTCTGGAAACGGGCTCCGTAACCAGGGCATCAATAGTACTGGAATGGCCACGGAAAAAAGTGGACAACGCTCTGCAGAGGATCAGAAGGAAAGTGATCGCGAATTGCGGGTCGGAAAGGATCCTTGATCGGGACCAGTTGACCGGAAATCCGAAAAACGGATCATGGAGCTGACATCCGTGGGATCGGCAGGGCCGGATAGGCATCGATAGCCGCAAGTTCCTGATCCTGGGGTTGTTCTTTCAAATAGGTTTTCATAAAGGCTGTCTCTCTTTCTGTGCCGGGCCGGCTTGCGATCAACGGTCATTTTGACCGATATTGGTGATCCACGGCTCCCGGCTTTTTGTTTCCATGAACCCGGCTGACGATCCAAGAATTTCGTTCTTCATGAATGGACACGAAAGCTGGAAGGATCTAGAATATTCAGGCAGTCGGAGACGCGTGTGCTCTGGTGAGTGCCCCGGGCTTCAAACCCGGTGGGGGTCGGTACGGCCGGCNNCCAAAAAGCCAATGGAGGCCATCTGATGACAGGAGAGTTCAAGATCAAGGGCTATTCGTATCCGCTCACACCGGCCGGGAGATCCTCTATAGTCGGAGACTTTCCATGGCATTATGGAACCGAGTATCTTAACATACTCTACAGAACGGATCCGGAAGCCGTTGCCGCTTACCTTCCCTTTCCGCTTGAGCCGGGGCCGGAACCCGACCTGGCCTATGCGGCTTTCAGCAGATGGTGGTCCGTATGGGATGATGAAAAGGAAATGCCGTCAGTAAACCCGGAGAGAACACAATACATGGAAGCGGCGATATGGGCCGGATGCAGCTTCAAAGGCCGTCCCGGCCAGATCTGTCTCCATATATGGGTGGACAACGACTTCAGCATGGCGCGAGGGTGGTTCATGGGCTTTCCCAAGAAACTTGGACATATCTACATGACATCCTATCACCCTCTCAACCCGGCTATGCCTGTGCCTGGCCCGGGAGTTCAGATGAAGGGTATCGCTGCTTCTCACGGGGAACGGCTGATCGAAGGNNCAGTATACGGGAGCGGATATCCCCTTCCGCTCTGCCCAGGCCAATGGGGCTTCCCCTTTTTCATATCCGCCACTTCCCCTCTATCGAAAAGGGGGCCGCACCGTCTGTAATGGAACTAGTGTCTCTCGGGGCTGATAACTACCGATATGGAGATACTGTCTGGAAAGGTGACGGGGTCCTTCGTTTCTTCCCTTCGGATATTGAGGAACACATGCTCCTGGCCCCCAGGGAGGTACTGGGCGCATATCACTTTTCCTCGGGCTATTCCTTCCCGGGAGGGGAAGTTCTTTACAGCTGGGTCTGAAAAATCTTTTGTCTTTGACTTTTTCCCTTCTTGTGTATAATAGGGTTTAAATAACCGGCCTCAATTCAGGAAATGTCAAGTTTTCCATGAGGACGGAATCTTTAAAAGGATCAAGGGGGTTGGGTTGAGTGAAAAAGTATCTTCTTGCCTTTCTGTGTTTGACGCTTGTCATGGGCTCGACAATTGCTCTGGCTTTTGGACCCGTTGCTGCAAAAGATCTTAAGGCGGGTTTTGTATATGTGGGACCGGTCGGTGACGGCGGGTGGACATATATGCATGATCTTGGGCGGCTTGATATGGAGAAGGCTTTTCCCGGAATGGAGTCCTTCTTTGTTGAATCCGTTCCGGAAGGACCGGATTCGGTCCGGGTCATGGAGACATTCATCAGAAACGGCGCGAAACTCGTTTTTGCAACCTCCTTCGGTTACATGGATTTTGTTCAGGACGTAGCGGCGAAGAACCCGGATGTGATTTTCATGCACTGCTCAGGTTACAAGAGAGCCGACAACGTTGGCACCTATTTTGGAAGAATGTACCAGGCAAGGTATCTCTCCGGATTGATAGCCGGCAAAATGTCCAAGAGCAACATCATCGGTTTTGTTGCAGCCAACCCCATCCCTGAAGTCATAAGAGGCATCAATGCCTTTACCCTCGGAGCTCAGAAAACCAACCCCGACGTCAAAGTCAAGGTCGTCTGGCTCTTCTCCTGGTTCGATCCTGCGAAAGAGAAAGAGGCCACCCTGGCCCTGATCGATGCCGGAGCCGATGTCATTGCCATGCACGCTGACTCTGGAGCTGCCCCCCAGACCGCTGAGGAAGCCGGTGTCTATGTCGTTGGCTACAATAATGACATGAGCCGTTACGCACCCACGAAGCATCTCACCGCTCCAGTCTGGAACTGGGGGATGGTCTACAAGCATATAGCCGGCCAGGTCATCGATGGGACCTGGAAAACTAGCGATATCTGGTGGGGATTGAAAGAGGATTTCGTCGGACTTGCGCCAGTATCGAATGCAGTTCCTGAGGATATTGTAGCTCTGGTCAATTCCGAGAAGGAAAAGATCATTAGCGGTAACTGGGATGTCTTTTCGGGACCGGTCAAGAACCAGAAGGGTGAGATCGTCATCAAAAATGGCGACAGGATGTCTGATGGCGATATGCTCGGCATGAACTGGTTCGTAATGGGAGTAGAGGGAGATATACCCAAATAGATCTTCGGAATAGAGGATCCGGGAGGGCGCGGAAATTCCGCGCCCTCTTTTTTTCGCGCTTGTCCCCTGATAGTTTAGAATCATATAGTGTCCAGGAAATGGATCGTGCCTGGGGGGAAAAAAGTGGAAACCAGCAATGACCGTTTTCTTGTCGTCATGAAAGGAATAGAAAAATCCTTCGTTGGAGTGAAGGCGAACGAGGGTATCGACTTCGATCTCAGGAGAGGGGAAGTGCACACTCTTCTTGGAGAGAACGGGGCCGGGAAAAGTACGCTGATGAATATTCTGAGCGGACTTTATACCTCCGAAAACGGGACTATAACAATTGAAAACAAGAAAAGATCATTCAAATCCCCGAGGGATGCCATAGATTCAGGAATAGGGATGGTGCATCAACATTTCATGCTGATCCCCACCCAGACCGTCTGGGAGAATGTCGCCCTCGGGCTTGAAGGGCTTCCTTTTGTTCTCAGGAAAAGCGAAATCGTCAATAATGTTCTGTCTATCCAGGATCGCTACGGTATTCATGTCGACCCCGAAGCTCCTGTCTGGCAGCTTTCGATAGGAGAGCAGCAGCGTGTGGCCATCCTTAAAATGCTTTATCGCAAAGCGAAGATCCTTATTCTCGACGAACCCACTGCCGTATTGACCCCGCAGGAGGCCAGAGCTCTTTTTGCCAGTATCAGGCAGATGGTCACCGAAGGGCATGGAGTGATATTCATCTCTCATAAACTTGACGAGGTTCTTGATATTTCCGACCGGATCACGGTCTTGAGAAAAGGGAGAAAGGTGGCGACCATCCCGGTAGAAAATGCGACCAGGGAATCCCTCGCCGAAATGATGGTCGGAAGGAAGGTTATCTTTCAGATAGGCAAGACCCTCCAGAACCCGGGAAGGGTAGTGCTTGAGGCAAAGAACCTTACCGTCAGGGGCGACCGGGGGAGGATCAGGGTGAATGGTCTCAGCATCGACCTGAGACAGAGGGAGATACTGGGGCTTGCAGGTGTTTCCGGAAACGGCCAGGAGGAGCTGTGCGAATCTCTTGCCGGTCTAAGGAAGCCCGAATCAGGCAATATCCTGATTGACGGAGATCCCATGGAGAGAGAATCTTCAAGGGCGTTCCAGAGGAGAGGTGTCAGTTATATTCCCGCCGACAGGATCGGGACCGGACTTGTAACAGGAATGAACCTCAGAGAGAACATAGCCCTGAGGAAGTTCTGGCGAAAGGAATTTACCCGCTTCCATATTTTTGTCCATTGGGAAAATATTGCAGGCCGGACCGGTCAGCTTGTAGAAAGATACGGAGTGGTCAACCCCGGCCTGGGATACCCTGCAAAGATGCTGTCCGGAGGCAATCTGCAAAAACTGATGCTTGCGAGAGAATTGTCTGATAACCCGAGGGCGGTTATTGCCGTCCAGCCCACATGGGGTCTTGATGTAAGCGCTACTCAATTTGTCAGGGAAACCCTCCTTGAACAGCGGGACAGGGGAGCCGCCATTCTGCTTGTTTCGGATGACCTGGAGGAGATACTGTCCATGAGCGACAGGGTCGCCGTTATTCACAACGGGGAACTGATGGGCCTGGTGGAAAATCCCGACCGTGTCTCTGAAGAACAGATGGGAATTATGATGCTGGGATCCCGCCTCGATGAATTTGCTCCCCGAGATCCGAAAAATATCCAAGACCCGGGAAAGGCGGTTCCTGAAAAAACATGAGATACAGGATCATCCTGAGAAGGCGATATAATACGTCCTTTCTTTTCGAAGGGTTTTTATCGTTTCTTTCTGTAGTGGCAGCGCTCTGTTTCGCCGGGATCGCACTGAAGCTCTTTGGTGTTTCTCCGGTGAGGGCCTATGCTGCCATGTTCAAAGGTGCTCTGGGAAGCTGGTATGGTATCGGAGAGGTAGTTGTAAAGGCGATACCTCTGGTTATTGCCGGAGTAGCTGTAGCTTTAGCGTTCAGAATGAAGATATGGAATATCGGAGCAGAGGGGCAGATATACATTGGCGCCCTTGCGGCAACAGCTGCCGTCAGATTCCTTTCTTCGGGGAACCAGTTTGTAATGCTGTCGACCATGCTTGCCGCCGCTTTTCTTGCCGGGGGCATGTGGGGTTATCTTGCGGGATTTCTTAAGGCAAGATGGAACGTCAACGAGATAATCACCACTCTGATGCTGAACTATGTAGCCATTCATCTCGTCGAATACTTCATCTACGGTCCATGGCGAGACCCTTCAAGCCTTGGTTTTCCAATGACAGCCCCTTTCCCTGCCTCGGCAAGGCTTCCGCAGTTTTTCGACAGCAGGGTTCACATGGGAATATTTGCCGCAATTTTTCTTATTCTGGTTTTCAGGCTTGTTATAAGGTGGACGAGATGGGGTTTTGAGATCCGGGCTTTAGGCGATAACCCTAAAGCGGCCCGGTATGCGGGGGTCAATTACGCCAGGAATATCCTCCTTTTGATGTTCCTGTCCGGTGCTATCGCAGGGGTGGCAGGAATGCTGGAGATCTCCGGCCTCCAGGGCCGCCTTCAGCATGGTTTTTCGCCAGGTTACGGCTACACGGCCATTATCGTCGCCTGGCTTGCGAGGCTTAATCCATGGGGGATCCTCATAGTATCCTTCTTTCTGGGAGTACTTCTTGTAGGCGGCGACACATTGCAGGTAGTCATGCGCCTTCCGGTTGCAAGTGTCCAGGTCATACAGGGATCTATCCTTTTCGCGGTCCTCGCATCGGAGTTCATCCGGAACTACCGGATACAGGTGATCAAAAGGGAGCGTGAGTAGATTGGACGTTATTGTTCCAATTCTGACGGCCGCGGTAAGAAGCGGAACTCCGATCCTTTATGCCACGCTTGGAGAGATACTCACCGAAAGATCGGGAGTATTGAACCTGGGTATAGAGGGCCTTATGCTTATGGGTGCCTTCTCAGGTTTTATTGTGACCCATACGACGGGAAATCCCTGGCTTGGGGTTGCAGCGGCTTTCATTGTCGGAGTGGCCGTCGCTACCATTCATGCCTTTCTCTGTGTAACCATCGGGGCGAACCAGGTCGTAAGCGGTCTTGCGATAACGATGTTCGGCACAGGTGCGAGCTCTCTTCTTGGCAGAGGGATGATCGGTGAGACTGTGGGGGGATTCGCCAGGATCCCTTTGCCTTTCCTTTCAAAAATTCCAGTCCTGGGACCAGTCCTGTTCGATCATGATCCGCTTGTATATTTTTCCTACATTCTTGTCGCATTCCTGACCTGGTTCATCTTTTACACCAGGCCCGGCCTCAATCTGAGGGCGGTCGGAGAATCTCCCAAAGTCGTGGATGCCATGGGTCTGAACTCCGCGCGGCTGAGATATTTCTACACTCTTGCGGGAGGTGGGCTGGCCTCGGTCGGGGGAGCCTACATGTCCCTTGCCTATACCAAGATGTGGGGTGACGGGATGACAGCGGGCAGGGGCTGGATCGCCATTGCGCTTGTAATATTCGCGATCTGGCATCCGGCCAGGGCAGTTCTGGGGGCTTATCTTTTCGGGGGTGTCGGAGCGATGCAGCTCAGGATCCAGGCGGCAGGGACAAGTTTTCCCGCACCTTTGCTTATGATGATGCCCTACCTTCTGACCATAATCGTTCTTGTGATCATCTCGATCCAGAAAGGCAGAGGGATCCTTCTCGGATCACCCGGGTCTCTGGGTGTCCCATATTCACGAGAGGAGAGGGGATGACAAGGTTTTTCCCAACTCCGTCACCCGTTTAGACTTTTTGAAATATCCGCTATCGGGTCGATATACTGATATTGTGGTTCTGAGTCCCATGGGAAGAGTATCCAGGTCTCCTGGCTGACTTCAGTGACGTAGGTATCCGTCAAAGGTCTTCCATCGGGTTTCGCGTAAACCGTTGCGAAATGGCTTTTCGGGAGCATCTCGCGTACGATCCTGGCGGTCTTGCCGGTATCCACAAGGTCATCGATGATAAGACAGTCCTCGCTGTCCCCAATGCTGCTTTTAAGGATCTTTGCGCTTCCCCGGGATCTCAGAGTGTAGCTTGAGATACAGACAGTATCTATAAAGTGAATGTCGAGTTCCCTGGCAATAATGGCTGCAGGCACAAGTCCTCCCCGCGCTATGGCGACTATTCTCGCCCACCTCTCCCTGATCTCAAGCAGGCGCCACGCAAGCGCCCTGCAATCGTTATGGAACTGACTCCAGGATACGGGATAAGTCTTGTGGTAGCGGGAATCATCCGTATTCATTTTGTCCTCCCCGGCGGCATCCGATTAAAAATTAAAATTTCTTCCATCTTGCGCCCTTAGGTGTGTCCTCAATTACAATACCCCGGGAGGCAAGCTCATCCCTAATTGCGTCAGCCTTTTTGAAATCCCGCGCTTTTCTGGCCTCTTCCCTGGCGTTGATCAGACTTTCTGTCTCTTTATCCGGGGCAGCGGGTTTCTCATCACCGGATCCCAGGCCGATTATTCCCAGGATGCTGTCGGAGTAGCCTAAAAAGTCAATGGCCTTTTGCCTGAAGGCAGGGTTCAAAGCCCTTCCGTTCGAAACGGAGAGGTTTATCAATTTTATGACCTCGAAAAGTACTCCTATTGCTCCGGCGGTGTTGAAATCGTCATCGAGGGATGCGTTGAGCCTCGAAAAGGCGGCGTCAAGAAAGGTTTTCCCTTCGCGGTTAAAGGGAAGAGACGGATCGACCTGGGCGGACAAAAGGTCTCCGATGCTGTTTTTTATCCTGTTGACTCCGTTTTCCGCCTGTTTCAGGCTGTCGTCTGAAAAGCTTATAGGCGATCTGTAGTGGGCCCCGAGCATGAAAAGCCTTATGGCAAGTGGAGAAAATCTCTTGCGGATCTCGCGTGCGGTGGAAAAATTACCCAGTGACTTGGACATTTTCTCCTGGTCGATCAGGATATAGCCGTTGTGTATCCAGAATTTTACAAACTGTTTTTCAGTGGCAGCCTCTGCCTGGGCAATTTCATTTTCGTGATGGGGAAATACGAGATCGCTTCCTCCCGCGTGAATGTCAATGGTTTCGCCCAGGAGCTTCATTGACATCGCGCTGCATTCGATATGCCATCCCGGCCGGCCCTCTCCCCAGGGGCTTTCCCAGGAAGGTTCACCCTCTTTCCTGGACTTCCAGAGGGCAAAATCAAGTGGGTGGCGCTTTCTTTCGTCTATCTCTATGCGGGCGCCCGAGAGAAGGTCATCCAGCGACTGTTTTGCGAGTTTCCCGTACCCGGGGAAGCTCATTACTTCAAAATAGACGTCTCCACCGGTCACGTAGGCATGTCCTTTTTCGACAAGGCGTTCCACGAGGGCAATGATCTCGGGTATGAATCTGGTCGCCATAGGGGAAAAAGAGGGGCGCTTTATACCGAGTGCATCAGCATCCTCGAAATATGCTTCGATAAAACGGTCCGCAAGCTCGGGGACTGTTATTCCGAGCTGTGCTGCCCTCGTGATCATTTTATCGTCGATGTCGGTAAAGTTCTGAACATAAACGACTTCGTAGCCTGAAGCCTCCAGGTACCGGCGAAGAGAGTCGAAAACGATGAAGGGACGTGCGTTTCCTATATGGAAGTAGTCATACACTGTCGGACCGCAGGAATAGAATTTGACTTTCCCGGGTTCTGCAGGCTCGAAAAGTTCCTTTTTTCCTGTAAGATCGTTGAACAGATTCAGGGCCATCCTGGCACCTCCAATAGCGACTGCATTCTTCAAGAGGTATCCTATACCATGTTGTCCGGCAGACACAACAGGTTTCGCGAGGATGAGCAATGTGGGATCATGAACGACTTTATAAAATACCCCTGAAGGAATAGACTTATATTGATCTACTGATCACCATGGAGGAGAAAGAGATTGGTCTCAGTTGATATTTCAAAAAAAATTGCGGGGTTGCCCCTTCGTCCGGGCGTATACATGTTTCTTGATGAAAACCTGAGTGTGATCTATGTAGGAAAGGCAAAAACCCTCCGAAAAAGGGTACAGTCATATTTCCGCCACAGCAGTTTTGCCTCTCCCCGGCTACGCAAGCTTGTCGAATCCATCAGGGACGTTTCTGTGATCAGGACGGAAAGTGAGGCCGAGGCACTTATTGTCGAAGCAAGACTGATAAAACAGTATCAGCCTTTCTTCAATATTGATCTTAAGATGAATGAGCGATATCCCTATGTCAGGATCACCGATGAACCATTTCCAAGGATAGTCATAACAAGACGGAGGGATCCCGACGATTCTGGATATATTGGACCTTTCGTCAGCGCCGGGGAACTTCGGCAGATGTTCAGGATGGTCGAAAGATACTTCCCCCTCAGAAATTGCAAAGGAGATTCAAGGAGGGGGCCCTGGAGGGAACGGCCATGCGTCAGATTCGAGCTTGGCAAGTGTCCGGCTCCATGCGCTGGAAGATCCGACCCCTCCGAATACAGGGAGCGGGTTGCGGATATCATTCTCCTTCTAAAGGGTCAGTCAGCTGATCTTGTCGGCCGTCTTCGAGAAAGGATGGACAGGGCCTCGAGATCACTCGATTTTGAAAACGCGGGTCGGTTCAGAGATACCATCAGGTCTCTCTGGAAGATGTCCCGCCAGCATGTATCCTTTGCGCTCTCTGAACCAGCCGGCCCGGAAACATGGACCGGACTTCTGATGTTGAAGGAAACTCTGGGTCTTTCAGCGGTGCCGTGGAGGATTGAGGGATTTGACGTATCCCATTTCTCCGGAGGGGAGACTTACGGGGTGTGTGTAGTATTCGAACAGGGCATACCCAACCCGGGGTTGTACAGGAAATTCAAAATACGATCTGTTGAAGGTGTCGATGATCTCAGTGCCATCCGGGAGACAGTTGAGCGAAGATACTCCAGGGTTGTCGAGGAGTCCGGAGCACTTCCGCAGATGATCCTTATCGACGGGGGCCCGCAGCAGCTGGTTTCCGCGGTAAGGGCACTGGAATCCGTGGGATTGAGTGATATTCCTTGTGCTGCCATAGCAAAAAGGGAAGAATTGATATATATTCCCGGGGAGGCAAAACCTCTCAGGTTACCCGGGGACAGCCAGGCGCTCCTGATACTTCAGAGGGTCCGGGATGAATCACACAGGTTTGCAATAGCGGCCAACAGGGCAGCCGGCAGGAAAAGGATGTCCCGCTCCGCCCTTGAGGAAATTCCCGGGATAGGAAAGATCCGTTCTGCAGCACTGCTGTCGAAGTTCGGAAGTGTGGGCAGGATCGCAGGACTTGAACCTGAAACTCTTGCCGGAATGCCGGGAATAGGATCGAAAAGGGCACGAAATATACTGGATCATCTTGGAGCATCGGAGGACGGAAATGACGAAAACCCTTGACGAAAACGATAGACGTCATATGAGAATGGCGCTCAGCCTGGCGGCCCGCGGAACGGGCAAAGCAAGTCCCAATCCGATGGTCGGATGTGTCGTTGCTGGACCGGAAGGGATATCGGGCTGGGGTTACCACTCAGGACCCGGTAATCCTCACGCAGAGGCTGGGGCCCTTGAAATGGCCGGAGAAAGAGCCGCTGGAGCCACCCTTTACGTAAATCTAGAACCGTGTTTTCACTTCGGGAGGACGCCGCCCTGTGTTCCCCGTATAATCAATGCCCGGATAGCCAGGGTCGCAGCAGGGATCCTGGACCCGGACCCAAGAGTTGGTGGCAGGGGTTTTGAAGCCCTGAGGCTGGCAGGAATTGAAGTCTCCGATGGTATACTTGCTGAGGAGTGTCGTAAGTTCAACAGGGGATTTCTTTCAAGGATCGAAAAGAAGAGACCCTGGGTAACGCTGAAGGCTGCCGTTTCAATTGATGGTGATATGGCTCTTTCTTCCGGGGAGAGCAAATGGATCAGCAACCTTATGTCAAGGAACAGGGCGCACATTCTCAGGGACAGTCACGATGCTGTAATGGTTGGGGTCGGGACTGT
>DFYG01000083.1 GCA_002382605.1 Synergistaceae bacterium UBA4088 | reverse complement strand
TGACAAATCACTACCACCTGATGATTGAAACCCCCCTGGGGAACCTTTCCAGGATCATGAAACACATCAACAACTCCTATACGAACTACTTCAACATCAAGCGCAAGCGTTCGGGACACCTCCTCCAGGGGCGCTACAAGGCGGTGCTGGTCCAGGCCGATATCTACGCAACAGAACTCTCCCGCTACATCCACCTGAACCCTATGCTAGACCCGGTTCGCGGAAAATACTTCGGTCGATCGTGATTGAGCCCGAGAAAGGCCCCGATAATCAGCTTGCAGACAAAGGTGACCTCCTGGGTCGGGAAATCGAAACGAATCCCGAACATGCCGAGGCCCGTCGCTGAAGACGTGACCCAGGTGGGCGTCGCAGCGGGAGCAGAGCACTTCAGTTCGTGTCATCAAGAGGGAGTTGTCCTCCCTGGTCCAGACGCTTTCCGGCGCGAAGGGTTCGAAAAAGCTCGGCCAGCCGCTTCCGGAGTCAAATTTTGCACCAGAGCTGAAGAGAAGGTTCCCGCAGCAGACGCACCGGTACAGGCCCTCCTCGTGATGGTTGTAATATTCGCCCGTGAAGGCCCATTCCGTTCCCGCCTCGCGGGTCACATGGAACTGTTCGGGTGTCAGGATGGTCTTCCATTCCTCGTCGGTCTTTATGACTTTGTCCTCCGTCATGACGGTTCCCTCCATTTGGTCTGCGGCCTCAAGTTCCGCGCTCCTTCCTGGTCCGGCAAGCAGAAAAAACACGGCGGTTGTAAAAAAGAAAATATACAGGTTTGCAGGTCTTCGGGACATGGCCGTCACCTTCTTTGGTCTTAATCTTAAATATTTATAAATGTTATACCATAGGGGGTATGTATTTCAGCCGCCGCTTCCGGGTCCTCGGTCCTTCGAAGGCCTTTTTGCCCGACAGGTCCAGGAGATGTAGAATCATTGGCAGTGGTATTCGAAGAATGACCAAATTGCTGAACCGGCAGGATCTTGGATATGCAGTGAATCGTAAAAGAGTCGACCGACTCATGAAAGAGATGGCGTTGGTGCCCATATATCCCGGTTCCAGGCGAAAGTACGGAACGGGAGAAGAACACAAGATCTGTTCCTGTCTTCTCGGAGGGATAGACATAAAAAGATGTAACCAGGTGTGGTGCACTGACATTACATACGTTCGGATGAATAGAGGCTTTGTATATCTGGTAGCAATAATGGACTGGCTCAGCAGGCATGTACTTTCCCGGGAGCTGACCAACACCCTTGATACATCATTTTGCCTGAGGGGCACTTGAAAGAGCCTTTGAAAAATACGGGAAACCGGATATATTTAACACAGATCAGGGATCACAGTTTACGAGCAAAGCCTTACCGGAAAACTCAAAGAAAAGGGCATCCGGATAAGCATGAACGGTAAGGGAAGACGCATAGACAACGTTTTCATCGAGAGGCTTTGGAGGTCCCTGAAATATGAGGAAGTATATCTTCATGACTACAAAAATGTACTGGAAGCAAGGATGAACATAGGAAAGTATCTAAAGTTCTATAATGAGGAAAGGCTTCATCAGGCTCTGGATTACAATACTCCCGCAGAAGTATATTTCAGTGGCCTGGTGGACAGAGAAGCAATAAATTACTAGAGGACCCTGGAGAAAAAGTTTCCACCTTAAATCGGGTCATACTGTGTTCAGAGAATGGGGCCAGTTCAGTTGCCAAACTACGCTGCGACAACCATAGTCAATGGTTTCAGTGACGTTACATTAGCCGCGCATCAGCCGTGTATACAGGCAGAGTCCATCTCATATGGGCCTGCCGAGGATTTGGCATAGCCATCCACCGCATTGGTTGGCAGAGGGTAGGCGGCAGAGACATAAAGACGGCCAGGGAATACATGAGGGAGATTTAGATTTGGACAGTTGCTGTGACCGCCGTGTGTGCGGTGCCACAAAAGATGAATTTAAAAAAATAAAACAGCATAGGGAGGAGATATAGACGTGGGTCAGGAGATACCAGCCAATGTATCGTTAGGTCTGACAATGGGCGGGGCAGCCGGAGCAATGTTTTTCATAGCAAACCTTTATGTTCTGTTGCATCTTATAAAGCAGATTATTGCCCCGAAGGCGCAATGGAAATGGTTTAATGTTATGAGGGACAAATGGCATTATGTCCACTATATCGGTAATATAGCGGCATTTATATTAACCGTGGTCCATGCTGTTATGATGTTGCAGTTTGCTTCGGTATTTCACTGGATACTTATAGCCGTTATGGCATGGATGGTGTTTGCAGGATTTGCCATGAGGTTTACCAAAGTTAGTCCGCAGTTTAAACGTGTTCTTCGGAATTTTCATGCCAAGTGGTATATGTTCGTGATTATTCTGGCTCTAATTATAATAGCTCATGTAGCTGCTCTTCCATTATTTCCTTATCCATTGGGATAGCGAAAATAAAGCTCGGCCAATAAGGTCGAGCTTCGACGGAGGAGACGGTCTTCTTCCGGGTTTTGGGGGTCAACGATCCTGCGGGAGGCCCCGAAGACCTGCACGCAGGAATCCATGAATTCATCAACAAGGAAGTAGAGGAGCTGATCAACACACCGTGATGTATCCGATCCCGTTCAGCCTCTACGAAAAAGCCGGTGATACGAGGCCTCAAGTGCACCATAAAGGCTTCACTCTCGTTGAGATTCTGATCGTCATCGTCATCATCGGAATCCTGGCGGGTTCTCTTCTTTTGATCATGGGGACGGCGAGGGACAGTGCGGAAGCGGCGCGAATCATCTCGGAGATGCGGACCATGAAATCCGCCGCCGTGCTGTACAAAAGCGATCAAGGCAATTGGCCGTTGTGGGCTTATAACTTCGGGAGCGAAAAGTACGAAAACTATGATCCCGATGGAAGCGGAGCACTTCCGGACGACTTTACCGACAGGATACCTGTGAACGAAGACTACTGGATTGGAGTCATGTACGGGCCGGATGACTCCGGCAAAGAGCAGGCCTTTGTCATCCTTTACGACCAGGGATTGAGAAAGGGAGTTAAAGAGGTCCTGGCTTCCAGGGCTGTGGAGATGGGGTTCATGGCCAAGTTGTCGCAGAACAGAGATTTCTCCGATCTCCACGTTTTTACAAGTGACGACAACAACTTGATGTGGTTTTTGACCGGATCCTAAGGTCGGCTGCCTTCCGGGCCCCATAGGTGTCAGACCTACACAATTGACAAAGATGGCTGTTTCCGGGAAAATAGCCCTGATGCCTGAGGGAACGCAGGAAACGGGGGGTGGAATGATGGGCAGACCTTTGAGGATAGAGTTTCCCGGAGCGTTCTATCATGTGACATCGAGGGGCAACGAACGGAAGGATATCTTCAAAAGCGGAGCCGACCGCGAGAAATTCCTTTCCTGCCTGGCCGCCGCGGCGGAGAGGTACGGAGCAGTATTCCACGCCTACTGCCTGATGACAAATCACTACCACCTGATGATCGAAACCCCCGAGGGCAACCTTTCCAGGATCATGAAACACATCAATAACTCCTACACGAATTACTTCAACATCAAGCGCAAGCGTTCGGGACACCTCCTCCAGGGGCGCTACAAGGCGATCCTCGTGGAAGCCGACACATACGCAGCAGAACTCTCCCGCTACATCCACCTGAACCCGGTAAGAGCCAAAATGGTTGAAGCGCCGGAGGATTACCAGTGGAGCAGTTATCGTTGCTACACAGACGGCACGGGCCCTTCATGGCTTACGACAGGGTTCATCCTGGGGTATTTCGGACGAGGTGAACTCAAGCGCAGGAAAAACTACAGGAGCTATGTCCTCGAGATGGCGGGGAAGGAGTTTCCGAGCCCTCTGGCAGGGTCCATTGCCTCGACCATACTTGGGAGTGAAAGTTTTGTCCATGATATACAGGAGAAGTATCTGGAGGGGAAGCTCTCCGATCGGGACCTCCCCGCGCTTCGTATGCTTTCTGGAAGGCCTGATATCCAGAAGATCAAGGATGCGGCAGAGGAAGCGTTCCCCGGTAATGGCAGGTTGGCCAGAGCGGCAGGGATCTATCTTTGCCATCGATTCAGCGGTGCGAAGCTGAAACGAACAGGTGATCTTTACGGGATCTCCGAATCCGGCGTAACCCAGGCCGGCNNGAAGTGCAGGTTTGAACACCTTATATTTGCGGTTTTCTGGATAAACAGACAGGATATTCTCTGGAGGGCTCAGAAGGAACTCCAAGGGCAACAGCCCGTACTTTTTACACATAATGGCCGCGGCCCCAACAGGTTCGGGAATATTCCGCCGTCGTCAGCGGGAACAGACAACCCTGGCGATGGCGTTTTTTTGTGCTGCGGAAGCGGGAAGGGCACTGCCCGACCTTCAGCAGAATTCCTCCCAATGAGGGGGGAGGTCCTTGCCGCAGAATTTGCAGACATCGGCCTCTTTCATGATCCAATTGGAGCAGTATGGGCACTTCCTCAACCCCCAGGATCTCCTCTGCTTATCGTCATCAGCCTTGACGTCAGCCTCTTTGGGTTTGAATAACAGGGAATGGGGGAGAGCGATAACAAAAAGCGTGGCTCCGTAGAGCCACCAGCGGATAAAGCTCGCCTTCCGGCTCTTCGATCTGACGATAAGCGCCGGAATGATCCCAAGAACGGCACTGAATAAAATTGTACCCAGCAAATAGGAACCTCCCATGCCAAACCCTCCCTGGAACTTCTCCATCAGATCGTATTGGATACCTGGACCTCTTTGATCATCGTGCTCTAAAAGCCTGTAAGTGGAGCCAGGCTCTCGGGCTGTGAAAAGAGCGGGGAGCGCCGCCGTCAGGGGTGCGCCTGGTCAGTCACCGCCTGCTTCTTTACCGAAAGCGCCCTGGACGAGTTCAGAACCGCCAGAAGGGCCACTCCCACATCCGCGAAAACAGCTTCCCACAATGTTGCTATCCCGAGAGCTCCCAACGAGAGAACGGCGACTTTTGTTCCGAGAGCAAGAGCTATGTTCTGCCAGACAATGGTCCTGGTTCTTTTGGATATGCGGATGGCTTCCGCCAGTTTCGAGGGTTCGTCGTTCAATATTACGACATCCGCGTTTTCGATGGAGACATCGGAGGCCACCTTGCCCATGGAGACGCCTACATCGGCCCGGGTTATCGCAGGAGCATCGTTCAGGCCATCCCCTACGAACAGCAGGTTCCCATTGCGGGGCGAACGGCCGATAATGCTTTCAAGGCGGGCTTTCTTTTCCTCCGGAAGCAGACCTGAGAAGAACCCGTCAAGGCCAAGTGTTTTTGATATCTCGCCCGTGGGTGCATCGCGGTCTCCCGAAAGAAGGAAGATCTTTTCGACCCCGAGCGCCCTGATGTCCTTTATAGCCCTGAAGGCATCGGGTTTCAGGGTATCAGCCACTACGATGAAGCCCGCGTGATCACCGCCAAGGGCTATATGTACGGCAGTTCCCGAGGATCCGGATGCGGGTGCCTTGATGTTGTTCTGCTCCATGAAGCGGTGGTTCCCAGCGAGTATCCGGCCGCCCGGGTCTTCGGTTATGACTCCCAGACCGGGAAATTCGGTCGTGCCTGCCGTGACCGGGGGAAGTGGTCTCCCATCCCATGCTTTTTTGACGGCCAGCGCAAGAGGGTGGTTCGAGTTCTGCTCGGCAATTGCCGCCAGCCGAAGGAGGCTTTCCCGGGTCTGGCCCGGCGAAGGAAATATCCCGGTCACTTGAAAACTGCCGCTGGTGAGGGTGCCTGTCTTGTCGAAGAGGACGGTTCCGACACGGTTCAGCCTTTCGAGAACATCCCCGCCCTTTATCAGAATTCCCCTTCTGGACGCGGCGCCTATGCCGGCGAACACACCGAGGGGTATAGACAGAAGAAGGGCGCAGGGGCAGGAAACCACGAGAAAGACCAGGGCCCTGTATATCCAGTCATCAAAGGTCCCTTTTCCCGCAAGTGGCGGGATGACCGCTATCGCCGCCGCGAGAAAGACCACTGCCGGGGTGTAATAGCGGGAGAAGGAGGTGACAAATCTCTCCGACCTGGCTTTCTGGGAGCGGGAATCCTCGATTGCTTTGAGTATTCTCGAAGCAGCCGACAGGGAGAATGGTTTTGTAACCCTGACGTCCAGGGTTCCCGTGTGGTTCAGGAACCCGGCAAGGACCGGATCTCCGGGGGCCGCGTCCCGGGGCATGGACTCTCCCGTGATCGAAGATGTGTCGATGCTGGAGAGGCCTTCCGCTACTTCGCCGTCAAGCGGGATCCTCTCCCCGGGTTTGATCATTATGTGGTCTCCGGGTTTTACCGAACGCGAGGGAACCTGTCGTGAAGTGCCGTCATCGCGAAGAAGGTTTGCGGTGTCCGGCATGATGTCCACGAGAGACATGATCGAGCCCCTGGCCCTTGCGACGGCGACCTCTTCGAGTGCTTCTCCGGTTCTGAAAAAGATCATCACGGCGACGGCCTCGGAGTATTCTCCAATGGCGAAAGCCCCGAGGGTCGCGAGGGACATCAGAAAATACTCATCGAAAACGCGGCCTTTCAGTGTGTTCTTTGCTGCGCGCAGCAGTACACCCCACCCCGAGAGCAGATAAGCGGCAAAGAAAAGGATCTTCTGCGCCATCGGGGGAAGCGGAAGCAGAATAGCCGCGATCCACAGGGCCACGCCCGGGGCGATGCGAATAAAAAACCCTTTGATCGCCGATCTCACCGCAGGTGAGAAGATATCCCGCGACAGACCCGGATCGCTTGAAACAGAGACCCCCGGCTCAATTCTTTCAACGATAGCGCGTATTGGTTCAACAAGATCTTCTCCGTGCTGACCTTCCTGTACTTTTACGAAAAGCTTCGCGGAGACAGGGTCGAGCGACGATCCGATAACTCCGTTCAGACCCTCGACGGCCTTTTCTATGGCGGCGGCGCAATTCGGGCAGTGGAGGCCTTCGAGCAAAAATACGATCTCGCTGGAGTTCGTCTGGTCGGGTCCTGTTTTCATAGTGTCGCTTTCCCTCTGTCTTTTGAGTGTTCCAGGTGGATGGATCCTTCCGCGACGATATGTTCGACATGGTCGTCGTCCAGGGAGTAGATGATGTTCTTGCCTTCTCTCCTGAACTTGACCAGATGGGCCTGCTTGAGAACCCTCAGCTGGTGGGATATGGCGGATTGCGTCATTCCCAGCATGGCGGCGATATCGGCGACGCACATATCCGAAAAGGAGAGAGCCTTGAGAATCTTTATCCGGGTGGTGTCACCGAGGACCTTGAAGAAGTCGGCCAGGTCGAAAAGGAATTCATCCTCGGGCATTCTGCCCTGAACAGGTTTATCCCGTTGTCTGGTGGTGTCCGTCATTCCGGCATCTCCTATCCAATGAATATATGAACAAGCATTCATATATACTTTCTTCCCCTCATTGTCAAGGGCGGGAATATTTTGACGCTCATGAACAAGCTCGCTACAATGTTTTCGGATCAGCGAGAGGAGGAAGCGGTCTTGAAAAAGAAGGTGAGTTTTTCGTCACGGTTCTGGCTCGACCAGGTCCAAATGCATGGTAATGTCTTCCGGATAGTGATACGAACCAATATTGCCGGGTGATGAAGCGCATACAGGGGCCCGTCGGGCCTTTTTGGTGAGCCTGGATCAGACGCGGAAAAATTCAGCGTCTTTCCGGTCGTTGAGAACGAAATGATAACCTGCCTCATCCATGAGGATGTCTTCGACTACATGGACGAAGTCGGACCCACTCCGGAAGGAGATTTTCTGGTCTTCGTGGATGGAGTCGGGAGACTGCGTTACAGGATCGTATAATTCAGAGTCGCGGAATGGGGGTTCACGTCATGAAGGTTCTGTTCCTCTGTACGCACAACTCGTGCCGGAGCCAGATGGCCGAGGGGTGGGCAAAGCATCTGAAGAAAGGTGTGATCGAGGCGTGGTCGGCCGGCACAGACCCGGGAACGGTTAACCCCCTGGCCATCAGGGTGATGGCGGAAGCAGGGGTGGATATCTCATCACACAAGAGCCGGCATCTTCAGGAGTTTCTGGATATCCCATTTGATGTGGTCATCACTTTGTGCGGAGACGCAAGGGATACGTGCCCTTTTTTTCCAGGCCAATCGAAAAGAACGATGCACCGGGGTTTTGATGATCCTTCACGTGCAGAAGGGTCTCCCGATGAGGTCCTGGATTTTTTCAGAAGGGTCAGAGACGAGATACGCGATTTTGTGGAGGGGATGCCCGAAAACCTCGAGCAGCCGGGGTTATAATGGATCGTCCATGAAAGACGGGCAAAATGTCGGAGGGGTGATCCGTCAACAGCTTTTCCGAATGCCAGGAACATGATAGGGGCTATTTTCGAAAAAGTGACTTTTCGGCATATCCGTTTCTACAGAATAAGGAGGGGTAGCCATGGACCCGAGAGGAATACACTATATTGTTGAAGCCTCCGGCTGCAGCGAGATCATAGGCGAGGTCGACAGGATGCAGGAGATCCTGGTCGAGGCCGCCAGAAAGGCAAATACCCACGTCTGGGCCGTCTCGTTCCACAGGTTTCCTCCAAACGGAGTAAGCGGGGTCGTCGTAATAAGCGAATCGCACCTTTCCGTCCACACCTGGCCGGAGGCAGGTTATCTTGCACTTGATATCTTCACGTGCGGAGCCGAGAGCATGCCGGAAGCGGCGGTCAAGCACGTTCTTGAGAAGGTCCATGCGGGGCATACGCATATAAGCGAACTCACTCGAGGCATTGATGACGATGGCGACAGGGTCTACTACCACTCCCTGATCACATGGGAGGAAGAACTCCGCAAAGGCAAGCCCAGGAGTTGACCATGGTCTCCCAGGGGAAAGCCCGGGATCCCGGACACCCGGCCATCAGCCTGAAAGGGGTCACAAAGAGTTATGGCGGCAAGGATGTTGTCCGGGGGGTGGATATCGAGATCCCCAGAGGTGAACTGCTTGTCCTGATAGGCCCCTCCGGGTGCGGGAAAACGACCATCCTCAGGATGATAAACAGACTTGTTGAGCCCTCGGGGGGCACGATCCTGATCGAGGGCGATGATACCGCGGGTATGGATCCGGTAGCTCTCCGCAGGAGAATGGGGTATGTGATCCAGGGGATAGGTCTCTTCCCCCACATGAGGGTTTCCGCGAATGTCTCGGTGGTTCCGGGGCTCAAGGGAGTGGCCAGGGAGGAAGCCAGGATAATTGCCGATCGGGCGCTTGAGATGGTGGGTCTTTCTCCGGGAGAGTTCGGGGGGAAATGGCCCAGGGAGCTTTCCGGAGGACAGCAGCAGCGGGTGGGTGTCGCAAGGGCCCTGGCCGGCGACCCGGAGATCATCCTGATGGACGAGCCGTTCGGAGCTCTGGACCCCATATCAAGGATCACGCTTCAGGATGAACTGCTCGATCTTCAGGCCAAACTCGAAAAGACCATCGTTTTTGTCACCCATGACATTCACGAGGCGATGAAGATGGGCAACAGAATAGCGATAATGAAGGACGGCACCCTGTCCCAGGTGGGGGAACCGCTTCAGCTTCTCTCCTCGCCGGCGGACGACTTTGTGTCGGATTTTGTGGGTGCGGAAAACCCGTTATCGATGTTCAGCTTCATGAAGGTCAAGGATGTATCGCTGAGGACGGATGGACTTCCGCTTGCCGGGATGGATGACGATATCGAGGCCGCCCGAAGATCAGCTCACGCGACCTCGCTCTGGTTCTTCCGGGACAAGTTCGTCTACGTGATCGATGACGGAAGGCTTCAGGGAAGCGTCAGCGTGGAGAGAACAGGAAAAAGAAGAAGCTCCGGATCTCTGCGGGATATGCTTGAGCCGGCAACCACGGTACGTTCGTCAAGGACAGTGCAGGAGGCTCTTGGGCTTATGGTATCCTCGGGTATCGCAAACGTTGCCGTTGTTGATGAAGATGGGAAGTTCCTCGGTATTCTCTCGTTCGGCGACATGTACGACATAGTCCAGCAGCAAAAGGAAAAGAGCGAAGAAAACACGCTCTGAGCAGGCCTTTTCAGCCGCGGTCATTCCCAGAGAGAAAATTTTCGATGAGCCGTCTCGAAATGCTTATTCCCGGAGGCATTTCGGGGAATGAGCCGGGTTCGTACCATCCAGCGTCCTCTATTTCGACCCCGTCTATTCTTATTTCTCCCGATGCCCATTCGGCGGTGAAACCTATCATCAGAGAGTGGGGGAAAGGCCAGGGCTGGCTCCCGAAGTACCTGATGTTTTTGACCCTTACCGACACTTCTTCCATTATTTCCCTCTCTATGGTCTCCTCCAGGGTCTCGCCCGGCTCAACGAAACCGGCCAGAACACTGTAGCGGCCCTTTGGGAAACCGGGGCTTCGGGCCAGAAGGAGAGAAGTGCCTTTGCGGACCGCCACGATGACTGCCGGAGAAACAGGAGGGTAACTCGTCATTTTGCACTCGGGACACTCCCGCGCCGTCTCGGAATCGCTTTCTCTCATAAGGGCGCCGCACTGACCGCAAAATTTATTCTTCCGGGACCATTCCATGAGCTGGAATGCCCTTCCGGCCTCGAAAAAGGCGCGTTCTCCAAGGATGCCCCAGATATCACGAAGGGAGACGAATTCCATTCCTTCGGGCGGAACTGACCCCTTCCCCAGGTCGATCCAGCAGTTTCCCGGACGCTCCATGGCTCTGGTTCCGCCTGCAGAAGAGAGAAGATCCCGGGCGGGGATATCTTCAGCGCTGGGTATCGAAGGCTCGGGGCCGGTCCTGACCAGAACCCGGTCGCCCTGGAACGCGAAGCATCCGCGGAGGTTATGCTGAAACAATTCATTCATCCTGATATTCCTGCTCCCTTCAAAGATCATCATCAGCGACGTCATTATCATCCGTTGTTCCTGAAAGTTTTTCAACGCTTCTGGCAAGATCAAAAAAACGAGGTGAGGCGCATGGCAAGATTACTTGTTCACGCCAGGGATGTCGATACTCTTACCATGGCCCAGATAGAGGCGATCGCGACCCATCCCGCGATCGAGGGTCTTGTGGCGATCATGCCGGACTGCCATATCGGCGCCGGGTGCGTGATAGGTTTCACCGGCCGCTTCAGGGATNNGTGCGGTGTCATCATGTCGCCCCTGGAGGGTATAAGTCGCAGGGACGGCGCTTTTCGGGAGCTTGATTCTTTTATCAGGAAGAACATACCGCTTGGAATGACCCATCACCGAACTAGCGGGCCGCTGGAGAGGTTTGCAAGCCGTTTCCCCGATCGGGCCAGGAGAATGGGATCTCTGGCCGCCCGGGCGGACGAGGAATTTTACCAGAAGTGTCTCTCGAAGAGGCCCAGATACCCTGCATGGACGCAGTTGGGAACACTTGGAGGCGGCAACCACTTTATCGAGGTGGACGAAGACCGGGAAGGGAATCTGTTCGTCACGGTCCACTCCGGGAGCCGGCACCTGGGATACCAGATCGCGGGTCACTTCCAGCAGGTTGCCAGGTCCCTCTCCCGGAAGCATGGGAACAACAGCGTTCCCACGGGTCTTGAGTCTCTTCCCATGGACAGGGGAGGGAAAGATTATATGAAGTGGCTGACCGTTGCCCAGGAGTTCGCCCGACACAACAGGTTCATGATCCTGGACTCGGTCCTCTCTTTCTACGGCTTGAGACCGGATGGGAAGAATACGATAGAGAGTGTCCACAACTTCATCAGCGAGAGGGACGGGATCGTTAGAAAGGGTGCCATTTCGGCCCACAGGGGGGAGAAGGTCGTAATACCATTGAATATGGCTTCAGGTGTTGTGCTGGGTATCGGAAAGGGAAACCCCGATTTCAACTTTTCCTCTCCTCACGGGGCAGGGCGTGTCTTTAGCAGGAGGGAGATGAAGAAAAGGCTCAGGGAAGGGTCCGTAAGCATGGGATCATTCAACCAGAGCATGGAGGGTGTCTTTTCGACTTCGATCTGCCCGGATACGATAGACGAATCTCCTATGGCCTACAGAAGATGGGAGGATATCCGCGACGAGGTCGGTGAAACCATAGAGATATCTGCAATGCTTCGTCCGGTCTACAACCTGAAGGCGGCGGATGAGCACGAAAAAAGCGGACGCAAGAATGCATCCGCCTGAATATTGCTGGTAGCCCCAACGGGATTCGAACCCGTGTTACAGGACTGAGAACCCTGGGTCCTGGACCACTAGACGATGGGGCCACAAGAAACTCTTTGGCTGGGGGACAGGGACTCGAACCCCGACTTCTAGATCCAGAGTCTAGCGTCCTGCCAATTAGACGATCCCCCAAGGAAAATCGCTCCCTGAGCGCGACGGATATATTATCATGGGTTCGATAGAGCCGTCAATCGTGAATCGGGAATCGTGGATCGTAAATCGTGAATCGGGACGAAGTGCCCGAACGCGAAGTCCTTCAGTTCGCCTGGAGGGCAGTGAAGGGTAATGGTAAATTGTCGAAAAACCAAATACAGAAACTC
>DFYG01000157.1 GCA_002382605.1 Synergistaceae bacterium UBA4088 | reverse complement strand
GGAGCCTGGGGAACATGATGGATCCAATGCAGGAGAGGGTCGCGGCACAGCTTCCGGAAATGGAACCGAAAACAGCGCATGAAACCACCGCAACAACCCCGAGCCCCCCTTTGATCCTTCCGACGAAAACTTCCACAAAGTTGACGAGGGATGTTCCGATCCCGCCCCTGTCCATCATCCCCCCGACCATTATGAAAAGTGGTATTGCAAGAAGTACTATGGAGCTCATCTGGCTGAATCCGTAGGGGAGGAGGAAAGAGGGATCGTAGCCGTGGGTTATGACCATGAATGTGGTGGAAAGCATGAAACAGAATGGTACCGGCAACCCCAGAAGAAGGGTCACAATTATCAGCAGAAGGGCAATGCTTATCGCCATTGGAATTTCCTCCAGTTACCATCCCATGCGGCACCGGTGAAGGTTTTGTTTTTATGTTTCCTGCCCTTTCCCGCGGCGGGTTCGGATGATCTTCGCATCAGGCTTGACCCTCCCGGCGCATGGAAATGAAGAAAAAGAGATCCTCGAGAAAATAGACTATGGAGTACAGGGACATCAAACCATACCCGATCAGTACCGAAGTTTGAGAGATGAAAGTAGGGATCCTCAGGCCTGTCGAGCGGGGCATCCAGACAATGCTGTAACGGACCATTTCCACTGCCCACACTGTGAAGAGAATGCAGAGCGAGGCAACGGTAAAGTTGACTATCACGCTCAGAAAAGCCCTGGCTCCCGGTTTGAGCAACTGGGGGATTATATCGGCCTTTACGTGGCTTTTTTCGTAGACACCGTAGGAGCTGCCCATGAAATAGAGCCAGAAGGCGGCGATCACAACGATCTCCTCTATACCGAAAAGATCGGATTTGAAGACGTACCGGAGGACGACCTCGAGGCACATGATCAGAACCACGAAAAGGCTGCTAAGGACGAGAAGGACCTTCTGCAGGTTGAGAAGGAACCTCCAGATAAGGGAGTGCTTGACCGTTTCCAGAAATCGCAAATTAGATCCCTCCATAAAAACGCCGGGCGGAGCATCCCGCCCGGCGCCCGGGGTGTTCTATTCCAGTGACTTTTTGACCTTGTCCAATGCTTCCTTGCCGTAAGTTTTCTCGAGCTTGGGCCAGGTTGTGCTGCGGATGTATTTTGCCAGTTCCGCCATATCCTTCTCGGGGATAGAAATGATCTTGACCCCGGCCTCGGCCAGTTTAGCCTGGTATTCGAGGTCTTCTGCGTTGCTGTCCGCGAAGCTCTTGTCGGCCTGTTCGTTGACGGCATTGACAATGACCTTCTGGTCCGCGGGGGAGATCTTGTTCCAGATGTCCTTGCCGATTATGTATGCGGTCTGGTCAAAGAGGCAGTTGTAAGGAACGTAGTATTTTATGACATCGCGGAAACTCAGGTAGTTGATCTGGGATGATCCGCCGATCCACCCGTCACAGACACCTGTCTGGATGGCACTGTATGTGTCGGCGTATGGGATGTTCGTCGTCCTGAAGCCAAGATCCTCGGCCGTTTCCTTGTAGACGGCCAGCGGTGCCACCCGTATCAGGGTGCCCTTGTCTGTGCCGGGTTTTGTGGGATTCTTGGGCTCTTTGGCAAGTCCTACCCCAACGAAGCCATCCCCGTAAAGCCGAAGGAGCTTGACGCCGAGTTTGTCGAGAGATCCGTCAATTACGGAGTAGACGAAGGAACCCGGCGAAAGCTGCTTCTGCATCCCTTCACCAGTTTCGGCCAGGAACGGGAGCGACCCGATCTCGAGCATGACGTCAAACTGACTCGGGAGGAATATAAGCCCCATTTCGATGGTCCCGCGCCTGATCTCCTCGAAGACCTGGGTATAATCGCCCAGTTGGTTGGCAGGGAAAATATCGAGAACAACCCGGCCTTCCGTCCCCTTTTCAACTGCTTCCTTTATAGCGTATAGTGACTTGGTTCCTCTGTATTCCGGGGCGGATATGCCTGCGACCTTCAGGGTCAGCTTGTCTTTGGCGAGACTCGGTGTGGCCGCCCCGGAAACCATGAGCAGGCCAAGGACGAAAATGCCCAGAACAGTAATTGCTACGCTTTTCCTCATAACAACATCTCTCCTTTATAAGATCTTTTTTCACAAGTACCTGCCGCGAATGATCTTTTCTACCTTCTCCCCCCTTTCCCTGATTCAGTGTCTGAACTGAAGTTTGTACGAAAGTTCCTCCGCTGCGTCCCGTAATACCTGGATCCATTCAGAGATCTTTTCCTTTGTCGCGTGATCCTTCGGTGCCGCCAGAGCCATGCATGCTCCGACCATGTTGTTTTTGTCAAAGATCGGAACAGCTATAGAGAGAACCCCCAGACTGAAAGTCTCGTCCTCGATCGCGTATCCCTGCTCACGGATCCTGCGGTACTCCTCCATTAGCAGATCCTTGTCCGTCAGTGTGAAGGGCGTTCGCTTTTCAAGATCGATCGAGTCGAGTATCTCGCGGATATGGTCCGGATCCTGGTAGGCACAGAGCAGCATTGCTGATCCTCCCGCATTGAGAGGAAGGCTTTTACCGATGAAGTCGTTGTAGTCGTAGATCCCGCCTGGGATATATTTTTTATAGGCCGGGAAAGCACGTTCCCCTTCCCAGATGGATATGTAGGTTGTTTCTCCGAGGGTTTCGGTGATATGTGTCAGAATGGGCTTTGCGATCTCCTGGATACCGTTGAACCTTCCGTAAACGTTTCCGAGCCTCAGCACGATGGGGCCAAGGTGGTATTTTTTCGAGGTTTTGCTCTGGATCACGAAGTTGTGGTTCTTCATGACACCGATCAGCTTGAAAGTTCCGCTTTTGCCCATGCCGATATGTGCCGCAAGGTCTGAAAGGCTAAGTTCGTATGGAGGATCTCCGAGGCGTTTCAGGATCAGCAAAGACTTTTCCAGGCTGCTCATTCGTCATCCTCGTTTCCGTATAGGAAAAAAAGTTTCCAAAATAAACCCTGTTTCCGGGATTGTATCAATCCGGGAAATATCTGTCAATGCGAACCCTTGTAACACTATGAATACAGACTTCCTTTTCCCGGATTTTTATTTCATACTGAAAAGGTTCTCAAAAAAATCAAATTCTGGAGTGATCCCGATGAAGATACGCCCATTCGGAGTAGAAGAATGGATGAACAGGTGGGAGACACTTGCGGTGAACAACATTGCCGAGACCTGCGTGGATTCCCTGACACTTTATGAACTGCTGGAGATATCCGGCGACACAGAGAGGATCATGGCCGATCTTCTCGGAACGAGGCTGACATACGGAGACATCACGGGCAGCAGAAAATTGCGCGACTTGATCGCCTCTCTTTACGAAGGGCGCGACCCGGATTCGATACTCATTATGAACGGCGGTTCCGCGGCCAACTTCCTGGCCCTTTTTACGCTGGTGAACCCGGGCGACCGGGTGATAAGCGTCTGGCCGACCTACCAGCAGATGACGAGCATCCCGGAAGCGTTCGGGGCCATAGTCGATCTTCTGCCCCTCAGGCCTGAGAACTCCTGGCTCCCGGACCTGGAAGAGCTGCGGGAGATGGCCTTGGGGGGTGTTGATCTGATATGTATCAACAACCCGAACAACCCGACAGGCTCCCTGATGGAGAATTCGCTTCTGGAAGAGATCGCGGAGATCGCCCGCAAGCACGGAGCGTGGGTCCTCTGCGACGAGGCTTACAGGGGGCTGGTGCATGAACCTGGTGTCTTCGTTGCTTCAATGTCCGACGTTTACGAAAAAGGGGTTAGCACTGGGAGTTTTTCCAAGGTCTTCTCTCTGGCCGGCCTGAGGAGCGGATGGATGGCAGGCCCCCGCGAGTTCATCGCTGAGGCTTTCTCTCGCCGCGACTACACAACGATAAGCTGCGGACCTCTGATCGATACGCTCGCCGTGGTGGCGCTCGAAAACCGCGAAAGGATAATGGAACGCAACCTCAGGATCATAAGGGATGGCGTAGCGATCCTTGAAAAATGGGTCGATTCTGAAAAACAGATCAACTGGGTCAAACCAAGGGCTGGAACAACGGCATTCCTTGGTTACGATCTGGATATCCCCTCGGACGAGCTCTGCATCGACCTGCTGGGGACGACGGGGACCTTCCTGCTCCCGGGGAAGTGCTTCGGCATAGAAAAACGACTTCGGATAGGCTACGCCTATGGCACGGAGACACTTAAAAAGGGACTGGAGTCGGTATCGGAGTGGCTGAAAAACCGGAACGCGTAACTCGTTACTCGTAACTCGGAAAACCAGGAGGCGGGAAACAGGAAATACAAAACCCGATTTTTGCACCACAGAGTACACGGAGGACCGCGGAGGGTAAACCAAAGATTTTTTGTGTTTGAAACAATAACAAAGGCTTTTTGATTCAGGTTCTAAACCCATAAAAGCTCTTTTGGGTTCTCTACTCTTCGCTGCGCTCGGGCACCTTGTCTCTCTTGCCCTTCTCCGCGCTCTCTGTGGTGGATGCCTTGGCCTTGGCTTTTGCTCTTCAACACATATTCTGGTTTTCTCCGTGCTAGTACCCTTCATCCGCCAGCCGGCGGATGAAGGGTGGGAATCTGTATTTGAACTTACGATTCACAATTGACGGTTTACGATTCACGGAAAACCAGATCCCTCGTCATTTCATNNCGGGATGACAGCAAGGGCCAGAAGATCAAATAAGTGAACGGGGAGCAGGGTCAAAGCAGACCCCCTCGGCAACGATCGTGGTCAGCCCCTTCAGGTGCAGACGGAGGATTCCGGGTTTTTCCTCTTCAATAAGAACCGTATTTATGCCGCCGGGGTTCTGAACCGCCACTGGCGACTGTACCAGACCTTCTATCCAGGCCGCGGCCGCACCAGCCGTGGATCCTGTCCCGCAGGAGAGCGTGAAATCATCAACCCCGCGNNTCCGCCTGGAAGGCTCGTGCGACTGCCCCGGGTTCTTCCATGGAGCGTTCGTTTCCAGGGTCCTGAAAGACCACGGAGTGGGGAACACCCACAACAAGCTGGCTGTACCGTATCTTCCGGCCAGCGAAGATAAAGACCTGGTTTCTTGCCACATC
>DFYG01000126.1 GCA_002382605.1 Synergistaceae bacterium UBA4088 | reverse complement strand
CGCTGGCTTCAGGAGCCAGTGTCCGCGAGGGTGTGGGGGTTCGAATCCCCCCTTCCCCACCATAATTGCGGTTCTACCCCTTAAGAAATGGGGTGAAACGTTGGTTCCGGTGGAAGGAAAACCGAGAAGGGGTTGTGCTGTGCCTATTGACACAGCGCGGCCCTTTCGTTATCCTTTCAGTTTGTCACGTCAAGTTCTTCCAAATCCCCCAAAGACAGGGAGGGTGTGCTTCTCCCATGGCAGAATTCGTTACGATCAACAGCAAGAGACAGCGTTTGACGTTCGGTCGCGCCCGGGATCTTGTCGAAATTCCAGACATGATCTCCAACCAGCGCGATTCCTTCAGGTGGTTTTTCCAGTTCAGCGAACAGGGCGAACTTACCGATGTGGATGAGAGATCCAACCATGGCATCCAGGAACTCTTCAATGAGATCTTCCCGATCGAAAGCTACGATGGGTCATTCGCCCTGGAATTTGTGGACTATTTTGTCGAATCACCCCAGATAACCCAGGAAGAGGCTTGCCAGAGGGACCTGTCATGGTCCCGTTCGGTCAAGGCTACGATCCGTCTTGTGAACCGCAAGACCGAGGAGATCAAGGAAGAGGAGGTCTATCTCGGGGATTTCCCGATGATGACCGACAGGGGAACTTTTATCATCAACGGCACGGAAAGAGTTGTCGTAAGCCAGCTTGCCCGCTCGGCGGGTGTTTATTTCGCCTCGGAGGAGTCAACCCCGGGACAGGAGCGCTATTCGGCCAAGGTCATTCCGGACAGGGGAGCCTGGCTTGAGTTCGACATGACCCCTGGCGAAGTCCTTTCAGTGAACATAGACAACAGGAAAAAACTTCCCGTTACAGTTCTGTTGAAGGCCTTCGGGGTCGAGAACAACGACGAGATCCTCAAACTCTTCGGAGCAGTAGAGGAACAGATAGATCTCGTTGAGGATGAGGCCAGAGGCAGACTCATCGCAGAGACTATTTCGGACGGGCCGGGAAAAGCCATTGTAAAGAAGAACGAACGGATCACCAAGGAGATACTGGAAAAACTCTGGGAACTCGGAAGAACAAGGGTCTGGGTCTGGAAGGCCGATCCGGCTCTGGAGGCAACGATGGAACGCGACGGGACCCGCCACAGGGATGAGGCGGTAATGGAGATGTTCCGCAAACTTCGTCCCAACGAACCGGCAAGGATGGAGAACGCCCGGGAATACATTAACGGTCTCTTCTTCGATTCCCGGAGATATAACCTCGGCCGTGTAGGAAGATACAAGCTGAACCGGCGTCTTGGTCTGGACATCCCCGAGTCAAAGCGTCTGCTGATGATCGAGGACATCGTGCAGATAGTCAGTAAACTTATGGCTCTCAGGGATGGTAACGAGCGGACGGATGACATAGACCACCTGGGTAACAGAAGGGTCAGGGCCGTGGGGGAACTGCTCCAGAACCAGGTTCGCGTGGGACTTCTCCGGATGGAGCGCATCGCCCGCGAGAGGATGACGACGATCCCCGACCTCACTGGAGCCACCGCCAGGGATCTTATCAACGTCCGGCCCATTTCCGCTGCCCTGAGGGAATTCTTCGGTTCCGGCCAGCTTTCGCAGTTCATGGATCAGACAAACCCGCTTGCCGAGCTGACGCATCGCAGGAGACTGTCGGCGCTTGGCCCCGGCGGACTCAGCAGGGAAAGGGCAGGATTCGAAGCCCGGGACGTCCATTACACGCACTATGGGCGTGTCTGTCCCATTGAAACCCCGGAGGGGCCTAACATCGGCCTGGTGACATCACTTTCCATCTACTCCAGGATCAATGAATACGGTTTCCTCCAGTCACCCAAAAGAAAAGTCAAAAACGGCAGGGTGACCGATGAAGTGGTCTACCTGGGAGCGGATGAAGAGGACGGCCTCTTCGTCGGGAGAGCCAATACTCTCCTCAATAGTGACATGACCTTCGCGGAAAAGCATGTCCACGTGAGGTCGAGGGGAGATATTGCCGAGGTAACGCCCGAGGAGGTTGATTATCTGGACCTTTCCCCAAAGCAGATCGTTTCTGCCTCCACCGCGCTTATCCCCTTTCTTGAGCATGATGATGCCAACCGGGCCCTTATGGGGTCGAACATGCAGAGACAGGCTGTCCCCCTCATCAGGGGGGAAGCTCCCGTGATCGGGACCGGAATAGAGGCCAGGGTGGCCAGAGATTCCGGGTCATGCGTAGCCGCCCGCTCATCGGGAACTGTTGTCAGGGTCGACTCCAGGGAGATTGAGATCATCCCTGAAGGAGGCAGCCAGGCAGAGAAATATACTCTCGTGAAATTCAGAAGATCAAACCAGGGTACGATAATCCACCAGAAACCGCTGGTGTTCAAGGGAGACAAGGTGCGCTCCGGCGATATAATCGCAGACGGGCAGTCTGTCGAGAACGCGGAGCTGGCTCTCGGGAACAACGTCCTCGTGGCATTCGTTTCCTGGGAGGGGTACAACTACGAAGACGCTATCCTTCTGAGCGACAGGCTCGTCAAGGAGGACCGTTTCTCCTCAATACATATCGAGGAATACGAGGTGGAAGCGAGGGACACGAAACTTGGTCCCGAGGAGATCACACGCGATATTCCCAATGTCGGGGAGGATGCTCTGAAAGACCTTGACGAGACAGGAATTGTAAGGGTAGGCGCCGAGGTTGTGGCCGGCGACATCCTTGTCGGGAAGGTCACGCCCAAGGGGGAATCCGATCAGTCTCCCGAGGAGAAGCTCTTGAGGGCCATTTTCGGAGAGAAGGCCAGGGAGGTTCGCGACACCTCGATGAGGATCCCTCACGGTGAAGGCGGCAAGGTCGTTTCCGTGAAACAGTTGAGCCGCTCCGAGAACGGGGACGAACTGAGCCCCGGGGTGAACGAGGTCGTAAAGGTATATGTCGCCAGGATCAGGAAGATCACTGTTGGAGACAAGATGGCCGGACGCCACGGGAACAAGGGCGTCGTTTCGAGGATCCTTCCCGAAGAGGACATGCCCTATCTCCCGGATGGTACCCCGATAGACGTTGTGCTAAACCCGATAGGGGTGCCGAGCCGAATGAACCTGGGACAGGTCCTGGAGACGATACTCGGCTTCGTTGCGACAAGGAAGGGCTGGCATGTTTCTACGGCTGTCTTTGAAGGAGCAAAGGAACATGAGATCCTTTCATTGGTTGATGAAGTCAGAAAAGAGGGAGTCCCGGATCTGACGACTGACGGCCGCATCCTGCTCTACGATGGCAGAACCGGCGAGCCCATGAAGCGCCCTGTCACAGTCGGGACAATGTACATGATGAAACTCATCCACCTCGTGGACGACAAAATTCACGCCAGATCGATCGGACCGTACAGCCTTATCACCCAGCAGCCTCTTGGGGGCAAGGCCCAGTTCGGAGGTCAGCGTTTCGGTGAGATGGAGGTATGGGCCCTGGAGGGCTACGGCGCATCTCACGTTCTCCAGGAGATGCTGACCGTAAAATCCGACGATATCAGGGGACGCCTGAAGACCTACGAGAGGATAGTCAAAGGGCTCAACCTTACGGATCCGGGTGTTCCGGAGAGCTTCCGGGTTCTCGTAAAGGAACTCCAGGGTCTCGGCCTTGATGTCGAAATTGCCTATGAGGACGGATCGATGGGCGAACTGCTTCTGGAGGAGGACGACGAACCATCCTTCACCCCGACCAGGCATAAGCCCCGGGAAGAGGTAAGGTCATCTTCCATGAAACATGTCGAGGAAGTATTCGAGGAGAAGAACCCTCCGCCGGTTGTAAATGATGATCCGGCAGATTCCTCTGCATTGCCCGGAGACGGTTCCAGCAAGAGAGACCCGGAAGAGGGGGCTGATGTATAAATGAACCGAGGTGGGATTTCCGGGGTAAAGATCAAGCTCGCCAGCCCCGAAAGAATTCGCGAGATGTCCAGCGGCGAGGTAAAGAAACCCGAGACAATAAACTACAGGACTCTTCGTCCGGAGAAAGATGGCCTCTTCTGCGAAAGGATCTTCGGTCCGACGAAGAGCTTCGAGTGTGCCTGCGGAAAATACAAGAGAAGCGGCCCCAAATTCAAGGGCGTGGTATGTGACCGCTGCGGGGTCGAAGTGGCCGACAACCGTGTCCGGCGTGAACGTATGGGGCATATCGAGTTGGCCGCGCCTGTTATACATATCTGGTACCTTCGAGGGATACCGAGCCGCCTTAGCCTGCTTCTGGGCACGGCAACCAAGGATCTTGAAAAGGTGGTCTATTTCGCGCCGACCCGACGCAGGGAGGCGGTTTTCAAGGTAGTCATCGAAGGCAAGAGGACAGACCTGCTGAAGCGCGGCGATCTGGTTTCGGCTTGCGAGGAGCGGGTCCACAGGCATTACGATCACAAATTCAAGGCAGAGGAGGCCCACAGGGTCCTCCATGTAGATGACATATCTGTAAACGAAGATGATGTGATCACCGCCAGCCAGGTCGGAACATTCAAGCGCGACTTCGGCGAGAGGGTTTTCAAGGTTGAGCCGGCTTTCCGTGTGGTCGAGGCGTCTAAGGATGGCCTTTACTCCGAGGGGCAGGTTCTTTCCGCTTCCGGCAGGGAGAAGGCACTGGCCGATAACGATTCTCTCCAGACGGAGAGAGCCATGGCCGGCAGCGAAGAGGGTTTTGTTGTAACAGCAGTTGCGCATCTTCCCTTCAAAAAGGGAGATGTGATCTCCGCCAGTGAATACCAGCTCTTTTTCCAGAAATACCCGGGTCGCTTTTCAGTGCAGGGCGAGACCCTGACCATAGAAGATCCCTGCTACATAGTGGTCAACGGTGGAGATTCTCCTTTTGAACGCGGCGACATAATTCTCGAGAGAGAGCAGCGCCTCTGTGCGGCCTACGACAAGGAATTTGAGGCCGGCATAGGCGCCGACGGCGTCCTGTCACTGCTGTCAAGGATGAACCTTACCGAGCTGGCAGCAACTCTCCGGGAGGAGATAGGCGAGACGACAGGCCAGAAGAAGCGCAAGCTTGTAAAGCGCCTTCAGGTGGCAGAGGATTTCAGGAAGAGCGACGGAAACCCCGAATGGATGGTCTTCCGGGTTCTTCCGGTGATACCTCCCGACCTGAGGCCGATGGTGCAGCTCGACGGCGGACGCTTCGCCACATCCGACCTGAACGACCTCTACAGGAGGGTCATAAACCGAAACAACCGCCTGAGAAAACTGCAGGAACTCCGGGCTCCCGAAATAATAATCCGGAACGAAAAGCGCATGCTTCAGGAGTCGGTCGATGCCCTTATAGACAACGGAAGAATGGGCAAGGCTGTTCTCGGTGCAGGGAACCGGCCCCTCAAGAGCCTCTCGGACCTCCTCAGGGGGAAAAAAGGGAGGTTCCGCCAGAACCTGCTCGGGAAACGCGTGGATTACTCCGGGAGGTCGGTAATAGTCATCGGCCCCAACCTGAAACTCAATCAGTGCGGAATTCCCAAGCAGATGGCGCTGGAGCTTTTCAAGCCCTTTGTAATAAACAAACTTGTAAGCCAGGGACTTTCTCCCAACGTCAAGAGCGCAAAACGCGCGATAGAGAGAGGCAGGGAGGATGTCTGGGGCATACTTGAGGAAGTGATCAAGGGGCACCCGGTTCTCCTCAACAGGGCGCCGACACTGCACAGGCTTGGCATTCAGGCTTTCGAGCCCGTCCTTATGGAGGGGAAGGCCCTTCGTCTGCACCCTCTGGTCTGTACGGCGTTCAATGCCGACTTTGACGGTGACCAGATGGCTGTCCACCTTCCTCTTTCGATAGAGGCCAGGGTTGAAGCGCAGACGATCATGCTTTCCGCAAAAAACCTTCTTTCTCCGGCAAGCGGCCGGCCGGTGGTAACACCCACCCAGGATATCGTGCTCGGCATTTACTATGCCACGGCGATGTCAGAAGGCAAGACGGGAGAAGGAATGAGTTTTCTGAATGTGGATGATGTGCTCTCCGCGCTCGATCATGATGTTGTTGACGTAAACAGCAGGATCCGCCTCAAATTCCGGGGTGAGTGGATCACGACCTCCCCGGGGCGGGCGCTTTTTAACAGCATCCTTCACCCTGATCTCCGCTACATCAACAAGCAGCTGGGCAAAAAATCGCTCGGATCCCTGATAGACGCCGCATTCGACAGGGTCGGGCAGGAGGCCGTTGTCGAGATGCTCGACAAGATAAAGACTCTCGGCTACCACTGGTCGACGATCAGCGGAATCAGCTTCGGTCTGGGGGATGTTCTGATACCTCCCCAGAAGATGGAGATCGTCGACAACTCCCTGGCGAAGGAGGAAGTCCTCACTACGCAGTATCAGATGGGAGTTCTAACAGAAGACGAATATCTCCGCCAGAAGGAAACTCTCTGGTCTGAGGCCTCCAGAGAGGCCGCGGACGCGATACTCGACAACATGGACGCTTCGAATCCGATCAAAATGATGATGGAATCAGGCGCCCGGGGCAGCAAGAGCCAGGTCGCCCAGATGGCAGGGATACGCGGACTTATGGCGGATCCCTCGGGAAAGATCATCGATTACCCGATAGTCTCGAACTTCCGGGAAGGCCTGAACATGCTCGAATACTTCATATCCACCCACGGGGCAAGGAAAGGTCTTGCAGACACCGCATTGCGGACCGCCAAATCGGGATATCTCACCAGGCGCCTGGTCGATGTCGCCCAGGATCTTATAATTACCGCCGAGGACTGCGGGACCGATCAGGGGGTCCGCATCCACCCGCTCATCCAGGATGGTAAGCTGATAATCTCACTGGGAGAGAGAGTTACCGGCAGAACTGCTCTCAGGGACATATGCCACCCGGAAAGCGGAGAGATCATAATTTCCGCCGGGGAAATGATCGATTCCGAGAAAGCCGGGCTGGTCGAGAAGGCCGGCCTCGAAGAAGCATGGGTGAGGAGTCCCCTCACATGCTCGCTTCAGGACGGTATTTGCCGGCAGTGCTACGGGATGGATCTCTCTTCCAGGCAAAAGGTCCTGGTGGGCGAGGCTGTAGGGGTAGTGGCGGCCCAATCCATTGGGGAGCCCGGCACACAGCTCACTATGAGAACATTCCACACAGGAGGGGTCCGGATCACAGGTGAAGACATAACCCAGGGCCTTCCCAGGATCGAACAGCTTTTTGAGGTAAGACGCCCGAAGAAGGTCGCGTTCCTTTCAGACCGGGACGGCGTTATCTCCGAGATCCGTGAGATGGAAGGCAAGAGAAAGGTCTTCATCTCTTCGACTGATGACGGGGTTGAATCAAGGTCATCCAACAATATTCCTGCTTCGCAGCCGCTTCTGGTCGAAGAGGGGGATTCTGTCAAGAAAGGTCAGCCCCTTACCGAAGGGCATCTGGACCCCCAGCAGCTGCTTGAGGTAGAAGGGCTCGAGGCGGTCCAGAACTACCTGGTTGACCAGATACAGTCGGTGTACCTGTCCCAGGGCGTATCAGTGAGCAACAAGCACATAGAGGTGATCCTGCGCAAGGTCGCCCCCGTCAACAGGGTCAGGGTGCTCGAAGAGGGAGACAGCTCCTTCGTGTCGATGGAACTTGCATGGCTCGCGGATCTGGGGAAAGAGATCCGGGAGATAGTCTCGGATAATGAACGATTCCTCGAGGAAGCCAACGGCATAATGACCGGGAAAAAACTGGCCGATGCAAGCGGACACGGCAACATCGACCCGGCGCTGTCCCTCAAGGGGCAGGTACTTGACGAAAACGGGATCCGGCAGATATTGCGACCGGGGTCCGGAATTTCGGACCTGATCCTTGAGGACGAGTCCGGTCTTCTGCGCATCATTGTCGGCGAGGTGTCTTTCAGGCGCAGCATGTCGGGCCTGGAGCTGATAGAGAGCCGGGAGATATCTGAGGGAGAAGTGATCGAATCAGGGACCATCCTCAATTCCAGCCACATGGCCCGGATCACCGGTGGAAAGCCGATAAGCATACTGGTCAGGGACGTGGAGATCATTGATGACCTCAAGGGGACGGCGTACCTCGCGGAAGATGTTGTGTCAGAAGGGAAGGTCATTGTCGCAGCGGACAGGGTCATCGACGATCAGGCTGCCGCCGCCATCAGGGAGAGCAACGTCGAGTCGATAAAAATATGGCGATCACCCGAAACAGTCACTCTTGCAGACGCGATACAGAAGGTGCTCATCGACCAGTACTGGGCCCGCCCTCTGGTTCAGGCCATAGATTCCGAGGGTAATGCGGTAAGGGACATTCCGCAGCTTATCGACGGCAGTGTGGTTCGGGGTCTGGTGGAACGCGAACTGGCAGCGGTCGAAATAGACGGCGAGATACTTTCAAGGGATGCGGTACTTCGAGGTGTCCTGTCTGATACCGCCTACACCAAAGTCCTTCTCGAGCCTGTGAGGAACAGCCTCGGAGAAGAGGTTGCCGGAGCTGGCAGTGAGGTCAACAGCCAGGTTCTTGATGCTCTGGTTTCGGCCGATCCCGAAGAGTTGGTCCTGAGGCCGATCTTTACGCAGTCGGAGACAAAACGCCTTCTTCAGCGCGTCAGTTTTGTAAGAAGGCTCAGGGAAGAGCCGACATGGAAGCCGGTAATCCACGGAATAACCAAGGCCGCGCTTGCGACAGACAGTTTCCTTAGTGCTGCTTCGTTCCAGCAGACGGCCCAGATCCTTGCAGGGGCAGCCGTCAGAGGGGACGTGGACAAACTCAAGGGGTTGAAGGAAAACGTAATTATCGGTCACCTGATCCCTGCCGGGACCTCTTTTGAGGCATACAGAGATTTTGATCTTGTCGAAGTGTCACCGCCAACAGCTTTCGGCACTCCTGATGAGGAGTCTCCCCTCGCTGTATAGCGCGGCGGGTTGAGAGATTTTCCTTGACACTGCCTGTTGCGGTTGTTATTATTCTCCGGTGTCCTTTTCAAGGGAGGGATTTTGCGTGCCCTTGAAGGAGTTGGCTGTTGTCAACAGAGTGGCAGGTATCCGTTCGGTAAAGAAAGCGTTACTTGCCGGCACACTGAAGAAACTCTTCCTGGCCGGGGACGCCAGGAGATCGCTTGTTTCAGGGCTTGAAGAGGCCGCGAAAAAAGCGGGAGTCCCTGTAGAAAGCGTTGAAAGCATGATCCTGCTGGGCCGGGCCTGTGCCATAAGCCGGGGGGCAGCCGCGGCCGGGATCGTGCTGTGGGAAGACAGTCCTCTCCGGTCTTCCGGGGATGCATGAAAGGCTTACATATGAAGGAGGGAGCTTTTTGCCGACCATTAACCAGTTGATCCGAAAAGGGCGCGAAGATAAGCGAGTCAGATCCAAGGCGCCTGCTCTCCAGGGCAATCCTGCACGGAGAGGTGTTTGTACAAGGGTTTACACGGTGACTCCGAAAAAACCTAACTCGGCTCTTCGCAAGGTTGCCAGGGTCCGTTTGACCAATGGGTTCGAGGTCACGTCCTACATCCCGGGAGTAGGGCATAACCTTCAGGAACACTCGGTAGTCCTTGTCCGGGGAGGGCGCGTAAAGGACCTTCCGGGAGTACGGTATCATATCGTCAGGGGGACCCTCGATTGCGGCGGGGTTGAAGGCAGACGGAAGAGCCGTTCCAAATATGGCGCAAGGCGCCCGAAATAGACTAGGGAGAGTGTCGAGGATATGCCTAGAAAGGGACATGTCAGGATTCGCGAGAATCAGCCGGACTCAAAGTTCGGAAACCCGGATATCGCAAAGTTCATCAACGCGATAATGCTTGACGGCAAGAAAAGCGTTGCCGAGAAGATCATGTACGGAGCTCTTGATATCGCAGGGAAGAGACTGAACCTCGAACCCCTTGAGGTCTTCAGGAAGGCCATGGAGAGCATCCGGCCTGCCGTCGAAGTCCGGCCGAGGCGGGTTGGAGGGGCAACGTACCAGGTCCCGGTAGAGGTTCAACCCCGCAGGGCGCAGGCTCTTGCGACCCGCTGGATCCTTCAGTATTCAAGGGGGCGGAAGGGTATTCCGATGGTTGAACGTCTTGCCAGAGAGTTCACGGATGCCTGCAAGGGCGAGGGAAGTTCTGTAAAGAAGCGGGAGGATACCCACAGGATGGCCGAGGCCAACAGGGCTTTCGCTCATTATCGTTGGTAACGGCTTTATCCAGAGGTCCAGGGGCAAATCCGCGGAAAGCGCTGGGTGTGGTGAAAAGAAAATGAGTGGCGGTAATCTTGAACTGATCAGGAACATAGGTATTGCGGCGCACATCGACGCCGGGAAGACTACGACCACGGAACGCATACTGTTCTACACCGGGCGAAAGCACAAGCTTGGTGA
>DFYG01000136.1:21638-35982 GCA_002382605.1 Synergistaceae bacterium UBA4088 | reverse complement strand
TTTACGATCCACGATTCACGATTTACGATTCACGGCCCCTGTCCCCCGCCGCCCTCCTGAGCCTGTCCCTGACCGCAAGCCCGACACCCTCTTCCGGGGGAAGTTCGGCAAGGATGACCTCCGCACCGGACCGCTCCATTGCACGAAGTGCCGAAAAGAGACCGCCGGCGTATTGTTTCACGGATCCGAAGCGAACCTGGGCTACCACATCAACCGGAGCGGGAGAGATCCCCACGTAGGCAACGCCTGCGAAGACCCCGCCAAGCCGGGGATCGTTCTTCCAGGCCCCATCATGATCGAGCAGAACTACCGGGATCGACGGGGCGTAATGCCGATACCTGGTCCCGGGAGATCGGCCTGCCTCTTTACGGTCCGGGGAGGGAACGACATCCCCCACGGCTTCACGGATACTCTCGATCGAAATTCCCCCGGGCCTCAGCAGGACCGGGACATCTCGGGTGACGTCGAGCACGGTCGACTCGACTCCAACATCCGCAGGACCGGCATCGAGGATCATCTCTATCCTTCCGTCAAGGTCTTCCAGCACATCCTCCGCTGTCGTCGGGCTGGGGCGCCCGCTCCGGTTGGCGCTCGGCCCGGCTAGCGGAACGCCGGACTCCCTTATCAGGGCCAACGCTACAGGATGATCCGGCATCCTGACGGCTACGGTCTCAAGACCACCGGTCACTTCCGAAGGGACTCCGGGACCGGCAGCGATGACCAGAGTGAGCGGGCCCGGCCAGAAGAGTACCATCAATTTCCTGGAGCGTTCGTCCACCACTCCGAGGAGGTCAGCCTTACCGGGTTCATGGACATGAACGATCAGCGGATTGTCCACGGGCCTTCCCTTTGCGGCGAATATCGCCCTGACGGCCTTCGGATCAAGAGCATTGGCTCCCAGGCCGTAGACCGTCTCTGTGGGGAAAGCGACAAGACCGCCTGAGCGGATAACGGAAGCCGCCTTCCTTACGGCGTATTCGTCGGGATCTTCGGGGTTGATCCGGAGGAGCTCGGTCTTCACCGGTCATTGTCTCCGTCTTTGAAGGTCTCGTGGAACCTTACCCTGAACTCAGGGAATGTCCCGGAAAGGATCGATTCCCTTATCCTGCGCATGAGATCCAGCAGGAAGTGCAGATTGTGCCATGTGCAGAGCCTCGAAGCCAGTATCTCACCGGATCTGAAGAGGTGGCGGATGTAGGACCTTGAGAAGTTCCTGCAGGCATAACATCCGCATTCGGGGTCTAGCGGTCCGAAATCTCTCTCGTACTTCAGGTTCCTGATGTTCACCCTGCCGAAGGATGTAAAGAGGGTCCCGTTGCGGCCGTTCCTTGTAGGCAGGACACAGTCGAACATGTCGATCCCCCTGGCTACCCCCTCGACAAGGTTGGAAGGATAACCGACCCCCATGAGATATCTTGGCCTGTTCCGCGGCAGCTCAGGGCATACCGCGTCAAGCGTGCGGTACATCTCGCTGTGCGGCTCACCAACTGAAAGGCCCCCTATGGCGTATCCCGGGAAGTCCATCTCCTTCAGCTCCTTTGCGCACCGGATCCGCTGATCCTCGAAGAGAGACCCCTGTACGATCCCGAAAAGAACCTGGTCCTTTCTGACGTGGGAAACCCGGCACCTTTCCGCCCACCGTACAGTCCGTCTCATGGCCTCTTCGGACTCTTCCCGGGAGCAGGGTATCCTGACGCACTCGTCGAAACACATTGCTATGTCGCTCCCGAGGTCCTCCTGGACTTTTATGGATAGTTCGGGGGTCATATGGTGTGAGGATCCGTCAAGATGCGACCTGAACCAGACCCCCTCTTCGTTGATCTCCCTGAGCGTAGAGAGGGAAAAGACCTGGAACCCCCCACTGTCGGTCAGCAGATGCCCCGGCCAGCCCATGAAGCGGTGCAGTCCTCCGGCTTCACGGATAATATCGGACCCGGGGCGAAGGTACAGGTGATACGTGTTCGCGAGAATTATCTCCGAGCCCATCTGCTGGAGCTCGAACGGCGCCATCGCCTTGACTGTCGCCATTGTCCCGACCGGCATGAAAACGGGCGTTGAGATGGAACCCCTGCCGGTGAGGATCTCTCCTGCCCTGGCCTGGCTCCCGGGGCATTCGGCCTGAAGTCTGAAGCTGAACATATCCTATCCACCCCATCCGAAGAGCCGGGATGCGTTATCCCGGACGGTCTCGGCACATGCCTGAGCGGATATACCCCTGACCCTGGCCAGTTCCTCATAGACAAAGCGGACGTTGGCGGGTTCGTTTCTCTTACCCCTTTTGGGCTGCGGAGACAGATAGGGGGAGTCGGTTTCGCAAAGGATCCGTTCAAGCGGAAGTCCGGCGGCGATCTTCCGGAGGGTCTCGTTCCCGGGATAGGACAGAGGTCCCGCGAATGAGATGTAGAACCCCAGGTCGATGGCTGCCAGGGCATGATGCATCTCTCCGGAGAAGCAGTGTATGACCCCTCCACGATCATGGGTCTTCTCCTTGCGGAGAATTTCCATCGCATCATCGTAGGCGTCTCGCACGTGTACCACAAGAGGCTTTGCACACTCCCTGGCCAACGCTATGTGAAGCGCGAAAACTTCTTTCTGCACTTCCCGGGGGGAGTGGTCGTAAAAATAGTCAAGTCCCGTCTCTCCCACTGCGACGACAATCGGATGCCTCGCGAGTTCTGAAACACTGTCCGGTATCCCGTCCGAGGCCGAGGAGGAGTCATGCGGGTGTATCCCGACCGCCGCAAAAAGTCTCGAAGAACTCTCGCGGCTGACGAGATCAAAGGCATCCAGGCTGCCCTTTTCGTCAGAACCGACTATCAGCATCTTTTCAACTCCCGCAAGACGCGCTCTTTCGAGAGTCTCCGCGAGATCATTCGCAAAGTCCTCCATTGCCAGATGGCAGTGTGTGTCAACGAGCCTTTCCATTCTAATCCTCCGTTCCAGAAGATCAAAAAGGGCCGGAAACCCTCCGGCCCCGCTGTCTCTTTTCCGTGGTAAATATGATCAGTGGACCCTGGATCCTGGCGCAATATCCCTGTCTGTGGTCAGGAGGGCCAGATCCTTGCCGTCAGCGGTTTCAGCCGCAAGAAGCATCCCGTTGCTCGACACGCCCCTCAACTTTGCCGGTTTGAGGTTGCAGACGACGATTATGGACTTTCCCTCCAGATCCTCCGCCGAACAGAAATCCCTGATCCCTGATACGATGGTCCTTCTCTCGTAACCAAGATCAAGTTCGATCCGGAAGAGTTTATCCGCCTTCGGGATGGGTTCGGCCTTCAGAACTTTGGCAACCCGGAACTCTATCTTGCGGAAATCCTCGATCGTGATCTCTTCCTCGTGATCCCCCGGGTCGGGAGTGGCGTTCTTCTTCGCGTCTCTCTCCGTCTTCAGTCTTTCCCACTCCTTCATGTCGATCCTCGGGAAGAGTACATCCATCTTGTTGACCTTGCATCCGGCCGGGATCTGTCCCCACTCCAGGGAATCAAGACACAGCGTTGATGGATCACCCTCGAAACCCAGCTGGGCGAATAGTTCGGCGGCAGTGTGCGGCATGAACGGGGCTATCATCACCGCGGTCATTCTGAGCATCTCGCATAGAGTGTAAAGGACTGGATCCAGCCGCTCCGCATTCTTCTCCTTGCCGAGTTTCCAGGGCATCGTCTCGTCAATATACTTGTTGCCCCTCCTTACAAGAGCCCAGACTTCCTTGAGAGCCTCGTCGAAGGAGTAGGAGTCCATCTTTGTCAGGAAGATGCTCCTTGTGGAAAGGGCGAGCCTCTCCATCTCTCTGTCGAGATCCGAAGGTGATGATGACGGAAGCGGGATCATCCCTTGAGAAAAACTGTTGATCATCTGGAGGGTACGGTTGAGCAGGTTGCCCAGATCGTTGGCCAGGTCCGAGTTTATCCTGCCCGCCAGGGCCTTCTCAGAGAAGTCTCCGTCGGACCCGAACGGTATCTCCCTCATCAGGAAGTATCTGAAAGCATCAACACCGTAAATATCGGCCATTTCGAAGGGATCAACGACATTGCCCCGGGACTTTGACATCTTCTCCCCCTCGACCGTCCACCATCCATGCGAAAAGACCGTCGCCGGCGGGGTGAGTCCGAGCGCAAGGAGCATGGCGGGCCACACTACGCAGTGGAATCTGATTATGTCCTTTGCCATGATATGGTTGACTACGGGCCAGAACTTACCCATACAGTCAGCGTTGTCAGGGTAGCCGCAAACTGTAAGGTAGTTTATGAGGGCGTCGAACCATACGTATATTACGTGCGCTTCGTCCCCGGGAAGTGGCACACCCCATGTCACGCTCGTGCGCGATATTGACTGGTCCCTGAGTCCGCTCCTTATGAAGCTGATGACCTCATTGTAGCGGGACTGGGGAAGGATGGCGGCGGGGTTCTTCTCGTAGTAATCCAGGAGCGGCTTCTCGTAGCGGGACATGCGGAAGAAGTAGCTCTCTTCTGTCATGTTCTGGAGAGGGCGGCCGCAATCGGGACAGACCCTCCCCTCCCCGATCTGGCTCTCGGGGAAATAGGTCTCGCAGGGGACGCAGTACCACCCCTCGTATGAGCCTTTGTATATATCACCCTGCTCCATGAGTTTGCTGAAAATATACTGTACAACTCTTTCGTGTCTTGCCTCTGTGGTGCGGATAAAGTCGGTGTTGGTTATCCCGAGCACATCCCAGAGCCTGCGGAAGTTTACCATGACGGAATCGACCAGCTGCTGTGCTGTGACCCCCCGGGCATCGGCGGACTGCTGTATCTTCTGGCCGTGCTCATCGGTCCCGGTCGAGAACATGACCTCGAAGCCGCGCATTCGCTTGTAGCGGGCCATGACATCCGAAGCAATGGTCGTGTAGGCGTGTCCGATATGAGGAACATCGTTGACGTAATATATCGGGGTGGTGATATAGAAATACTTTCCCTGCATTTTCAAAATACCTCCTTGTCGCGCTCCTTGCTCAAGAGGAACCGCTTGACAGTATTTTTCGCAATACCATACTCTCCAGAAACTTTCCTGACAACCTCCCTGTCCGTGAGCCCATCATCACGGAGGCGATCAGCCTCAACCTCCCATCCGGCCCCGGACGGATCATCTACGGCTGCGGCAGGCCCGAGTACGAGGACCATCTCGCCCTTTGCGGTGCCGTCCCTGATACGGTCGTGGATCGAAGACAGAGTCCCGGTAATACTCTCCTGGAAGACCTTGGAGATCTCCCTGACAAGGGCGCATTCCCTGTCTCCCAGGATATCAATAATATCCATTATCACTGATTCAGCGCCATGGGGGGAGAGATACAGCAACACGCACCCTTCCAGGGAGCGAAAATATTCTATCCGCCTGCGCCTGTCTCCCTTCCTTTTTGGAAGGAATCCTTCGAAGAAAAAGGGCTGGGGCGGGAATCCCGATAGCAGGAGTGCGGGGACTAAGGCCGTAGCACCCGGCAGAACGTCGATGGGAAGATCTGCCTCCCGCGCGCGCCGGATCATCTCGAAACCGGGGTCGGATATTCCGGGGGTCCCGGCATCGGAGACAAGGGCCACTGTTTCACCCCGTACGATCCTTTCGAGCAGGATCCCTGCACGCTCCTTCTCGTTGAAGGCGTGACAGGAAACAAGCGGTGTCCTTATGTTGTACCTGCCCAGTATCTTTTTTGTTCTGCGGGTGTCCTCGCAGGCAATGATATCGGCCTCGCGGAGGACCCGCAGTGCCCTCAGGGTTATATCCTCCATGTTACCGACCGGGGTCGGAACGACTATCAGGGGCATTTGGGGGCTCCGGTATCGTAGGCTGCAAGAAGCTCCGGTGTGTATTTGCCGAACGCATCCTGGATGAAGAGCGGGGATTCCAGGATAGTCCCTTTTCCGGCGGCCCTGGTAGCCTGCACAAGGATCACGGAAGCCTCCCTCCCCGGTGAAGGGTAGACCGGGCGGATACGTTTCGGCTCAATATGTTCGCAGGAAAGCATGGAAAGAAGCTCCGCCGCTCTCTTTGCCCTCAGGACCAGGAACAGCTTCCCTCTGTTTGCAAGAAGATATTTCGCCGCACGTATGACATCTTCGAGTGTGCACCGGGTCCCGTGTCTTGCTACGGCTTCGGATTCCCTGGGGCTGTGACGGCTTCTTGCAGCTTCGTCATAGGGAGGGTTGACGACAACCGCGTTGAATGACTGCGCAGGATAGAACTCCCTGACACTTTTCAGGTCCCCTTCACGGAACGAGACCCTTTCCTGCAGTCCGTTCCGGGTTGCGTTCCTCCTCGCCATGGCGACCAGCCCGGGCTGTATTTCCAGTCCTTCTATCACAGCGGATGGGAACCTCCTTGCAAGCAGGAGGGAGATCGCCCCATGCGCGGATCCGAGCTCTATGACTTTTTCGCTTCCGCGGACTTTTACGTAGGAGGACAGAAGAACGGTGTCCACACTGACCCTTGGACCGTCGACCGGCTGATCCAGGATCAATTCCCCGTAAAGTATCGCATCCCTCGTCGTCCTCATCAGTCCCAGTCCTCGAGCCTGACTCCTACGACCTGTGAGAGCCCCGGCTCCGACATCGTTACCCCGTACATAAGATCCGCCCTCTCCATCGTGGCCCGCCTGTGTGTCATACAGATCAGCTGCATGGATTGAGAGTACTCCCTGGCCAGATCGGAGAACCGCCGGAGGTTGACCTCGTCGAGCGACGCATCTACCTCGTCAAGAACCGCCAGCGGTACCCCCGCCACCTCCATCGCCGCGAAGAGAAGTGATATCGCCGAGAGAGACTGCTCTCCGCCGGATAGCTGCGCGAGGTGCTGGGGTCGTTTGCCGGGGGGGCGTGCGATCACGTCGACCCCCGCATCCCAGACGAGCCCCTCGTCAGACAGCTTCAGATGCGCCTCGCCCCCGCCGAAAAGTCTCTGGAAAAGAGAACAGAAGCGCTTGTCTATCTCCTTGAGCGAGGCCGTGAACAGCTCTCCTGCCTGTCTGTCGGTCTCGTCAATAAGCTTCCTCAGTTCGTCGATGCCTCCCCCTATATCGCTCAACTGTTCCCCGAGAAATGAAAGCCTTTCAGTGAGAGATGTGTCCTCGGAGAGAACCCCGATGTCAAAATCTCCGATCTCCCTCAGGTTTTTTTCCATCTCCCTCACGATGCGGCGGATACGTTCGTAATCCTTCGTGTCGACGTTCCCGTTGCCGGGATAGGGGAAACGATCCTCCCACATATCCACGGATTCCGATATCTCCACCTCGGCCGAATCAACCCGGTGGCGCGACTGGCGGATCTTTTNNCCGCCGATGATGACGATCTTTCCAGTACCCTGTTCTGGACAGAAAGCGCCGCTGAATACTTCTTCTCCAGAGACTCGAGCCTCGATGTCGCCCTTCCCAGCTTCTCCCAGATCCTGAAGTAGTCTGTTCCCAGTTTTTTCAGCCGCTCCAGCGCAAGAACCTCCGCAGATGATGTCTCGGAAAGGCCTTTTTCCAGAGAGGAGACTCGATCGAGAGTCCTGTCCCTCTCCTCCCTGATCATTGAATGCATCCGGTCCGCGGCTGCGAGGCGCTCAGCGGCAAGGTCGGCCCGGGACCTTCTCTCCTCCAGGACCTTTACAAGGGAGATCTCCTGCGCAGTATCCACCCTCTCCTGGATCCGGTGCCGCAGTTCGTCCCGCTTTGTTACACACTCCAGCTGCTTCCTTCCACAGGACGCCAGTTCCGGGAGGATCCTTTCGATCCGGTCTCTCGCGTGGCCTGCCTCCCTGACGGCAGATGCGACCTCCTCACTTAGAAGCCGGACATCTTCCTCGCGGCGTCTCCTCTCCTCGAAGATCCGCCGGAAATCCTCGGAGGCCTTTCTCTCCTCCAGATCAAGGCGGGATATCTCCTTTTCGAGGTTATCCCTTTCCAGGCGAATTCGTTCCGCGTCTGCCTCTTTCCGGGAGAGCTGGCGCTTCATCTCCAGGGCCCCGGGCTTCCCGGCTGTCTTCCCGCCGCTTACGGTCCCGCCGGGCTGGAAGACATCACCCTCAAGCGTCACGACAGGCCCTCTGAATCTCTCCCTTGCGAGATCGCGGCCGACTCCGAATGACTTGACGACCAGGAGATCCCCGATGACATGGAGCACGCAGGTCTCCCATTCTTTTTCCACTTCCACCAGATCGGCGGCCCAGCCTACTATCCCCTCCCGATCCATGGATACGCCCTGAACGGACTGTCGCTTTCTTGCACTTTCAAGGGGGAGGAAAACAGCTCTCCCCGCCGACTTTGATTTCAGATGTTCAATGCAGAGTCCAGCCTCTTCGATATTTTTCACGAAAAGAAGGAACTGCCTCGCCCCGAGGAAGGACTCCATGGCTGGCGTAAGATACTCGGGACACGAGATCACATCCGCAAGGGGCCTTGGAGAGGCTTCAAGCCGCCCAAGCCGGACAGCTGACAGAAGGTGCTGGACAGGTGATGGGTAGACCCTTGAGAAAACGGTCTCGCGAAGTGATTCGATCTCTCTCTCAACTGCGGAAAGATCCCTGGCCAGAACCTGCATGGTGGCCGCTGCCTGTTGATATGAGGCATAGGCATCCTTATGCTTCTGCCCGCTTTCAGCCTCCTCCCGGCGGATAGAAGAGAGCAGTACCTCGAGGTCATCAAGGGCCTTTCGGGCTCCCTTCTCCTTCTCGACGAGGCGCGACAGACTCCCGGATGCCTCAAGGATAGCCCTCCCGAGGCTGCCCCCCTTTGCGCGTGAACTTTCCAGACCGGCCTCGCAAGCGGCGATCTCTTCCCTGAAGGCCCTGATCCGGTCGGAGTGTTCCTCCACAGATCTTTGGTAGGCCTCCCACTTTTCCCTTTCTGCATTGAAAACCAGGACTGCCGCCTTTTCCTCTTCGACAGACCGCCTGAGATCAGCCTCGGCACCCTCAAGCCTGGATACGATCTCTTCGAGGCGCTCCTTCTCGATCGACAGATCTTTCGAGAACTCCCTCTTCCTTTCGATCGTACTTCGCAAGTGCGACCCCAGCGAAAAGAGCTCGCGTCTCGTCTCCCCTATCTCTGCCCTCTGTGAGGAGACGGATCCAAGAGCCTCTCCGCGGTCCCTGGCAAGGTTCTGGATCCTCGCACCTTCTTCGTTGACGGCCCTGCTCCACCCCGAGGCCCAGAATTCCGCCGCTTCCTTCTGGTCTTCAAGCACAGCTATCTCCTGAAGAATGTTTTCGAGGAGAGTCTCGGCCCTTGCTCTCCGGATCCAGTAGAGTCGGCTTCTCTCACGTTCGAGAACATCCATTATCGCCTTGGCCTGCCTTGCCCTGACAACCGGATCGGCAATGGTATCTTTCCTGATCTGAAGTTCGGATCTGAGGGTCATCAACCTCTGCATCTCTGACGATGCCGCATCCAGGCGCTGGGCGGCTTCCTCCCGCTGTCTCCTGTAGAGATCGATGCCGAATATCGATTCAAGGTGGGTGCGGCGCTGAAGCGGCCTCTGCTGGATGACCTCGGAAACTTCCCCCTGGCTGATAAAGGCGAAGCGGTCCCCTTCGAAATGCCAATCACGCTTGATCGTCTCCAGGTCGGCAAGTCGCACCTTTCTGCCGTCAACGGCTATCGTGCTGCCGTCTTCCTGTGAATATCTTCTCCTCAGCCCCCAGACCCTTTCTCCGTCGCCGAGGTGGACCAGCACCTCGGCGGATGCTGCATGGGGCAGGCTGATGCTCCCCTGAAAGAGAAGGTCCTGCTGTCTCACGATGCGGAGTCTTCCCGGATGGCTGTCACCGAGGGCCCAGCGGAGAGCATCCAGAATATTGCTCTTTCCGCTTCCGTTGGGTCCCACGATCGCGGTGAAATTCCTGGAAAGGGCTATTTCATGACTGCCCCCGAAACTCTTGAATCCTTTAAGATGGATCCGTCCGATGAACAACGCTTCCTGCCCCCCTTTGCTCCAGAAGGGCTATCCGATGCCCGATCTGCTCGACAGTACCCTGTGCTTCCAGCCTGAACCTGTCCCAGGCAGAATCGAAGATCTCCCTTACGAAGATACGGATACCGAACTCCTCTTCCCACAGTCCGAGGAAATTTTCACTGATGAACGAGGCAACCGCAGGGTGAGTTTCAATGAGAAGGGCCCCGGAAGCGCCCGAAAGGACAACCTTCCTGATAAAACGCTTAAGGTCCAGCGCAACCTTCTCCTCCCGCGCAACTACACCTGTTCCGCCGCAGAAGGGACAGCCTCTTGTGAATATCGACCGGATATCCGTACGGGCCCTTTTACGTGTCACTTCAGCAAGACCAAGCTGTGTTACCCCGAAGACCCTCGCCCTGCACCGGTCCCCCCTGAAGAGGGTCCTGAGTGTCTCAATGAGTTGCAGCTGGTCGCATTCGTTCTCCATATCTATAAAATCGATGACGACTATTCCCCCTAGAGCCCTTAGCCGGAGCTGACGCACGATCTCCCTGGCGGATTCAAGGTTGGTCCGGAGTATCGTGCTCCTGGGGTCTCCGTCTCCGGTGAACTTGCCCGTATTGACGTCGATCACTGTGAGGGCCTCTGTCTGATCGATGACCAGGAAGGCGCCGGAATCCAGCCATACTTTTCTGTCGAGGGCGGTTTCGAGGTCCTTTTCGATGCCGTAGAACTCGAAAAGGGGGATGTTGCTCCTGTGGAGATTGACCTCAGGGGTGGGTCCGTTCCGGGAAAATCTTCCCAGGCTGGACAGGATATTTTCGTACTCTTCCTCGCTGTCGACTATGATCTCCTCGACTGAGCCGTTCGGCTCGTCCCTGAGGATCCTGCCGACGAGTCCAAGGTCCTGGTAGATAAGGCACGGTGCGTCCTGCTCACTTGCCATCTTCCTGATCTCATTCCACAGGTTCAAAAGAGACGCGAGATCCTCCTCGAGAGCGTCCTGGTCCACCCCTTCGGCGGCAGTACGGACAATGATCCCGGCATCCCGCGGGCGGATCTTCCTGGCAAACATCCTCAGGCGTGAACGCTCTTCTTCCGATATCCGTCTCGAGACCCCCGTCTCGTGCCCTCCGGGGACAAGCACAAGAAATCTACCCGGAAGAGANNCTGGCGTCCCCCAGGTGGAGGAAAGCGTTGCGCCCGTCACCAAGGTTGAGGAATGCGGAATTCATGCCGGGGATCACGCTGTCGACCCTTGCCTTGTAGATCTCGCCGCTTCTCTGGCGGTCCCACATCCGCTCGACGAATATCTCGTTGAGCCGGCCGTCCTCGACTATGGCGACCCTGATCTCCTCCGGGTCTATGACGTTGGCGAATATCTTCCTCTCCGCACTCACCTAGAGATCCTCGCTATCGACAGAAAGGGGGCTGACGCCTCTTCCCGTCCATTTACCCACGGCCAGCCTGGCCACCAGGAGATCCATCCATGAACGGATCACTCCCTCGGATACCAGCTTCTTCACAACTGTTCCGGCTCCGACCTGTCCCGGCGAACCCACCGCAAGGTCTACCCACCGCTGCCCGGCTGAAATGGACAATGTCTGCGGAACAGGGACCCATCCCCCCCCGACCATATCCCTGAACCTGGCATGGGAGGATCTTTCCCTGATAAGTATCCTGTAGAGCGCGGCCTCACACTCTGAGTTCAGCTTCGGCCTGCCATCAACAACGCCGGCCCTCAGGACGCAGACTCCTTTGGGAAGCGTTTTGTTCAGATCAGGAACAAGGGACTCGCTCCATCGCTCCAGCCAGACTTCGAGAGGCTCCCACATGGCAGGGACACCTACAGGAAGAGCCGGACCAAGACTGATCCTGGGATGGGGCACCAGGCCCCCGGTCTGCTCAATGTCCGCCCCTATCCTTCGGAGGGCCCTGCAGAACAGGGGGGGCATCTCAACATGTGGAACGAAACAGATCCGTCCTCTTTTTGAAAAGATCATCCGGATCCTGGCCATTTCAGGGCTCCATGGCGGGACATCCGCTCTCGTGCCAGCCGCAGAGGCTGCATTCCGCATCGCGGCAGTCGGGGGTCAGAGTCCCCGAGAGCGCCCTCTCCCTTTCAGCCAGCAGGAACTGCCGGGAGACCCCCGTGTCAATGATCTCCCATGGGAAATGTTCACCGACACCTCTCTCGCGTATCGTGTATTGTAGAGGGTCGATCCCGCATTCTTCAAAGGAGTCCATCCATCTGTCGAGGTTGAAGCATTCGCTCCAGCCGTCAAAACGCGCGCCCTTTCTCCAGGCTCCCTCGATAACCGGACCCAGGCTGCTGTCTCCCCGGGCCAGAACTCCCTCAAGGAAGGTCTGGGCTGGTTCATGATAGTTGAGAGAGAGCCCTGTCTTCCTGGCCATACTCTTGAGGGTGCCCCCCTTTTTCGCCAGTTCGTCGATCGAGGCCTGCGCCTCCCACTGGAACGGCGTGTGCGGTTTTGGCACGAATCCGGCCNNTGACCTTCGTCTTCCTGCCGTATTTTCTCCCCTTGCCGCGTGCCATCAGGGCTATTTCGATGATCGCTTCTATGTCCTCGAGGGTTTCAGTAGGCAACCCCATCATGAAGTAGAGTTTCACCCTTTCCCACCCCCTGGAGAAAACCTCGTCTAAAGCGGCCTCGATGTCCGATGAGGTTATCCCCTTGTTGATCACATCGCGGAGTCTCTGGGTTCCGGCCTCCGGAGCAAAGGTGATACCGCCTCTGCCCAGTGTCTCGATCTGATCGGCCAGCGCGACTGAAAAGCCGTCCATGCGAAGGCTTGGCAGCGAAAGTTTTATCTTCTTCGCAGCCAGTTCCGGTGCAAGCGCGCATACGACCTTTTCTATTCCGGTGTAGTCGCAGGACGCCAGCGAAACAAGACCCAACTCCTCATAACCTGTTCTCTGGAGAAGATGCTTCGCGATAGCAACCACTTTTTCTGGAGACCTTTCTCTTACCGGGCGGGAAACCATCCCCGCCTGACAGAAGCGGCAGCCCCTCGTGCACCCCCGAAAGATCTCAACTCCGGCCCGATCGTGAATTATCCCCCCCGAAGGGACTATCATCCCGCCAGGGGAAAAACCGCTGTCGAGGTCCATCAGTACCCGCCTTTTGACAGGTCTGCTCCCCTGGACCGATGGTACATAGAAACCATCGATACTGGACAGTTCCTGAAGGATGTCCTTCCTGCTCCTGCGCCGGCGGGAGGAGCAGGAAGACAGAAGATCCGGAAGGAGCAGTTCTCCGTCCCCGGCACAAAAAACATCGATGAACGGAGCGAGAGGCCCTGGAGCCAGGGCACCGGGCCCTCCGGCCGCTACTATAGGATCTCCCTCACTCCGTTGAGCCGAGCGGAGCGGGATGCCCCCCAGATCGAGCATTGTCAGAATGTTGGTCGACGTAAGTTCGTACTGGAGCGTAAAGCCGAGTATGTCGAAAGAAGAGAGAGGGCTGCCGGACTCGAGTGAACAGATGGGTGTCCCTTCCTTCCTCAGAAGGGCCTCGGCGTCCGGCCAGGGGCAGTAGGATCTCTCCACCCTCGTACCGGGAGTTTCTGAGGCAAGGCTGTAGAGAAGCTGGAAACCGAGGTAACTCATCCCCACTTCGTAGGCGTCAGGAAAAGCAAGACAGAGCGATACCTTCTCGTCTTCTGGCGGGATCAGGCCATCTGCACCCCACTCTCCACCCGCATACCTGGAGGGGCGCTTCACTGAACAGAGAAACTGCCACATCGGGTCTTCGATCTCTTCGAAAAGAAAGGGCATTCAGCAGATCCTCCGTTCCGCATCAATCATATTGCGGCCTCGCCGATACGTGGACGCTCTGGACAAGGCCCAGAGCCGCCCCCAAAGAGACAAGGGAACTGCCTCCGTAACTGATGAAAGGAAGTGCCAGGCCTGTGACGGGAGCTATACCCACACTCATTGCAATGTTCTCGAAGACCTGGAACCAGATCCAGGCCGAGATGGCCGCAACAATGATCTGTCCTCTCGTGTCGCCGGACCTGAGAGCGGTGCGAACGATCCTCCAGAGCAAGACGGCAAATAGGGAGAGCACTATAACCGCGCCCACGAAACCGAACTCCTCGGAAAAGACACTGAAGATGAAGTCTGTGTGAGGTTCCGGCAGGAAGTGCAGTTTGCTCTGCGATCCCTCAAGGAAACCCTTGCCCAGGATGCCTCCGGCTCCCACTGCGATCCTCGATTGTATTACATTATAGCCCGCGCCCAGAGGATCGAGTGATGGATTGATGAAAACAAGCATGCGGAGTTTCTGGTACTCCTTGAGCATCGACCATCCCAGAGGGAGGGCAAAAAGGACAGTCCCGATCATGGAAAAGAGATATTTTTTAGGTGTTCCCGCCGCCACGAGTGCCGCAAAGATCATGAAAGCGTAAACGGCGACAGTTCCAAGGTCGGGCTGAAGGAG
>DFYG01000136.1:18377-21570 GCA_002382605.1 Synergistaceae bacterium UBA4088 | reverse complement strand
CCCGCAATGAGAACTGCAGCAAGGAGCAAAAGGGTTCCAGCATAGATCCAGTAGGAATACTTCAGCATTCTCTCGTAGCCGATACAAAAGACCACTGCGAAAACAGCTCCGCCCGTGACCCCCCAGGCCAGCTGCCGGATCGCGAAGTGAATGGCGGCGTCGCCCTTCCCTGCCACGGCACTGTAGATAGAGAAAACGCCCACCAGCAAAAGGGCGGCAGCGGAGCCGACGGCTATGCCGTCAATATCCCTGAGTCTTGAAAGATCCTTGCGAAGGGCATTCCGATCATCGCTCATCTGTCGCGTTTCCTGGAGCGTTGTCTTTTTACCTCCAGGACCGGAATGCTGGCGACGAGGGCGACCGAGTTCCCTTCCGTCTCAAGATCGATCTCGATGCCGTCCTCGGATATCACCATGTAGTCGCTTATTACATCGATAAGATCTTTCCGGAGCCTCTCCAGGGTTCCAGGGGAGATGTCAGTCCTGTCGTGGATAAGAACGAGCTGGAGCCTCTCCCTGGCTGACTTTCTGGAATTTTCCTTTTTTTTGAAGAACCTGTCCAGGAAGCCCATGGCCTACCCCCTTCCTGCCTTGCGGCCGAACATCTTTTTCAGGCCTGTCAGCAGGCCGTTTTCGTCAAAGGATGTCGGATCCGGAAGCGGTATCTCGCGCCCCAGGATGCGGCCCGAAACGTTCTCAAAAGCCCTGGCTGCGGCCGAGGTGGAACCAAGTGTCAACGGTTCACCTTTGTTCGTTGAGGTGACCACGTTGTCGTCCTCAGGGATTATCCCGATAATATTGACCGCAAGGATATCACTCACGTCGGAGACTCCAAGCATTTTTCCGCTTCGTATCATCTTCGACCGAACCCTGTTAACCACCAGGTCTATGGATTTTTTCTGGTTGGACTCGAGGATCCCGATAATGCGGTCCGCATCCCTCACGGACGATACATCGGGGGTAACGACCACTAACGCCTCGTCGGCTCCTGCAGCCGCGTTGCGAAAACCGGATTCTATTCCTGCCGGACTGTCTATAAGAACAAAATCATACTTTCCTCTCAGGGAATTGCAGAGTTTCAACATCTGATCCGAAGTTACCGCCTCTTTGGTTCTTGTCTGGGCCGCGGGAAGCAGGTGCAGATTTTCAACGCGTTTGTCGCGCACGAGGGCCTGAGGAAGCTTGCAGGCCTCTTCTATGACATCGACAATATTGAAGACGATCCGGTTTTCAAGGCCCATAACAACATCAAGGTTACGGAGTCCTATATCAGCATCGATGGCAACGACACTATATCCCTCCATGGCAAGCCGGAAGGAAAGATTGGCGGTTACAGTGGTCTTGCCAACTCCACCCTTGCCGGATGTCACTACGATGATCCTGGTATCCATTCCAGATACCTCCCTTTCTTCGAGTGCCACTGTCAACATCCGTTCACCCCTTTATCTCTTTTACCGCTATTGAGCCTTTAACGACCCTCATGCTGACGGGCTTCCCCCACCAGGAGCAGGTTTCATCAATATAGCTGATCTTGCCCCCGATCCTTACCTGGGTGGCCTCATACTGCCCGGCAACAATAACAACATCATCCTCCCGGTCAAGCCCGGCGTGAGCAAGTCCACGCAGGCGTCCCAGAACAACAACCGATCCCCCGGCGATTATCTCGGCTCCATCGTTCAGGTTCCCGAGGACGATCACATCGCCGTCATGCTCGATCTTTTTGCCCGACCTGAGGGATTCCTGGACCATCAGGCTTCGTACGGCCTCTTCGTAGACCCCGCAGCAGGGTTCTCTTCTCTCACCTGGAGAGTTCATTGCGAAACCGGCACGCTTCATCCACGAGGCTGTTTCTGGTTCCTCCGCTCTCCAGGCTATAACTTCCGCCTCTGCGGGAGAGATGATCTCTTCTACGACTGAAATGATATCACTCACGGACCACCCCTCTCCCCTGAGATCAACGATCATCCCGGCGCCCTTCATTATCGGTCCCGCTTTGGAAAGAAGAGCCTCCGCCCCGGCAGCCATTCGCACCCCCCGATATCTCGAAGGAACAACAAGACGAAGAGCACCCCCCTCACCTCTGAGTTCCAGTTCCTCCCTGCTCCTGCCAGGACTCGTCATTTCCTGGAACCTCCCTCTTTGTCGAACATGTTAAGATAACCCAGCAGCTCTCCGACTATCGGGCCCGCCGCCGAGCTCCCGTGGAGGCCACCCTCCACAAGTGCAACGGCCACGAACCTTGGATCCTCTACAGGGGCATACCCTACGAACCAGGCATGATCCTCTCCGTGAGGGTTCTGGGCCGTTCCGGTCTTTCCTGCAACTGAAACCCCGTACTGTCCCGCTCTGCGCCCGGTTCCGCGAAGGACCACTTCCTCAATTCCCTCCCGGACAATGGACAGAGGACCTTCCGGAAGTTTCATGGAGGTCGTCTTCGTTTCCCCTTTAAGCAGGCGCGGGGCAACAAGATTGCCGCCATTGGCGATCGCAGCGTATATCCTCGCAAGCTGTATCGGAGTAAGTAACAGAAAACCCTGCCCTATGGAATAGTTGGCTGTGTCTCCAGGGTACCATCTCTCTCGCAGGCGCTCCATCTTCCATGCAGGACCTGCAATATTTCCCCTCGCCTCACCGGGAAGGTCTATACCCGTAGGAACTCCCACACCGAAGATGGCACCCCATTTGACCAGGTTGTCGATCCCGGTCCGAAGACCGGTCTGGTAGAAGAACACATCGCATGAGTCACGCAGACCCCTGACGACGTTCTCCGATCCGTGACCGTCGCGCTTCCAGCACCTGAAGAATCTGTTGCCTACTCTCATCCCCCCTGTGCAGATGAAAGTCGTTCTCCTGTTTATGTTCCCTTCCGCAAGAGCCGCAAATGCAGGAACGACCTTGAACGTGGAAGCCGGAGGGTACGTACCCGCGATGACCCGATTGAGCATGGGCCTTGCCGGGTTCCTTGTCAGACTGTTCCATTCCGTCGAGGATATCCCCCAGGCGAACGGGTTGGCATCGAAACCCGGAGAGGAGAGAAGGACCTTCACGTTGCCGTTCTCAACGTCCATCGCAAAGACGGCACCGGTTCTCCCGGCCATAAGTTCCAGGGCAAGCTTCTGGGCCCCGAGATCCAGTGCCAGCTGGAGGTCCTCACCCCGCTCAGGTTCATGGAAGTCGACCCTCTTGATCTTGCG
>DFYG01000136.1:2520-18319 GCA_002382605.1 Synergistaceae bacterium UBA4088 | reverse complement strand
CCAAGAACATGAGCCACAAGAGGACCGGCGGGATAGACCCTTCTCCATACAGGGACCGGAAACAGCTGGCGGGGAAATCCCGGTGCACTCACAAGGGATGCCATCTGGGCAAGAGTGAGATTCGGCAGAAGAGTAACTGCCCTGTAGGGTACAGTGAAGTCCTTTTTAACTCTTGAAGCTATCTGTCCCTCATCGAGAGGGATACCCCTCCCGTTCAGAAAAACCGTTATCTTCCTGGCGGTATCGGGATCCTTGAGATCCAGCGGGTATGCCATCAGATCGAAGGTCCGGGAGTTCGTCGCAAGGATAGCCCCGTTGGCATCGAGTATTCTGCCCCTTGCGGGCGGCATCCTTACAAGCCTCAGCTTGTTGCGGGCGGCAAGATTCACATATATGTCCGACTGAAGAACCTGCAGACGGAAGACGGCGAAACCCAGAACAAGAAGAGAGACCATCATAAAGGCTCTCCACATTTTCAGTCGCGCCGAGGAAGACATCCTATCGCTTGACATCTGATCCCGCCGATCTTGCCGATACAACAAGGAAGGCTACGAGCAGCAGCGGAAGGGAAGCGACCTGCTGAACGGCAAAGACGCCGTAAAGGGCACTCCTCCCGTCACCCCATGCCATGAACCTCACAATGCCGATGAACAGGTGCCCGCAAAAGGCCAGTAAACCAAAAAGCCTTGGATTCCTTCCCGACTCGGGTATGTGGTTCCACACCATGGCACAGGCTGCGACTGAAATGGCGTAGGTGGTTGCCGTAAGCCCGGGAAGCGCAGTCCAGCGGAGATCCCACAAGAGCCCGCCCAGAAAGGCAGGCCACACAGCGGAGGGAACATTCCGGCTGACAGTTGCCACCCGGAACACCAGAAAGAGAAAAAATATATCGGGAACCAGAAATCTCCCCGAGAACATCACCTGGCCAAGATCCTGAAGATACCATACCGCAGCGGTGGAGAGCATGTTACTTGCTCACCCCCGTAAGAACGAACAGTGAGTACATCGTTGAAAAATCTGCTCCCGGTATGATCCTGTAGATCCGGAAACCGTCTTCCGTCCTCGAACCTCTGGATGATATGACTCCAACAGGAAGCCCTGGGGGAAGGAGATCGCTGACAAGTGCTGTGCTGATCCCGAGGCCGTCACTCAGCTTCTTCTCCTCCGGAATATAGAGGATACTGATCCCGCCGTTACCGTCACCTGCCAGAACTCCGAGGTCCCGCGTATCATCGATCACTACCGGGACAAGAAGCGACGGTGAGGTGAGAAGTTCGACCCAGGAGTGGTTCGGTAAAACCCTTGCGACCCTTCCGGCAAGAAAACCATCCTGAAGGACAGGCATACCCTCCTTCAGACCGTCGGAAGAACCCTTGTCGATCCTGACCTCCTGCCACCAGAGGCCCGGGGGGCGGACATCCACCCTTGAGGCCGTCAGGCCGGCACGGTCCGGAACAACCAGATCCGGCCTGGTCTGAAGAGNNAGCGAAGCCTGGCGTTCTCAAACTCCATCTCCTTCAGCCTCTCTCCAAGATCCCTCATGCCGTTGAACCATAAAAAACCCTCAGCCGCAATATGGCGAACCAGGACAGCCGGACGTTCCGGCCGATCCAGGATCACAGCGGTGTATTCAGCGGCCTTTTCAGCAAAAGGGGATCCTGACGAGACCGCCAGCAAAAGAAGTCCTGCTGAAGTTGCAGCCAGAGAGTGCAGCCATGCGGAGGTTATCCGTTCAGGCACTTGTGTACCTCTGCTTTCGAAGGGATGCTTTCCAGATCGTCATTGCACCGCCGGATACTTCTCAGCGGACTCCATGTCCCACTGAAACAAGGACCTTCTTGATCGAATCGAACTGTTCCAGCATTTTCCCCAGACCCTCGGCTACAGAGAACAGAGGCCTCTCCGCCCGAAGGACGGGTGTGTTCAGGTTCGAGGAGAGTCTCCTGTCAAGTCCCTCGAGGAGAGATGCCCCGCCAGTGATAACCAGACCCTGGTCCACGATGTCCCTTGCAAGTTCGGGGGGGGTCCGCTCAAGTGTTTCACGGACCATCTCGATGATCTGAACGATCACCGGTTCAAGGGCATCCCTTACCTCGGCACTGGAGATACGTATCGCTCTTGGAAGTCCGTCCTTGAGATTACGCCCCCGGACCTCGATATCCCTCTCCGTGGCCATAGCGTCGGCAGATCCGATCGTGTTCTTGACCTCCTCGGCCGTCGCTGAGCCTATGGCAAGAGTGTATTTCTGGCGCATCATGCTGATGATGGAGTTATCCATCTCGTCCCCGGCTACCCGGAGAGAGTTGCTTACCACAACCCCGTTGAGGGAGAGGACTGCTATCTCGCTGGTGCCTCCGCCTATATCGAGGATCATGTTCCCCCGGGGTTCGTCGATCGGAAGACCGACGCCCATCGCCGCAGCGACAGGCTCTTCCACGACATATGCCTCTCTCGCCCCGCCGTCCAGCGTGGCATCGATGAACGCCTTGCGCTCGACCTCCGTTACCTCGACCGGCGCGCACACAAGCACACGGGGATGCCCGAACAGACGGAAACCGTTATTGGCCTTCTCCAGAAAGTGCCTGATAAGGGCACCGGTCATGTCGAAATCCGCTATGACACCATTGAGAAGAGGTCTGACGGTCTCGACCCCGACAGGAGTCTTGCCGGCCATGGCCTTGGCTTCGCTGCCGTAGGCAATGATCTCCCTTGAAGAGCGCCTCGTGGGTCTGCGGTAAGCTATTACCGCTGGTTCGTTGATAACTACTCCCTTTCCCTTGACATACACCACGATGTTCGCGGTGCCAAGATCCATGCCGATATCCTTGCCGAAAAGTCCGGAGATCGAACCCAACACCTGCACCTCACCAACTTTCAGAAAATCCCGCCACGGTCGGACTGATTCGGCCTGACTTCCGAAAAGCCGCCCCCGGCTGCTATGTAATGGCCCAGAAAATCAATACCAAGAGCCTCCAGTTTGCGCTCAACGTGGGCAGTCAGAAGCCTGTCCTCTACACTTGGGTTCAGGCTGCCATCAGGATGATTATGAAGCAACAGGATCCCGCCCGCATCAAGACGGATCGCCTTGCGAAGAAGGAACTTCATGTCCAGTACCGCTCCGTCAAGACCCCCCCAGGATATCTTTTCTTCCATGATCACTTTGTTGCGCTCGTCTGTGAAGACTCCGACGATGAACTCCCTGGGCTCACTGGCAAGGATCACGCTCCACCGGGCAAGACAGGAGCGGGGTGTCTCGCCCTTTTCGCTTTCCTCCGATGCTTTCTCCTCACCGTGAAGTCTTTTCGCCAGTTCAAGGGCGGCGACAAGAGACGCTGCCTTTGCCTTGCCAAACCCCCCGATCTTCAGAAATTCATTGAAGGAGGTCCTCGCGAGCCCCTGGAGGCTCCCGAATTCCTTCAGAAGATGGGAGGAAACCTCAAGAACGTTCCGTTCCCTGTCCCCGGTCCTGAGGAGTATCGCCAGGAGTTCGGCGAGTGAAAGGGCCTGGGGACCGAATTTCTCGAGTCTTTCCCGGGGAAGTTCCGCGACCGGGACAAGCGCGAGGCTCAAGATGTCCCCCCCGGCCAGAAAGGATTGGATCTGCGCTCTTCGCCTATAGTGGTTCCGGGTCCGTGTCCTGGAAAGACCTTCATATTATCAGGGAGATCTTTTAGTTTTTCCAGCGAGGCCAGAAGCACCCGCTCATCGCCGCCGGGCAGATCGCTTCTTCCCACTCCGCCCGCAAAAAGCGTATCCCCCGAAAGCAGTATCGGAGACCCCCCGGCCTCTTCTACCAGGAAACAGGAACTCCCCCGTGTATGGCCGGGAGTATGGATGATCTTTATGGAAATATCACCGATCGAAAAAACATCCCCATCCGAAAATACCCCCTCTGCCGGAGCTGCCGACAGTCTCTCCCCGACGAAGGCGGATAGATTATACTCCGGGGAGAAAAGCATGGAGGCGTCATCCCGGTGGATAAGAACTCCCCTGCCTGCTTTAACGCGCAGCTTGCCGACTCCGGCAATGTGGTCGGCGTGGCCGTGGGTCAGGAGAATGTACTCAAGTCTTATTCTCTTATCCTCTATTGCCGAAATGACCTCCTCCGGATCTCCTCCGGGATCGACGAAAAAGCCGGTGCCGGATCCGTCGTAAAGCAGGTACCCGTTTGTCCATAATGCGCCGAGGGCGAACCTTTCAAGCTTCATGTGCAGCCTCCATCCGTGTCGATGATAAGTGTAACAGGGCCGTCGTTGCAGAGTTCTACCCGCATGAAAGCCTGAAAGATCCCGCTTTCCACCTTGACACCAAGTCCGGAAGAAACCTGGATAAATCTCTCATAGAGTAATTTCGCCTTTTCGGGGCCGCAGGCCCCCGCGAAGGAGGGACGTCTTCCTTTGCGGCAGTCGCCGTAGAGGGTGAACTGTGAGACCACAAGCATACCCCATCCCTCATCCATCAGCGACAGGTTCATTTTCCCTGCGCTGTCCTCGAAGATCCTCAGGTTTACGATCTTTTCCGCCATCCATAATATTTCATCTTCTCCGTCTTCCGGCGCGACTCCGAGGAAAACGCACAGACCATTCTCTATTTCACCGGTGATTTTTTCATCAACTAGGACTCTTGCCCTGGAAACCCTCTGAACTACCGCACGCACCTGATCGATTCACCCCCTGATGACTTCGATGACACCCTTGATCGAGTTAAGCCTTGCGATGATCCTGTAGATGTGTTCAAGATCCCTGACCTCAAGATCAATTATCATCCTTCCCCGGGTCCCTCCCGCCACAAATGCCCTGACCTGCGTTATGGTGCCGTCAAGACCGTTAATGGCCTGCGCGGCATCTGCGAAAAGACCCGGCCTGTCGGCACCTTCAAGTTTGAGTCTGGCAGAATAGCGCGCTGAACGAAGATCCCCCCAGGAGACCTCCACCTTGCGGTCGGACGGGTTGCCCTCGACGTTCGGGCAACCCGTCCTGTGAATGGTTATCCCCCTGGTTTTGGTCACATAGCCGACTATCTCATCCCCCGGGACAGGCTTGCAGCAGTTGGCCAGGGAGACAAGGACACCTCTTGATCCCTCAACCACGATCTCGGTCTCGAGTTCGCGTTTTGATGCCTGGGTCTTTTCTCCGGGCTCTTCGATCTCCACCTGGGCGGGGGCGTGGGAGGCACCAAGTTCCAGATATTTCGCGGCGATCGAGGATTGGCTCTGTCCCCCGCCGCCGATGGCGCAGAGAAGTTCATCACCGTTCGCGAACCCCTGGTCGCTGGCAAGCTTGTTGAGTATCGATCCGGAAAGAGGAGCATCCCCCACGCGTTCTCCATCGCGACGGTGAAGTTCCTTGAGGAGCATATCCCTTCCGCGTTCGATCTTCTCCTCGCGGTCGGATTTATCGACCTGCCTGAGCCACAGTCTTATTTTGCTCCGGGCCTTGCCGCTCCTCGCGACCTTCATCCAGTCCCGTGAAGGGTGTCCCTGAGGAGATGTGAGTATCTTGATTATGTCTCCGTTCTGAAGCTCGTAGTCGATCGGAACTATCCTGTTGTTCAGCATGGCTCCGACAAACTTGTTCCCGACCTCTGTATGAATGGCGTATGCGAAGTCGATGGGAGTCGATCCCCCTGGCAGGGAGATCACGTCGCCCTTGGGGGTGAACACGAAAACCTCCGACGAGAGCACATCCGCCTTGACATGCTCCAGGAACTCAGAGGCTCCCCCTCCCTCGGGCTGTGTCTCCAGAGCCTGCCTGATCCACGACAGCCGTTCGTCGAGTTCGTCCAGTTTCTTGCTATTCTCCTTGTACCTCCAGTGCGCCGCAATACCGTACTCCGCTATCCAGTTCATGTCGGAGGTCCGTATCTGTATCTCCAGCGGTTCTCCGCTCGGCCCCATCACTGCCGTGTGAAGTGACTGGTAGAGATTGTTCTTCGGGTTGGCAATATAATCATCGAACTGGCCGGGGAGCGGTTTCCATATAGTGTGGACGATCCCCAGCGCCGAATAGCACTCCGCGACATCCTTGACGATAATGCGAAGCGCGAGCAGATCGAACAACTCCTCAAGCGACAGGTTTTTTCTCCGCATCTTTTCGTAGATGCTGTAAAAATGCTTGGCCCTTCCCGTGATGAAGGCGCCTAAGTTCTCCTCTCTGAAGCGCTCCTGGAGAATACCTATCGCCTGCTTGATGATCTCTTCCCTCTCGGGGAGTTTTTTGCGGACCCTGCGTCTGATGTCAAAAAAGGCTTCCGGGTCGATGACCTTGAAGGCGAGGTCCTCGAGTTCTCTCTTGATCTGGTAGATGCCGAGGCGATGTGCAAGGGGAGCGTATATTTCGAGTGTCTCGCGGGCTATGCGCATCTGCTTCTCACGGCGAAGCGCATGGATGGTCCGCATGTTGTGAAGTCGGTCTCCAAGTTTGATGAGGACAACCCGGATATCCTTGGCCATGACAAGGAACATCTTCCGGAGATTTTCGGCCTGGTAGTCCTCGAAGGTTTTGAAGGGGAGCTTGCCAAGCTTGGTGACCCCGTCCACCAGGATAAGTACTGGCTCTCCGAAGCGCTCCCTGATGGCGGCAGCTTCGGTCCCGGTATCCTCCAGGACGTCGTGGAGAATGGCAGCTACGAGAGTGTCGGTATCGAGCTCCATGTCGGCAAGAACTGACGCGACTCCTATGGTATGGATGATATAGGGGTCACCTGTCAGCCTGGTCTGTTTCCCGTGTGCTTCAGAAGCAAAGACCACAGCTTCTCCGCAGCGGATCAGGTCATCTCTGCTCAGATAACGGCATGCCTTTCCCCAGAATTCGTGCCAGGCCATCTTTACTGGTATGACCCTGGAATCCTCGGGGAACCGGCCGACAAAGCTGTCCCTCAGGAGACGCAGTCTCTTTACCTCCACCTGGTCAACCCCGGATGATCCATGAACACCAACCATGTCCCGGATAATTCTCTTCTCGTCGTTCAAGAGTCGCACCCTTCCATCACGAAGCCGTCGCTGACCACTATGGATCCGATCACCAGGTCAACCCTGCTCCTGCCCTGCCATTTGTTGATCCTGGGGCGATAGGTCCAGCCCAGAGAATCCAGGATGCATCCGGAGATGGGAGCCCCTCCGAACGCAAGAAATTCGAAACCCCCGTTGCGGACCCTGAGATGTTTTCCATCCCTGCCGAGAGGTTCAAAAGTTACGCTGCCCGATGCTGGAGAAAAAAAGACCGGGTGGGGGTTGGCGGATCCGAAGGGCCCCAACTCTGACATCGACCTGATCTCTTTCTCCGTCAGATCACCGGGCGATATCTCGATCGCCTGCAAAAGCTCCGGAACAGGTTTCAGGGAGAAAAGCATCTCCTCCATCTTCACCCGGACTTCCTGCCATCCGTCGACCGGAACGGAAAATCCGGCTGCGAAACGGTGCCCCCCCCAGGTGAGCAATCCAGAGGATAGGCGGTCGAGAACATCCAGCGCATCGACTCCCGGCGGAACCCTTAGCGTGCCTCTGACATGGTCGCCTGAAAGAGAAGCCAGCGCCACCGGAAGTCCCGTCTCCGAGCAGATCCGGCTTGCCACACCGCTCAGAACCCCAACCGGCCAGGAGAAGTCGCTCAATACAAGCGACTCTCCGCCTGAGACTCTCGGAAGGACATCTTCAAGGATCTCCCCTGAAAGCGACTGCCTCTTCCTGTTGAGCCTAACCAGCTCCAGGATGTTATTCTCCAGCCCCGTCCCGCCGAGGAGAACCTCGACTGAAATATCCGCCAGCCCGAGCCTGCCTGCCGCGTTGAGGCAGGGTATGACCTTCATTACCAGTATCTCCTCGTCGACACTCTGGCAGTCAGTACCGATCGCGGAAAGAAGCGACCGCAGACCCCTTCTTTGTGCAAGCCTTATCGCTTCCATTCCACTCGAGACCAGCCCCCTGTTAAGACTCCCCAGGGGAACATGATCCGCAAGAGTCGCCAGGGCGACAAGATCTGTCCTCCCGGCAAGCCACCCTGACGGCGCGATCTTCTCTTTACGCGCCCATACCCATAAAACCCCGGTTCCGCAGAGCGTTCTCGAAACATCGTCGCCTCCGGCGTGGGGGTTCACCACGACTGCCCCTTCCGGGAGAGAATCCCCCGGGACATGGTGATCGAAGACGATCACCGGGACACCCATATCCCTGGCTGCCTTCAGGGCATTCATGTCGCGGGTCCCGCAATCGACCGCAATAAGCAGGTCACAGCCGTTCCTGGCTATATTTCTGACGATGTTCTCATGGACACCGTAACCCTCCCGGTGCCTGTGGGGGATGAAATACCTGACCTCACGGAAGCTTGCGAGTGCAAGCTCCATCGCCAGGGTGGTCGCACATGCGCCGTCGACATCGTAATCCCCGTAGACGACAACCCTTTCTGCACCCTCCATCTTTCTCCAAAGGATCGCCGCTTCTCTGGAGGAGGTGCCCAGTGCAACACGCTCAAGCGAATCATCGAGGTCCGGCCGCAGCCATGCCCGGGCCTCAGAAACATTTTGCTCCGAAACTCCTCTCATTCCAAGCAGGAGAGCTGTCAGCACAGAGCAGGGGACCCTTTCGGCAAGGGCCTTTGACCTGTCGTCAAGCTTCCACAGGGAAAGCCGGGAAATTGGGACTTTCCCTATCACTGGCTCTTCCTTTTATCCCCTGGAGTCCGGCTCCGCGGCGTTTTCTCCGGAATGATCCTCAGGTTTGGGGAAATGGGGACCGTTTTGACGGAATGCCCCCATCAGAGATGCGCGCTCCTCCTCAAGCTCCTTGATCCTTTTTTCTTTTTCCCTGATCTGCCTGGTGTATCTGGATCGGCCCTCCATCAGGGCGAAAAGTGAAACCATCCACATCAGGACTCCACCGGCGGCAAAAAGCATGACCTCCCATATCCCCTGCGGCAGAGCCACTTCCCACAGGAGGAATTTGACCATGACGTCAGCCGTGTTCTGAAAAGCAAACACTGCCGCAAGGAGCATCGAAACCGCTATGGCAAGAGCGTAACTCTTCATTCCCTCACCCCTTTCCGGAAATCATTTTCCGCATACAGATAAGATTATCCCGTTCTTTGCTCTGTTGGCAATCGTTTCCTGAATTTCCCGAGTGTGCGGGGGTTGTCCTCTTTTTCCAGACTCGCGAGGTAGCGCTCTCTCTCCTCCCCCTGCCATAGAGGATCGAAACACTTGTGGACCTCTTCCGCGTAGCGGTCAAGGCCCGGGGCCAGATCTCTGACGATCCTTTCCGACCCGGGGTGGGTCGGTCTGGCACCGTGTCTGGCTACTGCATCCCTCAGGACATGTGGATGGTCTATTATCATGCAGGGGCATAGAAGGTCATCGTCGTCGTATGGCTGGGCTTCGCGGATATCCTGGAAAAAGGGGCTGCGGATGACATCGACCAGAGTTTTGTCCCTGATGTTGTCGACAGCGAAGTGAGCGAACACGCAGGGTTCCACATCCCCGTTGGAGATGATATGAAAAAATCTTTCCCCTGCAGCCATGCACCCGTCTACGTAGGGTCCGTCATTCCAGAAATCCCCGAGGAATATCGGAAGCGTGTTCCTCCATTGCGTGACCTTCCTGTGCAGATCCAGCCTCTGCCCGGGTGTGGCCATATAGCCAAGATCCGGGTCGCCACCCGTTGGTATGTACTGGAAGAACCAACCTGCCTTGCACCCGAGGTCCATCATGGTTTCGATGAACTGATCGGAGGCGAGGTAAGGTGCGCTGTTACGGGTGTACGTTGCGCTGAAACCGAAAAGGACTCCGTTCGAATCAAGCCTGTGAAAGGCGTCGATGACCTTGTCGTAAACTCCGGCCCCTCTTCTGAGATCAGTATCCTCCCTCGACCCCTCAACCGACACCATGGGGGCCACGTTACCCAGCCTGGCGAGACGCTCCACCAAACTGTCGTCAAGGAGGGTGCCGTTCGTATAGACGTGGAAGTAGCAGTCACTGTGCTTTTCCCAGAGATCGAGAAGGTCCGGCCTGAAGAAACACTCCCCGCCTGAAAACGTGAAGAAATACATCCCGATATCCTTTGCCTCGCAAATTATACGGTCAAGTTCGGAGAAGGTCAGTTCATGCTCCTTGGCGTAGTCGCCGGCGTAGCACCCCCTGCATCTCAGGTTGCATCTCATTGTGGGGCTGATCACAAGAAAATTTGGAAGGTGCAGGTCCAGTTCGATCTCCTTCCTGTCCCTTATCCCTCTACCGAGGATAAGAAAGTTTACGAAGAAGTTGGTAATGGCCTTTTGTCTGCAATTGGGGTTGAGATCGGTGAAAAGTCTTCGAAAAACCCTGGCGAAGGGCGCGTCCTCGCGGACCATTTTTGCAAGATCCCGGAAACTTTCGCGATGATACCTTGCGGGAGCTATCTTTGAGATGAGCTCGAAAAGATCTGCCAGTCTACTCTCATCGCCGCTGGTTGCAGCATCCACAACTCTCTCCAGCATTTTCGAAGAGACAAAAGCCTTGACGCGATCAAAAGCAACCACTGCCATGGGAATCCCTCCCTTAAGGAAACATATGCACTCATGCGCCAATTCACCGTAATGCAGATTGTTTAAATGATATTATACTCTTTCCTGATCTACGTCAAAAGAGGGGCGGCCCGGTCATCTGTCCGGGCCGTCCCTCTTTTGGGGAAATTATCCCTGTGTGAAGAACTATCCTTTTTCGGGAGACCTGGTGTACCACTCTCCAAGAAGAGTCCCTGCGATGTAGATGGAGCTGAAGGTTCCCACTATTATCCCTATGAGCAGGGCAAAAGCGAAGTTGGCGATGACCGGGCCGCCCCAGATGAACAGGGTCAGGACAGGGATGAATGTTGTGAGTGATGTATTTATCGTCCTGGAGAGTGTCTGGTTGATCGACTCGTTTATTACAGTTATTACCCCTTTTGGCCTCAGGCCCTTCCAGTTCTCCCTGACGCGGTCGAGGACGACAATGGTATCGTTGAGAGAATATCCGACTATGGTTAGAATGGCGGCTATGAAAGGCAGCGAGATCTCACGCCCGGTCAGGCTGAAAACTCCAAGAGTGATGATGGTATCGTGAATGAGGGCCGCTACGCTCACTGCCGCAAAGCGGAACCTGAACCTCACGGTAACATAGGCCAGGATGCCTGCAAGAGCTACCGCCAGCGCTACGAATGCCTGCCTGCGAAGAACATCCCCTACGACGGGCCCTACCTTCTCCAGCCTGAGGACCGTCAATTCCCCGAACCTGGCACGCAGGGCTGCCAGCGTCTCATGCGCGACACTATCGTCAGAGGCACTGACGCGCACCAGAACACCGTTGTCACTGTAGGCCTGGATCACCGCCTGCTTCTGACCCGATCCGGCAAGCGCTTCACGGACATCTCCGACGCTGACAGGGGCGGAGAACTCTATCTGGGCAAGATTGCCACCGGTAAAGTCTATACCCAGGTTCAGTCCTTTAAATGCAAGGAGAGCGAGGCTCGCGAAGATCAGAACGAGGCTTATGGACATTGCGGTCTTTCGAAATCCCATGAAATCTATTTTTCTTTTGAACCTGACGAACATCACTTTTGCCTCCTTTCACCGGAGACCGCGATCTTGATCCTTCCGCGGCTTCCCGACTGGAGGACATGAAGGAGGGCCCTTGTCACAACAAGCGCGCTGAATACGCTGGCCACTATGCCTATGGAGAGAGTAACGGCAAAACCTCTTATAGGACCGCTGCCGAAATAGAAAAGCACGCCTGCCGCTATCAATGTCGTGATATTGGCGTCAAGGATCGCACTGAGCGCCTTCCTGAAACCCGAATCGACTGCAGCATAGGGTGTCTTGCCCCCGGCAACCTCCTCCTTCATTCTTTCGAAGATAAGGATGTTGCCGTCGACGGCCATTCCCAGCGTCAGGATGATACCCGCAATGCCGGGAAGCGTAAGCGTCGCCTTGAGGCTGATCAGTCCCGCGAACACCAGCAGCGTTGAAACACCAAGCGCGATGTCGGCGGCTATGCCCAGCGTCCGGTAGTAGACCAGCATGAACAGAAGAACCAGCAGGGCGCCGATAAGACCGGCTTTAAGCCCCGAATTGATGGAGTCGGAACCCAGAGTGGGGCCGACCGATCGGTTCTCGAGTATTTCAACCGCAACAGGCAGGGCTCCAGCCCTGAGCATGATCGCAAGCCTCTGGGCCTCGGCCGAAGAGAAGCGCCCGGATATCTGCGCGCTTCCACCTGAGATCCGCTCCTGGACGACCGGAGATGATATGACAATCCCGTCGAGGCAGATTGCTATCTGGCGGCCGACATTGGCGGCAGTCGCCTCATCGAAAAGACGGGCGCCCTGGCTGCTGAACTGCAGCGTCACCACCGGGCGGCCGAGGTTGTCGAAACTCGTTTTGGCATCGACCAGGTCCTTTCCGCTTACGTAGACCTTGCCGAGGAGATATGCCTCCCCCTCTTCACTTCGGGACATTATCATATCCGGGTCGCCGGATGCCCGGACGCGCATCTCCTCCGCCATCGCGTCGAACTTCCTGTTGACCTCGTCCCATCTTGCCTTGGCGGCCAGAAACTCCTCCTGCGAATCATAATTGGGCCGCTGCGGCCCCGGAGGGACTGAACCTGTAGTCTCAAATACGTGCCTGAATTCGAGGAGAGCGGTCTTCCCTATCAGTTCGAGAGCGGCCTCCGGATCCGCTACCCCCGGAAGGTCCACAATAACGCGGTCCTGCCCCTCTCTCTGGATGACTGGTTCAGATACGCCGTACTGGTCGATCCTGTTGCGCAGAACGGCCAGAAGCCGTTCAACACTGTCCTCGGTCAAAGGGCTTTCTTCCGTACCCTTTGCCTGGAGGAGAATGTGCGCGCCTCCCTTGAGGTCAAGCCCGAGTCTGATACGGCCTTTGACCGGGAAGACAGAGAGCAGGGCGGCCACAACAACTACCGCGACAAGAATAAGCCGCCATCGGTCCTTTTTCAGCATTTGCCTTCCTCCCCTGTTGGAGCCTTCTTTCCAGTACCGATGAAAATAATGGACCCCAGGTATGCCGGGCCCGCGCAGAGATTCGACGCCTCAAAAAAAACGGAGCGGATGCACGGCATCCACTCCGGAGGAAGCCTTGCGCTGTTGCGACCCAATGCAGCCCCGGCAGAAATGTTCTGCTCTAGGCTGCAGGCTTTCCGGATGCATCCGGGACCGATGCGTCGCTGTCGTGTTTCTTCATCTGGATCGAGGCCTTGAGTATCCTTACCCTGACTCCGTCCGCGACCTCAAGAATGAAGCTGTCGTCCTTGACTCCAGTGACAACTCCCATGAATCCCCCGGCTGTTACAACCTGATCTCCGGGGCGGATCGATGCTATCATCTCTTCCAGCTTGCGCTGGCGTTTCTTCTGGGGCCTGATGATAAGGAAATAAAAGATGACTACGAATACTCCCAATGGCAAAAGCATGCCCATAAGTCCGCCCTGTGCCTGCAATAGCTACGCCTCCTTCTGCATGATTATTCTATTCGTGATTTTTTTTCGCAATGCACATTCTACCACGACAACAGAACAAGCGGAACAGGTCTGAAATTCCGAATTTTGATCATTTCAGGCCGCTCTTCAGGAAAAAAAGGAGTTTTTCCAGTTCCACAGAGATATCCACCCGATATACAAGGACATCATCCGGAACCGATATCGCAGAGGTTGCAAAGGTCAGTATCCCTCTCAGGGTTCCTGCAGCCACAGCCTTGTCAACGCTTGTCTGGGCCGCATTGGCTGGAACCGTAAGGATCAGCACTTCAATACCCTTCTCCTTTATGACCTCGGTCATGTCGTCCGAGTTGTAACAGGGAACCCCGCATATCACGGTACCGGCCTTGTTACTGTCGCTATCGAATAAAGCCTCGATCCTGAACTTGTCGCTTCTGAGCGCCTTGTGCCCGAGAAGAGCTTCACCCAGCCTGCCTACCCCGACTAGGGCGATCTTCCAGAGTCGGTTGGGAGAGAGGATCCCGCTGATATGCTGATAAAGGCGATCAACATGATAGCCTACGCCCCGTTTGCCGATCTCCCCGAAATAGGAGAGATCCTTTCTGACCTGGCTTGCCTTCAGTCCCAGAAGTTCCCCTATCTCCTGAGAGGACACCACCCTGCGCTCCTCGTTGTGCAGCTGCATGAGAAGACGGTAATAAAGCACAAGGCGCTCGACTGTCGGTTCGGCTATTCTCATTGACCATGCCTCCTAGAAAATATCTTGATAACCCGTTCTGGATCAGGATCCATCTACCTGTGACCCGGGAAACCGCAAGCACCCGGACACCCCGCCCGGCGGCCTGATCACCAGGGGCGCTCATCCCCCGTTACGACCCTTTCTTCGATGATCTCGAACGCGCCGTCTCCGCGCCTGACCACGGATTCTTCCACTGAGATAACCCTCAGGGTCACTATCTTTCTCGGGAAAGCAACCTCGACGATATCTCCCGGCTTCAGATCCTTCGAAGGTCGCACCACCGCCTTGCAGACCCGGACTGCCCCGAGGGAGATCATCTCCCGGGCGGCACTCCTTCTTTTGACAATGCGTGAAACCTTGAGAAAAAGGTCAAGCCGCAAGTTTGTGACCCCCGGAACAAATTCCGTGATTATTATAACAAATGATTTGCATCATTGTCTCGCAACGGATGATCCTGATAAAAGACACCATCAATCCAGAAAATCCCTCAGCTTCTTGCTGCGGCTCGGGTGACGGAGTTTCCTGAGGGCTTTGGCCTCTATCTGGCGGATCCTCTCCCTCGTCACGCCAAAACGCCTTCCTACCTCTTCCAGTGTATAGGGGTGGCCATCCTCGATGCCGAACCTCAACCTCAGGACTTCCTTCTCCCGCTCCGTAAGTTCTTCGAGCATCCCCTCCAGCTGTTCGCGAAGCAGCTGAGCGGCAGCGGCGTCCTCAGGGCTCGGGAGGTTCTTGTCCTCGAGAAAATCGCTCAGCTGGCTGTCCTCCTCCTCGCCTATCGGCGTCTCGAGAGAGACAGGTTCCTGTGCTATCCTCTGGATCTCCTCCACCCTTTCAGATCCGATATCCAGCTCCAAAGCTATCTCCTCGGCAGTGGGTTCTCGCCCCAGCCTCTGGACCAGTTGCCGGGAAACCCTTATCAGCTTGTTGATCGTCTCCACCATGTGGACAGGAATTCTAATGGTCCTGGCCTGGTCCGCGATAGCTCTTGTTATCGCCTGTCGGATCCACCAGGTGGCGTATGTGCTGAATTTATAACCCTTCCTGTNNTGTACTTCTTGGCGATGCTTACGACCAGGCGCAGGTTGGCTTCGACAAGCTTGCTCTTGCCGACAGGATCGCCTGCTTCGACAAGTTTCGCCAGTTCGACCTCCTCTTCGGGCTTAAGAAGGGATATCTTCCCTATCTCCCGNNCTGTTCTCGTCGTGAACCTCGACCCTCGGTTTTTCCACCTCGGCCAGATCGATCCCGAGCTCCTGGAGGTTGAAGTAAAGGCTGTCCAGAGTCTCCTCGTTCATGAGGTCTCCGGGGATATGCTTCTCGATATCATCGTAGGTGACGAAACCCTTTTCGCGGCCCAGATGGAGTAGTTCCTTGAAACTCCCGATGTAGCGCATGACCTCTTTACGGTCAGACTCTATCTCCGCTCCGATCTGCTCGGCTCCTGTTTCCTCGGCCTTTTCCCCGGGATCGGTCATGAGTTGCCGACTCCTCCTTTCAATCTTCTCGCCAGATCAAGATATTCCTTCATCTCTTCGGGCGAGGCTTCTTTGCGGGCATGTCTCTCCTTCAGAACAGAAAGTCTTTTTTTCAGTTTTTT
>DFYG01000136.1:252-2367 GCA_002382605.1 Synergistaceae bacterium UBA4088 | reverse complement strand
GGATCGACATCCCCTTCTTTTCCCGAACCCTCCTGTCCGTCTTTATATACGCTCTCGGAAGATGAAATGCCTTTTTTTCTCTCTTTGCCGGCCGATATCCTGGCCTCCCTGAGCATATCCAGCATCTCAGGCAGGAGGATCCCGAGACCCTGCGCCACCTGGGATATGTGCCGGTTCGCCTCAAGTGGGGGGAGCACAGCGAGACCGCGTATTATCTCCCGGCGGGCTTCCGTTCTCCGTGATCCATCCTCCAGTTCAGACCTTTTCGCCCTGATGTGAAAGAGCGGAAGCGGCTCCGACCGCTGAAGAAGGGCAAGGAAACGCTTCGCCCCGTCACTCTCCGCGAGAAGATCGTCAGGATCCTTTCCGGCGGGAAGAACGACCACCCTGATGTCAAGACCGCTGCGCTGCAGCACGTACATGCTCCTTATCGTGGCCTCCTGACCGGCGGTATCGGCGTCGTAGCATATAAGGCACTGATCCGCAAAGCGCTTCAGAAGGGCCGCCTGCTCTTCGGTGAGTGATGTTCCCAGCGAGGCCACAGCTTCGGTAAAGCCGGCCATGTGGAGTTTTATCGCATCCATGTAACCCTCGACAAGGATCGAGCGTCCTCTTTCCCGGATCGACTGCTTGGCCGAGTGTAGGAGATAGAGCGTCTTGCGCTTGCTGTAAAGGTCTCCCTCCGGGCTATTGATGTACTTGGCTCCTTCACCATCGACAAGTCGTCCGCCGAAGGCCACGAGCCGTCCCTGCACGTCGCGGATGGGGAAAATGATCCTCCCTCTGAAGCGGTCGTACTGGCGTCTGTCGCTTTCAGCCAGCAATCCTGCCGCCATCGCGTCTGAAAGAGGGATCTTCCCGGCCTCCAGATCCCTTTTCAGGGAATCCCACGACGGGGGAGACCAGCCAATCTCGAAACCGGCAGCGTCCCCGGAGGAGATCCCTCTCCTCTCAAGGTACTTTCTGGCCCCTTCTCCCCCCGCGCCCGCAAGCGATGACCGAAAAAACGAAAGAGCCGAATCCATGGCCCTCGATACACCGTTCCCCCGGTCAGACCTGTCGGGCCTGCGTTCCAGTGTTACGCCCGCTCTTTCGGCAAGCATGGCGATGGTCTCAGAAAAGGAGAGACCCTCGCGCTCCATTACGAACGAATAGATGTCGCCGCCCCTTCCGCATCCGAAGCAGTGATAGGTCTGGCGGTCGGTGGATACGTGGAACGAGGGGGTCTTCTCCGAGTGAAAAGGGCAAAGCCCTCGAAAGCTCTTTCCCGCCCGCCTTAGCTGGACGGTTTCCCCGATGAGTTCGACGATGTCGATCCTGTCTTTTATCTCCCTGACTGCGTCCCGGTCCATTACTGCCACCCCCGCTTTCTATTCCCCTGTACAAAGACAGGCGGGGGGAGAGCCATAGGGCACCCTCCCCCGACGCGCAGCTTAAAAGGATCTTCAGTTTCAGTCCCCTGTTCGGGGACCGCACTCTAGGAGAACAGCGGCGCGAGCACCAGCGCTACAACGGACATGAGTTTAATAAGGATATTGAGGCTGGGTCCGGCTGTATCCTTGAAAGGATCACCTACGGTATCCCCGACTACTGCTGCGGAGTGAGGCTCTGATCCCTTCCCCCCGTGGTTCCCTTCCTCAATGTACTTCTTGGCGTTGTCCCAGGCTCCTCCGGCGTTGGACATGAAGATCGCCATCATGACACCAGTTACGATGGATCCTCCCAGCATCCCGCCGAGAGCCTCTGCTCCGAGTACAAGCCCCACCGCGACAGGGCTCAGGACCGCGAGGAATCCGGGGACTATCATCTCCCTGAGGGAAGCCTTGGTCGAGATGTCGATACACTTCTCATACTCCGGCTCACCGGTTCCCTCCATGATCCCGGGGATCTCGCGGAACTGTCTGCGGACCTCGTCGATCATCTGGGAGGCAGCCCTGCCAACAGCCTGGATAGTCATGGCGCTGAACANNAGGGGAGCATGCCTCCTATGAAAAGACCCACCATGACTTTTGGATTGTTTATGTCGATCACGGTAAGACCAACTGCGGTCGCATAAGCCGCGAACAGCGCAAGCGCCGTAAGAGCTGCAGAGCCTATTGCAAGGCCTTTGCCGAT
>DFYG01000136.1:0-224 GCA_002382605.1 Synergistaceae bacterium UBA4088 | reverse complement strand
TTGTCCGTGATCTTTCTGACCTCGGGAGGCATGTGGCTCATCTCGGCTATTCCGCCCGCATTGTCGGCTATCGGACCGTAGGCATCAACGCTCAGGGACATCCCGGTGATCGAAAGCATCCCGACCGCGGCACAGGCTATACCGTAGAGCCCTCCGAACCTTACCCCTATGAGTATCGCTCCGCAGATCATCAGGACCGGGATCGCTGTGGACTTCATTCCAAC
>DFYG01000123.1:5865-5992 GCA_002382605.1 Synergistaceae bacterium UBA4088 | reverse complement strand
ATCTATGAATGCACCGGAACCACATCTCCGGGTTTATCCGCAACAGTATAACATTACGGTGTCAAAGGGCCTACTCCAGCACTCCAAGATCCTCTAGAAAGAGCGGGCTCAGGACCTTGATGAACGT
>DFYG01000123.1:5627-5772 GCA_002382605.1 Synergistaceae bacterium UBA4088 | reverse complement strand
CCACCAGCCGCTCCCGGGCCCTGTCCTCGATCGACTTTGTCCTTGCGTGGAGTATCTCCAGCCCTACGACCGTAGCCAGGTATTCCCCCAGAACAAGATCCCTGTTGTCGAACGGCTGCCCGAACCTCGCGAGGACCAGAGTTCC
>DFYG01000123.1:0-5582 GCA_002382605.1 Synergistaceae bacterium UBA4088 | reverse complement strand
TCCACGTAACTTTCCGGCATGAATCCCGATTTGAGAAGGTCGGCCATCAGATGGCAGTCGTATTCGCTGATCCAGCCGTAGCCCAGTATCTCTCCCTCGCGGTTGATCATGTAGACGTTGGCAGCGGAAAGCTCGCACAGCAGTCTGGCCATTCTCTGGTAATCCGGTGTGTTCGGATCCCTTCGGCTCTGGAGGACCCTGTGTACGGCCCGGGTCTTCTCCAGGAGATCCTGCATAGCGGATGGGTTGACAATTTTGGCCCTCGATTCGATCAGTTCCTTCGGTGTGTCCATGGCCACGTTCTATCCCTCCTGACCGGCGCAAGCGCCTTGTGTTCTGAACCCCCTGGATCTAAAGCAGGTATTTCCTGACATCAGTGTCGGCAACGAGCCTTTCGAGTCTCTGGCGCACGAGCTGACCATCCACATTCGCCTCCTGCCCGGAAAGATCCGAGGCGTCGAACTGGATCTCCTCAAGCAGGTNNGCTATCTCGCCAATGGCCTCTTCCGTGAAGGTCAAAACGACATCCTCTGTCGAAAGGAGAGCCTTGTACTGATCCATCAGGCTGTGCTCCGGCTCCACCAGGATGCGGGCAAGATCCCTCTCCGACAGCGGGTCGAGCTCAACACGCAGCGGCAGGCGCCCCTGGAGCTCGGGCACGAGATCCGACGGCTTCATCTTGTGGAAAGCCCCGGCGGCTATGAAGAGTATGTGATCGGTGCGGACGGGTCCATACCTCGTATTTACGGTGCACCCCTCAACGATCGGGAGAAGGTCTCTCTGGACACCCTCGCGGCTGACGTCGGGGCCGGACTGCCCGCCTCCTGATGAGGCCACCTTGTCGAGTTCGTCGATAAAAACGATCCCCTCCTGCTGGGCCTTCTCCAGGGCTTCCTGGGCAGCGGCGTCATGGTCGACCAGCTTCTCGGCCTCATCCGCCTGCAGGATCTTCCTGGCCACTTCCACCGTGACCGTCTTTCGTTTTTTCTTCTTCGGAAATATGCCGCTGAGCATATCTCCTATGTTCTGTCCCATCTCTTCCATCCCAGGCCCCCCCATAACGGGGATGCCTACCTGAGCGTTTTCGCTGATCTCTATCTCGACCTCGCGCCCCTCCAGCTTGCCGTCGTCCAGCATCTGCCCCAGTTTCTCCCTGGTTGAAAGCCGCTGTCGTTCCGCGCGCTCATCCTCCTCGGTGGGGGCAGCCTCCTGTTTCTGCGGCTGACCGGAAAACATCTGCATGAAGTCGGAGACCTTCTCCTGCACCTTCCTCGGGGGGATCAGGGCGTCCAGTATCCGGTCCCTGGCCCTCGCGGCGGCCTCTCCCCTGACCTCCTCGATCCTGCGCTGCTTCACCATCTGTACGGAGTGCTCAACCAGGTCGCGGATCATGGATTCGACATCCCTGCCCACGTAACCCACCTCGGTGAACTTGGTCGCCTCGACCTTGATGAAAGGGGCGTGGACGAGCTGCGAGAGCCTGCGGGCGATCTCGGTCTTTCCGACGCCTGTGGGTCCGACCATGAGAATGTTCTTGGGGGCTATCTCCCTGGCCATATCCTCCGGAAGCCTCCGGCGGCGGATCCTGTTGCGAAGAGCTATCGCAACGGCTCTCTTGGCCTTGTCCTGGCCCACGATGTAGCGGTCGAGGTAGGTCACTATGACCTTCGGAGTCAACGCCTCGTCCCTTTGGTCAGTCAACCTTCAAGCACCTCCAGCGTTATGGAATCGTTGGTATAAATACATATCTTTGAAGCGATGGACAGCGATCTACTGGCGATATCATCTGCACTGCCCTCGGGCGATTCAAGGAAGGCTCTGGCGGCGGCAAGCGCGTAACCGGCTCCGGAACCTATGGAACAGGCGTTCCCTTCAGGCTCGAGAATGTCCCCGGATCCGCTGAGAAGTAGGGTAGTGTTCAGGTCGGCAACGAGCATCATGGCCTCAAGCCTCCTGAGGGCGCGGTCCATCCTCCAGTCCTTCACGAGTTCGGAAGCCGCCCGCAGCAGGTTCCCGCTGTGCTCTGAGAGGCGCTTCTCGAATCGCTCCAGAAGTGTCATCGCGTCGGCGGTCCCCCCAGCGAAACCGGTGAGGATCTTCCCGTCGTAGAGCCGCCTGACCTTGCGGGCTCCCTCCTTGATGACCTGGTCTCCAAGCGTTACCTGGCCGTCCCCGGCCATCGCCACCCTGTTATTCCTGCGAACGCAGAGGATCGTCGTTCCCTTCATCATTTTCATCACCATTCCCTGCCCTCGGATGGGCCAAAGTATAGCTCCGGCGCAGCTGTTCCGTCGTGATCCTGAGATACTTCTGCGTCGTGACAAGGCTTTCGTGCCCCAGGAGCTCCTGAAGGACCCTGAGGTTCGCCCCGCCCTCCAGCATGTGTGTCGCGAAGCTGTGCCGCAGGACGTGGGGCGTTACGCCTGAAAGTCCGGCACGGGCGGCCGCCCTTCTCACCACGCGATGGAGGGTCCGTACCGTTATCGGGCCTTCGCCGGCACCGGGGAAGACAAAACCGGACCCCTGAGCCGAAACGCCCCTCCATGCCTCAAGGGCGCGGACCGAGTATCTTCCCATGGGTACCAGGCGCTCTTTTTCACCCTTGCCGAAAACCCTTACCCATCTTTCGGCGAGGTCGACCTGCTCCCACTTCAGGCTGGCGGTCTCCGCGATGCGAAGACCCGAGCCGTACATCAGTTCCAGGACTGCGAGATCTCTGGGGGCATCATCACCCCAGGGCCCCTTCTCCAGAAGGAGGTTCATCTCCTCGCGGGATATCGCCCGCGGGAGTCTGGACGGGAGCCTCGGACCGCGTACTCCTCCTGCCGGGTTGCGGGAGATCTCCCCGCGCTCCTGCAGAAAGCGGAACCAGCTCTTTATGGCCGAAAGCTTGCGGGCGGCGGAGCTCCGGGCGTACCCGAAGCCGACCACGTCCCTCAGAAAGCTCCTGACGTGCGTGGTCTGGACCCCTCCCGGGGTTTCAACACCGAGACCCGAAAGGTACTCCGCGAACTGGGAGAGATCGACGGCATAGTTGACCGTCGTGTGCCCGGATCTCCCACGTCCTGAGCGCAGATCCTTAAGAAAGATATCGATCGCGGAAGAGAGTGCGTCCCCTGTCATGTCCGATATTGTAACATTTTGAGAGTGATTAACCACAATTTTCTGAAGATATCTGTTTGGTCTGAATATTTTTCAGAAGTGGGGGCAAATTGTCCAGGAAAATCTTCATGGCCTCCGCTGACCGCCGGGCGTGCATCTCGCACCTCTCGGTCTTCTTCCTGATCCTCTCCGACAGCGCGGGGAATAGCCCTAGGTTCACGTTCATAGGCTGGAAGGACCGGGGCTGCTGATCAGAAAGATGGCTCAGGAGCGACCCGATCGCGGTCTCCCGGGGCCACACCGGCATGTCCAGCCCGTGCAGGAGCGCGACCGCATTCAGGGCGGTGACGGCTCCCATGGCGGTACTCTCCATATACCCCTCCACTCCGGTTATCTGGCCTGCCAGGAAGAGGTTCCCTCCGGCGTTCAGCCTGAGGAAAGGGTCCAGCACCTTCGGGGCATTGACGTAGATGTTCCTGTGCATGACCCCGAAGCGGACGAACTCGGCATCCCGGAGCGCGGGTATCATCCGGAAGACCCGCTCCTGCTCGGGCCATTTCAGGTTGGTCTGGAATCCGACGAGGTTGAAGAGCGTCCCCTCGCTGTTCTCCTGGCGCAGCTGAACCACGGCCCACGCCCTCTCTCCAGTCGCGGGATCTTCCAGCCCGACGGGCCGCAGCGGGCCGAAACGGAGCGTATCCGTCCCCCTCGACGCTATCACCTCAACGGGAAGGCAGCCCTCGAAGTAACGGTCGTCCTTCTCGAAATCGTGCCTCGGAGCACATTCGGCCAGTGACAGCTCCTTCTGGAAAGCCTCGTACTCATACCTGGACATGGGACAGTTTATGTAGTCGTCGCCCTTCCCGTAGCGGCTCCCCCTGAACGCCCGGGACATGTCTATCGACCCCGCGGTAACGACCGGGGAGACGGCATCGAAGAAAGCGAGGAAGTCATTCCCCACCAGGCCCGAGAGAGCCGCTGCCATCGCATCGCTTGTGAGCGGGCCGGTGGCGATTATCGCGGGGCCTGAAGGCAGGGATGTCACTTCACGCCTTTCAATGGTCACGAGGGGGTCTTCCGTGAGGGTTCGCGTCACGCGGCAGGAGAAACTGTCCCGGTCGACCGCAAGTGCCCTGCCTGCGGGGACCCTCGACTCACGGGCGCATGCGAGTATGAGACTGCCAAGGGCATCCAGTTCTGCTTTCAGTATCCCCCCGGGGCTCGTTACGACCTCCGCACCCAGGGAGTTGCTGCACACAAGTTCCGCAAAACCGCCGGTCCTGTGGGCGGGAGTGCTCTTTTCGGGACGCATCTCGACAAGATGTACCCGGACTCCCCTGCGGGCGATCTGCCACGCGGCCTCGCAGCCGGCCAGGCCCGCGCCGACGACCGTTACGTACTGCCGGTCAGGATCCATCTTCACCGGCCGGAGCCTCCGCGGCTCCGCACGAGGAACAGACCTTGTCCCCGCCCTTCCCCTTAGTCACGACAGCCCCGCCGCATGAGGTGCACTTTTCCCCTGTGGGGGGAGACCACGACACGAAATCGCACTCCGGGTACCTTGAACACCCGTAGAAGGTCTTCCCGCCCTTGCCCCGCCGCATGACAACATCGCCCTCGCCGCATTTGGGGCAGAAGACTCCTGTCTTCTTAAGGATAGGCCGCGTAAAACCGCACTTCTTATCAGGGTCGGAAAAGGCCGAACAGCCGATGAAGTCGCCGAAACGTCCGGATTTCCTGACAAGGGGTGATCCGCATTCAGGGCAGTCCTCCCCGATGAACTCCGGGGGCGGCGGCGGGACCTTTTCCGCTCTGGCCTCGGCCTCGCCAAGCGCCGCCGAGAAATCGCCCCAGAAAGCCTGGACGACATCCCTCCATTGCCTTCCGCTATCCTCTATGCCGTCTAGTTCGCTCTCCATACCCGCGGTGAATGCCTTGTCTACGATCCCCGGAAAGTGGGCCTCAAGGAATCCGTCCACAATGCGCCCGAGCGGCGTTGGTTCGAGGCGCTTCTCCTCGTTCCGGTTGACATATCTCCTGTCGTAGAGGGTCTGCACGATCGAGGCGTAGGTCGACGGGCGGCCTATGCCTTCATCCTCCAGCGCCTTCACGAGGCCGGAGTCGGTGTACCTGGCTGGGGGCTTCGTGAAGCGCTGCTCCTTCTGGATGTCGAGCAGTTCAAGCTTCTCGCCCTCGACAGCGGGGCCAAGGATATCGTCCTTCATCTCCAGAGGCCATACCGCCCCCCAGCCGTCGAAGATGACGCTGGCCCCGGACTGGCGCATCCCTACCCTTCCGCTCCGGGCCTCGACCGTGCTCCTGGCTATCCTTGCCGGGCTCATCTGGCCCGAGATGAACCGGCGCCAGATCAGGTCGTAAAGTTTGAACTGATCCGGCGAGAGACTCCCCCTGATGGAATCGGGAGCCAGTGTCGCATCCGTGGGCCTGATGGCCTCGTGAGCGTCCTGGGAACGCCCCTT
>DFYG01000044.1 GCA_002382605.1 Synergistaceae bacterium UBA4088 | reverse complement strand
CTCCAAAGTGGAGGAGTTCTTCTGGTCCAGGCAGTGGAAGGCGCTGGAACAGGAGATCAGGTCCCAGGGGAGCGGATCATCTTCGAGAGACAGGGTATTGTATGCCAATGCTCTCTGGCTTCAGGGGAAATGGGCCCCGGCACTGGAGGTATTTCTCGAGGAGAGGAACACCCTCCCCGAGAAGATGCGTCCCTTTGCCGATATGCTTATTGCTCTTGGTTTCGAAAGGACCGGGAACCCTCAGAAGGCCCGCGAAGTTGCTCTCTCACTGTGGAATGTGGAGGAGTGGTTCCTCTCACCTTACGTGGCCTATGCTCTCGGCCGGATATCTCTGAGTGAGGGGAACGGATCCGAGGCCGGGGGCTGGTTCAGGGCCATGGCGGAAAGGACTCGTGACCCGGGGCTGAAACGCCAGGCCCTGGAAGCGCTGATCAAGCTTCCGGCTCCTCGTGTTGAGGACGCCCTGGCCCTGCTCGAGTTGGCTCCTTTCCACAGGGGCGCGCTGAAGATCATACGGGAGGCAGCAGATGCTGATGACCCCCGGACTGCCTTTCCCATAGGTTATGCCGCATTCTTCTCCGGTGATCTTGAACAGGCAGTTAAACACCTTGGAAGAGTTCCGGAGAGTGACCGGCTTTTCGGGAGGGCTTTATTTTACCGCGCAAGGTCTCTCGCGAGGCTCGGCAGGTCCGATGAGGCTGTCATGCTGTGGAAAACCCTCGCAACTGGTGATCAGGGNNATGCTGTGGAAAACCCTCGCAACCGGGGATCAGGGATACGGACAATCTTCCGTGGAATCAATCTCAAGACTGGCATTGGAAGGTAACAGGATCGCAATGGAAGCGCTTTCGGATATCGCCATGTCGGGGCCTGACGATCCTGCCGCCGCTTCGATATCGGAACTGGTAGACATATTTGCCAGCAGGAACGACGACGCGATGGCTTTGGCCATGGAACAGATGCTTCTGGAGAGGTTCCCCAAAAGCAGATTCGCGGGCTCGGTCCTCTGGGAAAAGGGCTGGACGGCCTGGAAGCACGGCAATGCAAGAGCGGCGGATTCAGCATGGACAAAGGCGCTTGAGGCAGGAAACGACAAAAGGCAGGAATCGCGGCTCCTCTATTGGGCCGCACGGGCAAGCGCAAAACAGGGTGACACGAGAACAGCGTCTGCTCTCTACGAAAGGCTCAAGACCAACTATCCCATCGACTACTACACATTCCTCGCTTTTCCTGATGGGCCGGTTCCCTTGACGAACAGCGTTCCTGAATCCCTCTCCGGCGCCGGGGGCGAGCTCTCCGACTGGGGTTTCGTCATCTACGCCCGGATGGAACTAGCCGGTTCCGATGATCCGGCCGGGCGATTCGCCGCGGCACGTCTTGCACTCTGGATGAGGGACGCGAGAGGGGCATTCATGGATGCGGTTCCGCTGGCGAAGATGATCCCGGGGTTCAAGACTGTTCCTGTGCCTCTCCTGGAAGCTCTGTATCCCCTGGCCAGAGAGAGCGAAGTATTGGCGGCAGCCGGCCGTTTCGGTGTCGATCCGATCGATGTCTGGTCGATCATGCGAAGGGAGAGCGCCTTCGACGAAGAGGCGGTAAGCCCGGTAGGCGCTATGGGTCTGATGCAGCTCATGCCCCCCACCGCCAGGGAGAACGCGAAAATGCTGGGGGAAAAGGATGGAGACTATTTCGATCCCTCGAAGAACATCCTTTTGGGCACACATCACTTCTCGAGGCTGATGAAGATGTTCGATCGCATAGAGTGGGCTATCGCCGCATATAACGCCGGGCAGGGTTCAGTGGGCAAATGGCTTCCGCAAAAAGGGACCATCGAGGAGTGGATAGAGGACATCCCCTTCGGGGAGACGCGGGAATTCGTGAGGCAGGTCATGGCTAACCGGCACATATACAGGATGACCTATCCCGGAATGAACAAAAAGGAGAAACAGCAAAAATGACGGATAGTGCGGCAAGTACAGGAAACGTGACTTCCGACCCGGTCGATAAGGTCAGGAAGTTCCTCGAAGAGGCCGGTCACAAAGGGGATATTGTCTTCAGCGAGGAAACCATCAGGACGGTCGACGATGCTTCAAGAACTGTGGGTGCGCCTCCCGAAGAGATACTCAAGACCCTGGTGCTCGTCGCGGACGGGAAGCCGGTGATAGCGCTCATGTCCGGCCCTAACCGGATCGACCTGAAAAAGATCAGGACCCTCCTCGGAGCGAAGAGGGTCTCGATGGCTAAACCCGACTGGGTGTTCGATTACTCCGGTTTCACGGTTGGCGGCGTGCCGCCGGTCGGTTTTCCCGACAGGCCTCTGGCGCTGCTGGATGAAGATCTTTTCGAATTTTCCACCGTATGGGCGGCAGCAGGGACAGATCACGCTTTTTTCCCCGTTGACCCCCGGACCCTGCAGAATTATACCTTCGGGAGCAAGGGTGACATAAAGAAGCAGACCTAGCGTTTTTCCGGGACTATCGCCTCAAGCCATCCGTCGAATTCCCGTTTCAGCCTGATGGATCTCAGGGGCCTGATGAATACTTCCAGATTGTGGAACGTGACGACCTTGAGAACATGTCCGCTGAAGGGCCTGTGGTCCATTCCGTTAAGGACCGCGTGCAGGTGGGGGTAGATAACCCCCTCCCGGATACTGATGTCTCCGCTTAGCCCTGTCAGTTCGAAAGTTCCTTCCAGACGTTCCCTGACGTACTCCGCGCCGGTGTACCAGCCGAACGTGATATCCTGTGCCATTCCCAGGCCCCCGAGGATCACTGCTGAATCGATGGAGTACTCCTCGCATGCGGCCGAGATGGAACGGTGCAGCTCTTCACCGTCGCTCAAGCGAAGAAAAGCCATGTCATCCGTCACTGCGTAACGCATCGGGCATCCCTCCCTTTGGNNTCGCCTGGCACCAATTCGAATGATCGGGGAGGCAGTGCTTTGTCTTTTTTGATGCTGATTCTGACAGGAGTTCTGGGGTTCGTGACAGGTTTCCTCAATGTTGTTGCGGGGGGCGGTTCGCTGCTCAGCCTTCCATTTCTGATATTTCTCGGTCTTGACGCCTCCTCCGCCAATGCCACGAACCGGGTCGCCATTCTTCTCCAGAACGCTGTCGCGGTCTGGCAGTTCAGAAAGGAGAAGGTTCTTTCGATCAGGGAGTCACTGTCACTGGCCATTCCAGCGTCTTTAGGCGCCATTGGGGGGACACTGCTGGCGGTACAGATCGACGAGCGATTCCTCAAGATCGCCATAGCCCTGATCATATCGCTCATGGCGGTGCTGCTCGTTGCCAGACCCCGAATGTGGGAAACTAACCGGAGATCAAACCTGCCTGCCTGGACAAAGTGGCTGTTGTTCTTCTGCATCGGGGTATACGGGGGTTTTATACAGGCGGGAG
>DFYG01000172.1 GCA_002382605.1 Synergistaceae bacterium UBA4088 | reverse complement strand
CATGTCGTTATTAAGCGATATGGGCTTTAGGCTTAATAAGACTCTGACCCGAAGGAACTCCAATTATCAGGACAGGTTCAAAGGTTTGTCCGACACTCTGTTTTCTTTTCAGTTCTCTTTAATTCAGCCAATTAGTAAAATACACCAAGTACCCGACATCGGCAATCTGCGATTTGGGCACCCTGGAAGGCGAGGAAAGCAGGGAATCTCTGAGAAACACAATAAAAAGTTCTTCTCCCGCAGAAACTCCGGGACCTTGTCCGCGGCCCCCGTGGTGGATGATCTGGTTTTGAAACGTTCTGGTTCCATATCTTCCAGGAAAACCTACACTGTGGTAAGAGAGTGCCCTAAAACATGCGGGAGGGCTGACCAGGCATGAAGATCGTCGAGAATATTCCTTTGAATACGGCAGTTATGGAAGAGTTGATAAGCGACCCGGAAGATCTCGATCTTGTCTGGCCCGTGGCGCATTGGCCGTTCGACCACGAGCAGTGGCAGCAGGTCCTCGACCCGGAAAAAGGCGCGATCTCCTTCCTGGTTCATGAAGGAGAGATCCTTATCGGACATGCAGCCCTGGACAGGGCGGAAAACCCCGCAACGCGAATGGTCCGTTTCCTCTACATCGCCCCGGAACATCGGAGCAGGGGCGCGGGGCAGCGGATGATAGCACTTCTGGAGGAGTATGCCAGGGACAGGCTAGGAGCCAAGCGGCTTGAACTGAAGGTCCGCAGCTTCAACAGCCGCGCGATGAGGTGTTACGAGAAATGCGACTTCACCGATTTCTTCCGCAAGGACTCCCTGGTTATGATGGGCAAGGATATTTGAACGGGCATGGCCGCCATCTGGATGAATGGTTTCCTATCTGGCTAGAAAACAAAACATCTATTTATTGCGTTGCCATATTGTTATAATTAGGGGCATTTAGAAAAAGCCGGGGCGACTGTTTCCGGTTTTATTCCGTCCAAGGGGAGGAATCGAATATGTCCGCAGTAACGGCGCTTCTGGTAATCGCCATAGTCTATGCGATCGGCGATTTCGTGGCACAAAAGACAAAGGCGATTTTTTCAATGCTCTTTGTTTCGGGAATCATCTTTATGGTGGGATTCTGGTTTGGCATACCCAAGACGCTTTTCGAGGATGCCGTGATCGTGAAGTTTGCCATAGCGCTCATCCCCATGCTTATGGTCCATATGGGGACACTGATGAAGCTCAAGGATCTCAAGGAAGAGTGGAAGACTGTCATTATCGCTCTCGCGGCCATAATCGCGGCATCAGCCGCCCTGTTCATCATAGGTTCTCCCCTGATAGGCAAGGATTTTGCCGTTCCGGCGGCCGGACCGATATCGGGCGGAGTGGTGGCGACTCTTATCATGAGCGAGGCCGCCAAGGCAAAGGGTCTTGATACGGTACTGGTCTTTCTTACCCTTCTCCTTGTACTGCAGAACTTCGTCGGCCTGCCGATAGCTTCGTTCTGCCTGTCGAGGGAGGGACGCCGCCTCCGCGCCCGTTTCCTCGGTGGAGAGACGGTTGCGGAGAAGAAAGATGCAAAAAGCGAAACCGTCGAGGGAAAGCCCGCATGGAGAATTTTCCCGGAAACTCCCAAGGACCTTCAGACTCCCTTCATTCTCCTCATGAAGGCCATGCTCGTGGGATGGCTTGCCGTTTTTGTCGCAAAAATGCTGGGCGGAGTCATCAACAGTTTCGTGATGGCGCTCTTCTTCGGCATCATCTTCTACGAGGCCGGACTGCTCGAGAACAAGATCCTGGACAAGGCAAATGCGACAGGCCTCGCCCTTTTTGCGCTCCTGGTCCCCATATTCATGAGCCTCAACAAGGCGACCCCGGAGATGGTCCTGTCCCTTATCGTTCCTGTCGTGATTTCCTTTGCGGTGGCCCTGGTAGGTATTGTCATTGTGGCCCTGATCTCATCGAAAATTTTCAAATACTCCTGGGAAATGTGCCTGGCCGTCAGTGTATGCTGCCTTTTCGGTTTTCCGGGCACTTTCATCGTTTCCCAGGAAGTCGCCAATGCCATGGGAGAGACGCCGGAAGAGAGGGAGTTCGTTCTCACGGGGATCTTGCCCAAGATGCTCGTATCGGGATTCACTACCGTTACGATAGCTTCCGTCTTCCTCGCCGGCTTCCTCGTGAAGCTTTTCTAGGCAGTAGGAGCTGATACTGGTGGAATTTGAGAAGATCCGGGATCTAGCCAAGGAGTTTGAATCGAAAGTCATAGAGTTCCGTCACGATTTCCATGCGCACCCGGAACTCTCATGGAAAGAGGAAAGGACATCGAAGGTTATCGAATCGGTCCTTTCCGGACTCGGGTACGAGAATATCCGGCGGGGTTTCGACAACACCGGCTCGGGAGTGGTCGCGGATATTGCGGGGAAAGCGGACGGCCCATTTATAGCCATTCGCGCCGATATAGATGCCCTGCCTCTCGACGAGTCCGTGAACGACCCCTGGAAATCCACCTGCAACGGTGTAATGCATGCATGCGGACACGACGCACATGCCTCGATACTTCTCGGGGTCGC
>DFYG01000034.1 GCA_002382605.1 Synergistaceae bacterium UBA4088 | reverse complement strand
ATGGTGAATGAAATAGATCAGCACGAAAAGGGCCGCGCACGTCATGCCGAAGGCTCCCAGTATCGTCAGGTTCGGGACGCCTCCGGAATCATCGAGCCTTCCAACGACAAAGAGGGCCGTCAGATTGTAGAAAACCGCCGAGGAAAAAATGCCTATGAGGACCTGGTTGCTTTTGTCTCGGACATATATCCGCAGAAGCCTGGGGCCCAATTGGGAAGCGGCCAAAGTGAGCACGACGACGGTGCTGGAGAAGGCAATACTGAGCGTCGTGACCAGAGCACCGATGAGAACGGCCAGTATGGATCGCATGGAGTTGAGACTTCCTGCACCTGTAAAAGGCAATATGAAACCGATCCTTCTGTCGATAGACAGCAGAACCAGGCAGAGCACCATGGCGCCAGTCGACATCATGGCCGGAAGAAGCCAGAAATTGGATCTGAAGGAATCCCACTTGTTCTGGAACCAGGTGCTGGTTTTCATCCCCGCTGAGGCACCCTTCCTTTGCGGACCCTCTTTATGAGCTTGAGTGTTTCGAACACCGCCAGGTAGACAGCGGCGGCACCCAGGATATAGAACCAGTCGCTCAGACCCGGCCCCCTGAAGGCCAGAAAATCGCTGATGATCGGCCCATAGATGCCTATGGAGACCATCAGAATTGAAAAAGCAATAGAACCTAAAAGAATCCTGTTGGTGAAGATATTGAGGTTGAACAGGCTGCTGTACTCATAACGTCGGGAGAGAATGTTGACGAACTGACAAAAGACGATCGTAAGATAGGTTATCGCTGTAGCTCTTCCGAACAGCGGAGATCCCATCATATCGGGCGAAATAACGACACCTTGCCTTGACATGAAAAATGCGAAATTCAGAAAGGCAAGGAGGCCGATGACCGAACCGAGAAAGAGCACCTCAAGGGAACTCCACAGATCCATAATATGGGTATTTTTATCCCGCGGAGGCATCTGCATGATGTTGTCATCAGGCGGGTCGAATGTGAGAAAGGTAAGAGGCATGATCTCTGCGAGCAGGTCGATGGCGAGGATCTGGATGGCCAGGATAGGGATCGCCCAGTTCCCCATTGCTACCGCCGCAAGGCCTAGCAGCACCACAGCCATTTCGGCCATGTTGGTCGTCAAAGAGGCAAGTACGGTTTTTCTGAGATTACTGTAGATCGTCCGCCCTTCCCGGACAGCCTCCACAAGGGTCGGGAAACTGTCATCCAGGAGTACGACTTCCGCTGCCTCCTTGGCCACATCAGTTCCTGTAAGCCCCATGGCCACACCGATAGCCGCGCGCTTGAGGGCCGGAGCGTCGTTGACACCGTCACCCGTAACGGCGACAACCTCTCCCTGCGCCTCAAGAAGCTTTACTATGCGAAGCTTATCTTCGGGTGCCACCCTTGAGAAGATCATGGAATCTGATGCCTGAAGAACCCTGGTAAGCCCGGCGTCATCCATGGCTTCCATCTCTGCACCTGTAAAGACAGGGGGATCCTCCCCGTCGGTAAGACCTATCTCTTTTCCAACAGCCTGTGCAGTTATTGCATGGTCGCCCGTCATGATGATTATCCTGATCCGGGCCTGGCGGCAGTCCGCTACTGCCTCACGGACACCTTCCTTGGGCGGATCGATCATCCCGACCATTCCCAGGAACACGACATCTTTTTCTACTTCTTCCAGCACGTAATCCTGCCCGCTTTCATCAAGGGGGCGGAATGCAATGGCAAGGACTCTCAGTGCGTTCTTTGACCATTTCTCATTGAGCTCTTTTATCTGCTTACGGTCTTCCTCCGTAATGGGGACCGACCTGCCGTCACGGTATATGAACTTCGCCACTGAGAGTACGCTGTCGGTGGCCCCTTTCATGGCCAATTCGCGACGGTCTCCGAACTTGCGCACCGAACTCATTAACTTCCTCTCTGAATCGAAGGGGAATTCATAAAGTTCAGGATTCTCCTCGTCCTCTTTCGGGCTGCGGGTACCGGCCTTGGTGGAGAGCGTTATAAGGGCCGCTTCGGTGGGGTCGCCGATAGGATACCAGCCGTGATGTTCTTCATCCGGCGGGTGTATCTCGGCATTTGATGCCATGGTGGCCGCGTCGAGCATTATCTCAACTTTATCTAAACGTTCCTGCTGCAGGGGGTTGCCCTCTTCGTCCAGAATATGCCCCTGGGGTTCATAGCCAATGCCCGTGACTTCGCAGGTTTCCCCGTTGAACCAGAGTCTGGTAACAGTCATTTCGTTCCTGGTGAGCGTTCCAGTCTTGTCTGTACAAATGACCGTTGTGGATCCGAGGGTCTCCACAGAGGGGAGATTCTTGACAATGGCCTTTCGATCGGCCAGCCTTTTGCTGGTTACCGAAAGTGCCACAGTGACCTGTGCAGGGAGCGCCTGCGGAACGGCAGCGACCGCAACACCAAGGGCATAGACCATGCTCATGAAGAACCCGAAACCCTGCCAGAGGGCAACTGCGAACAATCCGGCACTTATAACGATAACGATCGCAGTAAGCCATTTGGCAAGAACGCCCAGCTCTACCTGAAGCGGCGACTTTACGGCCATCGTATCCTGCGTCATATTCGCGATCTTTCCCATTTCTGTGCGCATTCCGGTGCGGACGACAACCCCCAGAGCACTTCCGGTCGCCACTGTCGTTCCCATGTAGAGCATATTCTCCCTGTCTGCCAGGATCGCATCTTCCTTGATGACATTGCTTTTTTTCTCCTGCGATGTCGATTCTCCTGTCAGTGAGAATTCGTTTGCACGAAGGTTGAAGGCCTCAAGTACGCGGATATCCGCGGGAATCTTGTCCCCTGCCTCTATCTGCAGGATGTCGCCCGGGACAAGCCTCGACTGGGACACTTCGGACAGTTCACCGTCGACCCTTACTCTTGCGGGAGATTTGATAAGTTCCTTGAGTTTTTCCAGGATCTTGCCGGCTTTGTACTCCTGGACAAAACCTATCGTAGCGTTGATCAGAACTATGACGAACATCACGGTGCCGTCCCGCACGCTGCCGATGGCGAACGATATGAACCCCGCGAAAATAAGAACGAGCACCAGAAGATCTTTCAGCTGAGACAGGAAAAGAAGCCACTTGGGAGTGGAAACATCTGACGTTATATCGTTGGAACCATATTCTTCACGGCGTTTGTCCGCCTCAGCCCGGGAAAGTCCCTTCTCGCTGGAACCAAGGGCTTCGAGAGCTTCCTGTGCTGTCATCCTGTAAAAAGATTTCTCATCCATGTGTGTTCTCCCTCTATTTTTTCAGAAAAATGTAATTGGACACCCGTCAAAGCCACAAGCAAAAAACTCCCGGGTTACAGGTTATCACAAAGATCACTCCGGTTTCGGCACGAAAGAAGTGCCGTCCTTACAGCAAATGTCGGCAAGGGTGGTATCCCCGAGATATCCGAGAAATCGTTCCGTAAGATCTCCGATAAAACCACCAAAGAGGCAGGTCCTGAAGGGGCACGACCCGGAGTGAAGCAGGCAGGTGTCCGTAGATGGCATGCCCTCTATGGCACTGTATATATCGAGAAGTGTGATGCTTTCCGGGGGTTTCGCCAGGTCAAAACCTCCGCCGGGCCCACGGATGGAGCGGACCATTCCTTCTTTTACGAGACGTTGAAAAACCTTTGAAAGGTGGGCTTCCGAAGCGCCTGTTGCGGCGGCTATTTCGTGGATGCTCATTCTCCGCCCGTTCGCAGCAATGAGACACATGCCGTGAAGGGCAAGCGATGATGCCTCGGATATCTGGATGATATTCTTCATAACTTCACCTCACCAGATACGGGAGGAGAGAAGCATCCTCTCCTCCCGGGTTTTACATTCTCTATCTACACCCTTTATTTCCTGTTTCCTGCATCATCGCTTATCCACACCGTTCACGCACTTGATCTCCTTGTTCTTCTCTCCCGTCCTCCGTCTCACGATCCTCTTCTCATGCCTTTGCCCTTATTTCCCAAGTATCGCCTTCAAATCCTCCTCGGGCGTCGTTATCGGCATAAGGTTGAATGTCTCGTGCAGGAACTCAAGCACCGGCGGCTTGACGAAAGCCGGAAGCGTGGGACCCAGCCTGATGTTCTTCACCTCGAGAAACAGGAGCGAAAGCAGGATACAGACTGCCTTCTGCTCATACCATGAGAGTATAATTGAAAGCGGAAGCCCGTTAATATCCGTCTTGAAGGCCTCCGCGAGCGCCTGTGCGATCTTGACGGCGGNNACTTGCCGCAGGCCAGGGTCAGGATGACGCAGTCCTCCGGAATCTGCTTCGCGAAATCGGTGTAGTAGTTGCGACCCGATTTAGCGCCGTCGCAGCCTCCAACCAGGAAGAAGTGACGTATCTTCCCTGCCTTTACCATTTCGATGACCTTGCCCGCCACGGACATAACCGCCTCGTGCCCGAAACCAACCGTGACGAAGTGTTCCTTCGCTTCCGCGTCGAAGCCGGGAGCCGCGAGTGCCGCTTCGATGACCGGGGTGAAATCCTTCTCCGGCCCGATGTGCTTCGCCCCGGGCCATGCAACGAGCCCGGTCGTGAAGATCCTGCCGATGTAGGAATCCTTTGGCTTCTGGATGCA